>JBBRPC010000026.1:0-25999 GCA_038228615.1 Acidimicrobiia bacterium | reverse complement strand
CGCTGCGCGTGCGTGTTGAACCGCTACGACAATGCCTTGATATCCGGTGCAGCGACACAAGTTTCCGCTCAGGGCAGTTCGGATCTCGTCGTCGGAGGCTGCAGGATTGTCGCGCAACAATGCAACGGTGGTGATGACAAAACCTGGAGTGCAGAACCCGCACTGCAAACCGTGGTGATCCATGAATGCTTGTTGCACGACGCCGAGTTGTCCTGGCTGAGGTTCGATTCCTTCGATAGTTGTGACATCGTGTCCGCTGCATTGGACTGCCAAGACCAAACAGCTCCGGACAGCATCACCGTCGAAAAGCACCGTGCACGCGCCACACACGCCGTGTTCGCAGCCGAGATGGGTGCCGGTGAGGCCAAGGTCCTCTCGGAGGTAGTCGGCCAGGGTCGTTCGTGACTCGACGAAACTCGTTCGGGTCTCATTGTTGACGTTCGAACGAATTTCATGCATTGCGCGCCTCGCCCAATGCTCGTGTGATCGCTTGCTCGCACATGTGCATGGCGATGCGCTCCCGCTGTTTCGCGGTTGCATGCAGGTCGCTCTGTGCGTCGACGACTTCCATCGCCAGCGCCGCGATCGCGGCAGCGTCTACCTCGCCAGGATGCAGACCTGTCAATTCCGCACTCGAGCGAGCCGCACGGACAGGAGTATCTGCGACCCCGAACAAGGAGATCTCGGCGTCGCTGATTCGGTCGGCGGCATCGATGCCAAGGTGCACGACCGCTCCGGCAAGCGCGAAATCGCCATGACGTCGCGCGACCTCGTTGATGGCGTAGCCACGATGCGTGGCATCGCCTTGATGGGCGAACGGGAAGTGCACTGCGAGGAGTATCTCATCGTCGGTCAGCGCCGTTGTCCACAATCCCAAAAAGAAATCCTTTGCGTCGATAATCCGTTGTGTTCCGTCGCACCGTCGAACTTCAAACTGTGCCTTGAGCGCAAGCGCGACGGCGGGTAGCTCTGACGCGGGGTCGGCGTGCGCGAGTGAACCGCCGACCGTGCCTCGATTGCGGATCTGAAAGTGTCCGATGAGGGGCGCGGCTGCGCGCAACAGCGGCGCCACCTCTGCGACCTGTGTATCGCGCGTGAGCGCGCTTTGGCGCGTCATTGCCCCGATCGTGAGCACACTGTTGGTCGTTTCGATTCCATGCAGCTCGGCAACGTCGTTGAGATCGATCAAATGCCCAAAACCGGTGATGCGCATTGCCAACATCGGCAACAGGCTTTGGCCGCCAGCGAGTATCTTCGCCTCGTCGCCGAACTCTGTGAGCAGCGCTAACGCCTCCGACACCTTCGTCGGCGCGTGGTAAGTGAACGGCGCCGATTTCATCGTGGGGCTACTAGATGAAAAGTCGACGACGCAATGGTGCAGGGAGGAACGACCAATCGTGCATGTCTGTGTCGTACCACTCGGTACGAACATTGTTGGTTGCGCGCCGCACCTCGCGAGGATTATGGACTTGGCTCGCGCACACGAAGGTCGTGAGCGATCCTGGGGTTGTCGCCGCAGCAGTCCAGAGAAGCTCTACATGCGCGAATCGGCGTTGGAGCTCGATGACGAGCTGCTGCAACCTCGCGTTGTCGTGTTGCGCCGCCCCACCCGGTAGCACGACCATTGCATCCGGAGCGAGCGCCTCATCGAGCGCGTCGAGCAACGCATGGAGCTCCTCGTTCGTTGTTGTGCCAACGCGGTCGGCAGGGTCGACGAACGCCACGTCGATATCGGAACACGAACGGAGCGCCGTGAGCGCGTCGCCGCTGCGCATCGTCACGCGTGGGTCGTCGATGCTGCCGCGCACCTCGTCGTAGTACTTTTCGGCGATTCGCGCGGCTTCTTCGTCGGCTTCAATGAAATCCACATGTCGAATATCGTGCTGAAGTACTTCTGTCAGCGTGTGCAGATCGACACCGCCGACAATCGCGACCTTGAGCGGATGCGGGTGTGCGAACAGTGCTGGGTGCACAAGCGTCTCGTAGTACGGCGATGCGTCGAGGCTCGTGGTGCGTACTGCCCCGTCGAGTGCAAGGACCCGGCCAGCCGAATCCGATTCGAAGAGCAAGAGTTCTTGATGACGAGTGCGTCGATGTTCGAGGATTGTGTCGATACCAAAGGCGATCGATGGGCGACCGGCAACAGTGTCGCGGAACGAAGCGCGTTCGTAGTCGACAGGAGGAACTCCTCGGGCGAGCGTTCTCACGTCGGCGCGTTCGGCGCTATATGCATCGCGCAGCGTCCGCACGATTGCGTTCATATCGATCGAGTCACCGCACGTAAAGAAGTCGGCGGCGCAATATCCCAGCTCAGGCCAGGTATGCACTGCGAGATGGCTTTCGGCGATGACGGCGATACCGGAGATTCCGTAGGGCGAAAACCGGTGGACAAAGATTTCTACAAGAGTCGCGCCGCCAGCCCGCACGGCATCTCGCAGGGCCTTCTCGGTGACCTCAACGCTGTCGAGGTCGGTCGCACCCCAAAACTCGCAGATCATCTGTTGGCCGACGCCGCTTTGCACCGTTTCGACACCTCGCAGGTAGGAAGCTCCAGGACGACTGTCTGAACGCTAGTGATGCACGACAGTGTTGTTCGTATGTTCCAACGTTACGAGACTCGCGCCAATTTTGGCGCCCGCGCTCCTATTCGGATCTGTCGAGGAAGTTGGATGCCGACGGCGGGCGAAAGTGCCCGCAGACAACAGGGTACGCGGTCGGTAGCGTGCAGGGATGTGGATGGCGGGTGAACTCAGGGGTCGGTTGCTGGTTGCAGCGCCGATGCTCACTGATCCTCATTTTGACCGAACCGTCGTGCTGATGCTCGACCATAGCGACGATGGCGCGCTTGGGGTCGTGTTGAATCGCCCAACCGCCATTCCTGTGCTCGATGCACTTGAGCCGTGGGCTGCTGTTGCATCTGAGCCGTTGGTCGTGTTCGGAGGCGGCCCGGTCCAACCGGAGGCCGCGTTCTGCTTGGCGTTGGTGACCGACCCTGAAGTCGCTGGCGAGTCGTGGTCGCCGATCATCGGCCGCCTTGGCATGGCGGATCTGGAACGCGACCCGTTTGATTTCGATGAGGGAGTCGCGACGGCGCGCCTGTTCGTTGGGTATGCCGGGTGGTCGACCGGACAGCTGGAACAGGAATTGCGCGAGCAAGCTTGGTTCGTGTGCGAGGCGGAACCGAGGGACGCGCTCAGCAATGATCCTGAGGCGTTGTGGTCGCGAGTGTTGCGACGACAGCGCGGCACGTTGGCTTGGGTTGCGACCTTCCCGGACGACCCAAACGACAACTAAGACCTCGCGCCAGGGAACCTCAGGTGGTTAGGCACGCTGACAGGTTGGACAGAACGTGGTACTGCGCGCGTCGATGATGGTTCGACGCAATGGCGCGCCACACCGCTGGCATGGTTCCCCTGCCCTGCCGTAGCACTGAAGATGATGTTGGTTATCGCCGTCGTTTCCGTCGAAGGTTCGGTAGTCGCGAAGCGTCGTGCCGTTGCGCTCGATGGCCGCCGTGAGCACCTCACGTATTGCCCCGTGGAGTCGGATCGCTCCCGGTTTGGTGATCGATCTAGCCGACGGCCGCACGCGCGCCAACCAACATGCTTCGTCGGCGTAAATGTTGCCAACTCCAGCGACCGGCCGCTGCGACAGGAGTTGGGTCTTGACTGCTCGGTTCGAACGATTCAACGCGCGATGGAACATGACCGGGTCAAAATCGTTCGTCAGTGGCTCAGGGCCCAGGTTGTGCAAAGTCGGCAGGGTCGCGTACTTGCCGTTCGGAACCACCGCGACGCGTCCAAAACGCCGAACGTCCGAAAGCTCGAGCACTGTTTGATCGTCGAGCGTCCACCATGCACGCAGAAACTTGTCGTCGACACTGCGCTGGTCGACGGTACGGAGTTGGCCTGTCATCCCGAGGTGGATGATGAGGTCGTAACCGTTGTCGAGCGCAATGAGTAGATACTTGCCACGTCGGTCGACCTGTTCGATCGTCGCGCCGATTGCGAATGGAGCATCGCTGAACTTCGCCGACGCGAACGCGCCAGCATCGAGAATCGAACGTGCGATCACTCGGGGCGCGAGCGCCCGCCGAATCGTCTCGACTTCAGGGAGCTCGGGCACCGTGAACCGTCAGCGACTAGCGGCCGTGCCAGCTTGGCTGGCGACCCTCGGCGAATGCGTGCATACCTTCGCGCGCATCGTCGGTGTTGGCAACGAAGCGTCGCAACGTCTCGCCAAAACGCACCGCATCGGTCCACGGCAATTCTTGACCGCGGTAGGCCATTTCCTTGACGGCGCGCACCGCGAGCGGGGCTCCCTGACAGAGGCGATCCGCAAGCGCCCGAGCTGCGGTGAGCAAATCAGCACGGGGCACCACCCGCGATGCGAGGCCTATCTCGACAGCGCGCTCGGCGGAGATGCGATCGCCTGTGAGCAGCAGTTCGAGCGCATGCTGAAAATTGGGTATCCGTCGCGGCAGCCGAATTGCGCCAACGATTGTGGGTGTGCCGATGCGAACTTCTGGCATTCCAAACTCCGCATCGTCTGCGGCAATGACGAAATCGCAGGCCGAGACCGCGGTGAGACCGTAGCCAAGGCAATAGCCCCCGACCGCGGCGATTGTTGGTTTCCACACCTCAAGGCCGGACTCGAAGCTATTGATGGTGGGCATCTCGAAGAACGTGCCGGGGAACTTTCCGATGCTGCCGCCTTCGTTGAGGTCGGCACCAACGCAGAAGGCCTTGCCTGCGCCAGTAAGAATCGCGACCCAAGCGTCTTCGTCGGCGAGGAAGGATTGCCACGCAACATTGAGTTCTGCACGCATCGCTGCGTTGATGGCATTGAGTTTGTGCGGTCGGTTGTAGGTGATCGTGGCGACGTGATGATCTCGCTCGTATATGACTGCAGGTTCGACGTCAGTCACGGGAGTAGCCCTGCATGATGTGTTCCATCCACCATTGCGGAGCCGCGGAGAGCAGTTTTTGGAGGTCTGGATAGTCGTGCCACCGTACGATCTTGCCGTCGACGATGTGATGAACGCTCACGAACTTGATGATGACCTGCTCACCGGTCGGCCAGTGCCATTCTTCTGCGTGCTCCGTCATGACAACGTCGCCTTCGGCGATCATGTGTCTCGGGTGGTGATAGATCCCGGCGAGCGGTTCGAGGCCGAGCCGCAGGCGCGCAGCAATTTGTGCGGGTCCGCGGGCAACGTCATCATCGCCTCCCGGAGAAAAGACATCGGTGTACTCGCCGCTGTCGGTGAAGTACGCCCCGATAGCGTCAAAATCGCGCCGCGAATAGAGCGTTTCCCAGAAACGTTCGATGAGCTGGCGGTTGCTGGCGGCCTGATCGCTTGTCATGGCTCCCACACTGTCAGATATTGAGCGGGCCGCGCATACTCGGAGCGGTCGCTGCTTGGCCGAGGAGCGGTAAGCGCAACCATTCTTCGGCGGTACGCAACACGCCGTAGTGACTCATCGGGCCGGCAAAGACTGCTCCTGGCGTTGCCGAAGGCGAGATCCATACGTTGGGAAGTGGGGTGTACTCGTCGTAGGTGATCACGACTGCCGTGTCACCGGCGCGATAGTTGGGTCCGTTGAGAATCTTCGACACCACCGTCTGGAGCCATGCGTCGCCGGTGGCAACCGCACAGTCGTGTGAGTCGTTACAGAGATCAGGTACGGCGTACGCGAACGTGGGAAGCGTGCCCGCGTTGATGTCGTTCACGAATGCTCCCGATGTTGATGATCCAAGCGGGATATCAAAGTTCTGGCAGTACTGCTGATCGTTTGGGCCGATGTAGTACGGCCATGGATTGTGTTTCGTTGCGTATTCGCCGTTCGACACATATTGACAATTGCTCGTCATGCCTTCGATGTACGACTTCGCCGTTCCGCCAGCTTCGATCACCTGTCGAAACACGTTGTCGGCTGTTGTCTGACAATCGGGCGCGTCGGCGTTCGAGCCTGCGCACCCCTGCACATCGCCGCTCGTCATCGCGATGTAATTGGGTCGAGATGGCGATGACGCCTGGGAGTAGTTCGTTGCAGTGCCACATTCGGCCGCGAGATTTGTGAGGAATGGCGCGGTCGGATCACCAATGACCGATGAGTAGAACTTATTTTCCATCACGATGACCACGACATGGTTATAGCCCGCGATCGATCCGAACGCCTTGCGGCCGCACGGCGAGGTCGAAACGGGAAAGTTCCATTCATCCATCGCAGCCACGCCGCTTTTGTTGGAGGCGCTCGCATATAGGTGATGTTGTCCTGGCGGAACGAGGAATTTGTATGGCGCGACCGAGTCGGTCATCCGGACGGCGAACGGGTCGTCGACGGCAAGCTCCACGGTCGCCCCGGCCATCCCAGTCACCTTGACGGTGATGTTGACCGAGCCGTTGATGTTGGTAGTGCCCGTCACCAGTTGGAGGTGTTGCAATGCTGTACCAGGTGGCGGCGTGGGGCTCACACACGCCGCAAGCGTGATGGCGCTCGCTGCGAGCCCGAATACCCTGAGCCCGAATACCCGTGTGAGCCGTTTTGTGCGCATTGCGCGGAGCGTAGACCGCGGTCACAGTCACCTGTCCAATGCTTGCGTCCAATGCGTTCGGGAGCGCCGATCGGGCGAGTA
This sequence comes from Acidimicrobiia bacterium, assembly GCA_038228615.1. Classification (GTDB taxonomy): domain Bacteria; phylum Actinomycetota; class Acidimicrobiia; order IMCC26256; family PALSA-610; genus F1-120-MAGs023. Next base: position 19,360 of record JBBRPC010000026.1, on the reverse strand, counting down.
CTCAGCCGCCCTGCAGGACAAATTGTTGAATTCCACGAGCGATAGCTGATGCGAGTTGGTCGCGAAATGTCGAACTTTTCACCAGGACTGCGTCGCTGGCATTGCGCATGTTTGCGCATTCAATGAACACGGCGGGGACGTTGGCCCGGTTGAGGCCACCATAGATCCCGCTGACGACGATGCCGCGCGACCCTGCGTACGTCGACGTTGGCATCACAGTGTTCGCGGCGACCGAGTTTCGCAGTGCGGCGCCGAGGCGAGCGGACGCTCCAAAGATGTCGTCGGTGAGACCCGGCAACAACGAAGGCTCGATGACATGAAAACCGCGTCCATTCGGGGGTCCGCCGTCGGCGTGGATCGACACGGCTGCGGCGCTGTGCGCGTTGTTCGCAATGGCGGCCCGTTGCGTAATGCACGGACCCCAACCGCTGTCGTTGGGATGGGTCATCACCACGATCGCTCCGAGCGAACGGAGTTTCGCGGCGACCCGGATGCCGACGTCCCAGTTGAATGCGTGTTCTGGGTAGCCGTCGTTCGTTGCCGTACCGACCGTGTTGCATGCTTTGAGTCCGGTTCCAATATCGACCAGTTTGTTGATGTCGACGGTATGTTGCGGATTCGCTCCATTGTGACCAGGGTCGATGGTGATGACCCGACCTTTGAGCGTTCCGTGCAATGTTCCACCAACAACGCCAGTAGTTGTTTGCGTAGTTGCGGCGCGCACTGTCGACGGCGTGGCCGGCGCCGACGTTGTGGCGCTCCGAGGTGTCGTGCTGGTTGTCGTGTTCAATCGCGAGGCCGATGTCGTCTGACTGGCTATCGATGTCGTGGCGGCTGAGGAACGTGACGAACGAGTGGTCGCGAGCGGATGTGTGACCGATGCTGGCGAAGCGTGCGTGGTGCCGCTTGCGCAAGCGCCGAACAGCACCACACATACGGCTGTCAGGAACAGACGTCGCTGCATATCGTCGCTACAGGTCGGCAAGGTTCAAGGCGAGGTTTGCTTCTTCGAGCCCACCGTCGATCTCGAGGATCTTGCCGGTGACAAATCCACCGGCGGGTGAGGCAAGGTAGAGCACGCCGATCGCGATGTCTTCTGGTTCCCCAAGTCGTTTCAGCGGCGTACCGTCGATCATCTCGTTGCGCAGCGCGTCGTTGGTGAGCACGGTCTCCAACGCGCTGGTGGCGGTAGAACCGACAGCGATGCCGTTGACCCGGATTTTCGGTGCGAGGTCGGCAGCCATCAGACGAGTCATGTGCGTCAACGCACCTTTCGCTGTGCCGTACGCGATGAACCCGCGGTCGCGCAAACGTCCGATCGCCGATGAAATGTTGACGATCGAGCCACCGCCGCGCTCCAGCATGTGAGGAACAGCGGCTTTGCTCAGCTCAAACGCGGTGAGCACGTTGAAATGGAAGGAACGTTCGATGTAACCCTTACTCGTTTGCATAAATGGTCGCGGTGCAGTTCCACCAGCATTGTTCACGACGATGTCGACTCCGCCAAATTCTTCGATCGTGGAATTGACGAGCGCGTCGAGGGCGCCATCGACATCCACATCGGTAGGAACAACCAACGCGGCGCGTCCCATGGCCCGAACCTGTTCGGCGACCACCTCGAGCTGTTCCTTCGTGCGCGCTGCGAGCACGATATCGGCGCCAGCTTCGGCGAGTGCGAGCGCGCTTGCGGCGCCTATTCCGCGGCCCGCTCCTGTGACGATGGCTACCTTGTTGTCGACTCGAAACCGTTCCAACACCATGAACCGATGCTCCTTCGCGCAGTGCTTGATCTGAACCTGGCTCACCTTAGGTGTGCAAGGATCGCGCCATGGTCCTCGATGGTGCAACGATCTTCCATGTCAACGTAAATTGTTCGAACCTTGATCGATCGCTGCGGTTCTACGGTGACGGTTTGGGCTTGACGCCGAGCTCGCATACCACCCCGGCTGGAGTCCAACCGGGTGACGCGTTCGGGTTGGCCGCGGCGCAGTGGGATGCGTGGATCATGACCGGCGACAACGGTTTCGCTGGGGGAGCGATTGATCTCTTGGAATGGCGCATCCCGACACCGACTGGGGCGCCACCAGTGCATCTCTATGAAGCCGGTTGGCAGCGGGTCGGGTTATTGGTTCCCGACGTCGATGCCGCGCGAGCGGCCGCGACCGCTCACGGTGGAACTGCATGGAGCGACGTGTTCGATACAGGGGGCGAAACAGCGTTGCGTTTGTGTTTCGTCACCGACCCTGACGGTGTGGCCGTGGAATTGATCCACGGCGGAATCGGTCCTCGGCTCGCGTTCGTTGGAATTACCTGCCGGGATATCAGCCGATCGCTGGCGTTTTATGAGTCGTTGGGTTTTACAAAGCTGCTCGATGTGGACGCATCGCGTGAGACGGGTGATCATCTCAATATCGACGGCCCGGTCGAAATGCAAGAAATTCTCGTTGGGGCTCCTGGCCGCGGTTCCGTGTCGATCTTGCTCGCGGAATTTCGAACACCGAAAACGATCGCCGCGGCGCCTCGTGACGCCAACGAACTTGGTGCATGGCGTGTCGCGATGCTTGTGCCGAATCTCGACGCTGCAATCGTCGAGCTCGCAGCCCTTGGCATCGAGTGTCTGAGCCCCCCAGCGGAAATGGCAATGGGCCCGGGCCTGCCGACTCTGAGATTTGTTTGTTTTCGTGGCCCCGACCATGAAGTGCTCGAGTTGATTGAATCGCCGTCACCGTCTGGCGATCTGGCCGACAAGTAGCCTGACCAGCATGGCGCAACCGATGTATACCGACGTTGGCTTCCGAACCTTCGATGCTGATCACCATTACTACGAGGCCCCGGACGCGTTCACGCGTCACACGCCGAAGGGCTGGGAAAAGCGCACCATGCAATGGGCGCAGATCGATGGCAAACAGCGGCTGCTCGTCGCGGGCAGAGTCAACCGTTTCATTCCGAATCCGCTGTTCGACCCCGTCGCGCGTCCTGGTGCACTCGACGATTATTTCCGGGGCAAACGCGCCGGCGACGACATCCGTGCGGCGTTCGGCGAACTCGAAGCAATTCACCCTGGTTACCGCGACCCCGCAGCCCGGGTTCCGCTACTCGACGCGCAGCACATCGAGGCGGCGTTCGTATTTCCGACGCTCGGTGTCGGGATGGAGGAAGCGCTGGTAGGCGACGCCGAGGCCGCCCATGTGGCGTTCCATGCGTTCAATGAATGGATGCATGACGATTGGACGTTTAACTACCGCGACCGTTTGTATCCAGCGCCCTATCTCAACCTGCAAGACCCGGCGCGTGCTTCGCAGGAATTGGAGTGGGTGCTCGCACGCGGTGCGCGTGTGATCGTGATGCGTCCAGGTCCTGTTCGCGGCCCCGGTTTTTCGCGTTCGCCGGGAGATCGAATGTACGACGGCTTTTGGGCGCGTATTGCCGAAGCTGGGATCGTCGCGACGTACCACTCGGGCGATGCTGGCTACAACCGCTATGCAGAAGACTTCGGTTCCGGTGGGGAAATGGAATCGTTCAGGGTGAATCCAATTCGCGGCTTGCTCACGGGGCACCGCCCCATTCATGACACCATCGGTGCGCTCGTGTGCGACGGTGTCTTTGCTCGGAACCCGAAGCTACGTGTGGCAACGATCGAAGCTGGTTCCGATTGGGTAGGGGATCTCTACCGGTATTTCAAAAAGACGTACGCACAGCGGCCAACTGCGTTCGAAGGCGACCCAATCGAACAACTACGCAATCAGCTCTGGATCTCGCCGTACTACGAAGACGACCTCCCGATGCTGCGCGAGTTGCACGGAGCGAATCGCATGCTGTTCGGCAGCGACTATCCGCATGCCGAAGGACTCGCCGATCCTTGCGCGTTCATCAATGATCTTGGCGGCTTCTCCGAAGCTGAGATCAAGCTGATCATGCGCGACAACGGGATGAGTCTCGTTCGCTGACCAGGACTACTTCGGGGGGAAACGCACCGCGCCGTCGATGCGGATGACCTCGCCGTTGAGGTACGGGTTCTCAACGATTTGCTGCACGAGCTGTGCGAACTCGTCGGGAATTCCCATTCTGTGCGGGAACGGCACGATTGATGCAAGTGCATCTTGCATCGCTTGCGGAGCGCCACCGAAGATTGGCGTTGCAAAACTGCCAGGAGCGATTGTCATGACTCTGATGCCGCTGACTGCAAGGTCGCGGGCCATCGGCAATGTCATCCCGACGACTGCGCCTTTCGTCGCTGAATATGCAACCTGACCGATCTGACCGTCGAACGCCGCGATCGAGGCAGTGTTGATGATCACACCGCGCTCACCGCCGTCGTTGGGTTCCGTTTTGCTCATGGCCCCAGCAGCCTGGCTCGCGACGTTAAATGTCCCGATGAGATTGAGCCTCACCGTCCATTCGAAAAGCCCGAGATCGTGAGGGGTGCCGTCGCGGCCGATCGTGCGTCCGGCCATCCCACTCCCGGCGCAGTTCACGGCGATGCGCAACGGGCCCATGTCTTGCGCCAATGCGATCGCTGCAGCCACCGATTCTTGCGAGGTGACGTCGGTGTCGGCGAACACGACTTTGGTTCCGAGTTCCTTGGCGATCTCTGTGCCTCGGTCGGCGTTCTTATCGAGAATCACCACGGACGAACCATTCGCGTGAAGGCGACGAACGCTTGCTTCGCCAAGCCCTGAGGCGCCGCCGGTGACCACTGCTACGGCATCATTGATCTGCATGGCTGGGCAATGTATGCAACGATTGGCGCAAGGTTCAGATCGACGGTGATCAGATGTTCCGCTGATCGGTAGTGTGAGTCTGATGAGCCCCACTACATTCGATGGTCCGACCGCGCTGAGCGCAGCGGTGGGTGTGCAGCTTGGGCCCACCGAGTGGCAAACGATCACTCAGGAACAAGTCAATTTGTTCGCCGACGCAACCGGAGATCACCAGTGGATCCACGTCGACGAGGCGAAGGCGGCGGCTGGCCCGTTCGGCGCGCCGATTGCGCATGGCTACCTGACGTTGAGTTTGTGTGCGCCGATGCTGGCGCGACTTGTCCATGTCAGCAATATCTCAATGGGCATCAACTACGGGATCAACAAGGCGCGTTTCGTCAACCCGGTGCTTGTGGGGTCTCGGGTCCGTGCGGTTGGTGAGGTCACCGAGGTCACCGAGGTCAGCGGTGGCGTCCAGGCGGTCGTCAAGATGACGATCGAGATTGAAGGAGCGGCGAAACCGGCGGCCGTTGTCGAAACGGTCAGCCGCTACCTCGTCTGAATGGCGTCGGAATGCACGAAGCATGTCGCTGCCTTCCTCTAAGGTCGACGCATGGCCGCTAGCGCGAAAGGGAACTACAACGCCGAACAGATCCAGGTGCTCGAGGGCCTAGATCCGGTGCGCAAACGCCCAGGAATGTACATCGGCTCGACCGGGAGCCTCGGTCTGCATCACCTCGTCTGGGAGGTCGTCGATAACTCGATCGATGAAGCGATGGCCGGTCACGCCTCCCGAATTGAAGTTGCACTGCTCGCCGATGGCGGCTGTCGAGTCACCGACAATGGCCGTGGAATCCCGGTCGATGAGCACCCACAATATAAAGGCAAATCGGCAGCGGAAATTGTGCTCACCGTGCTCCACGCGGGCGGCAAGTTCGGCGGGGGCGGTTACAAGGTCAGCGGCGGCCTGCACGGCGTTGGGGTGAGCGTGGTGAATGCGCTGTCGAAACGTCTCGATCTCGAGGTGCGCCGCGAAGGCAACGTGTATCGCCAGAGCTACGCAGCCGTCACCAAGGGCGACAAAATACTCCCAGGTGTACCGCAGGGACAGTTGAAAAATGTCGGCAAGGCTGGGCGAGCGGGCAACGGCACCACGATCACGTTTTGGCCAGACCCTGCTGTCTTCGAAGAAATCGAGTTTCGTGCAGCGACCGTTTTAGAACGCCTACAAGTAATGGCATTTTTGAACCGCGGGGTATCAATTGCGTTCTTCGACGAACGACCCTTGCACAAACAAGAAGTCACGTACTGTTTCGACGGTGGGATTTCCGACTTCGTCAAGCACCTCAACCACAGCAAAGAACCACTGTTCAAAGATGTCGGCTACTTCTCGGCGGTCGAACCGGAAGGTGAAGTTGAGGTCGCGTGGCAATGGAACACGGGATATTACGAGGGCCTCCATACCTTCGCGAACGGCATCTCTACTACCGAAGGTGGGATGCATGCGGAAGGATTCAAGCGTGCGCTCACGAACGCAACAAACAAGTATGCCAAAGAACGCAGCCTCCTGAAGGGCAAAGATGCCTCGCTCCAGGGCGACGACGTGCGGGAGGGCCTCGCGGCGATTGTGAGCGTTCGACTCAGTGAGCCGCAGTTCGAAGGTCAAACGAAAACCAAGTTGGGCAATACCGAAATTCGTTCGATGGTGGAACGATTGACGAACGAACGGTTCGGTCGTTGGCTCGAAGAACACCCCAATCCGGCGAAGTCGATCGTGGCGAAGGCGTCAACCGCCGCGCGCGCTCGCAACGCTGCGAAGGCAGCCAAGGATCTCACCCGCCGCAAGAGCGCCCTTGAGGGCGTAGGGATGCCAGACAAGCTCGCTGATTGTTCGCAGCGCGGCAGCAGCGGAACCGAACTCTTCATCGTTGAAGGAAATTCGGCCGGCGGTTCGGCACGCGACGCGCGCGATCCCAAGACACAGGCGATACTCCCATTGCGCGGCAAGGTGCTCAACGTCGAGCGGGCCTCCCTCGACAAGATTCTCGCGAACGCCGAAATTCAATCGCTTGTCGCTGCGATCGGTGGCGGCATCGGCAACGACTTCGATATCGCGAAGGTTCGTTACGACAAGATCATCATCATGAGCGATGCCGATGTCGACGGCGGCCACATTCGCACGCTGTTGATCACGTTGTTCTATCGCCAGATGTTCCCGCTCGTGGAGGCCGGCCGACTTTTTGTCGCACAGCCACCCTTGTATTCGGTGGAGATCGGCGGGAAGAAGGAATACATCCCCGACGATGCCGGCCGGTCGCGCGTCATCGATGAACATCCGAAGAAACAGTTGGCGTTCGCTCGATTCAAGGGGCTCGGCGAAATGGACTATCCCGAGTTGCGCGAGACCTGTATGAATCCAGCAACTCGCACACTGGTGCAAATCAACATCGATCAGGCCGCCATCTGCGACGAGATTCTTGGCGTCTTGATGGGCGACGATGTGGAAGCGCGCCGGCAATGGATCCAACGCAACGCCAAAGACGTGCGCTTCCTCGATATCTAGTGCACCGCCATACCACTGCGCGAGACTGTGCAGGTGCGTACTGGGTTGGCGCCTACTGCCGGTGTTGCGATCGGGCCGTTCCGGTTGGAGTCTCGGCTCGGAGGCGGCGAAGACACTGAGGTTTGGCGGGCGTCCGGCGACGGCATCATCGTCGCGTTGAAAGTGCTGCGTGACCCCAACGATGTCTTCGCGGTCGCGCGCATGGCTCGCGAGGCCGCCGCACTACGGCGCATCCACCACCCTCACGTCATTGGTCTCTTGGCTGCTGACGATGCCGAGGGCGAACCCTATTTGGCAACCACATTGCGCGATGGCGCGACGCTCGCGGCGCTGCTCGACGATGGCTTGTTGGCCGTGCAAGTTGCTGCGGCAATTCTTGCGCCGATCGCCGAGGCGCTCGCCGCTATCCATGAGCAAGGTGTCATCCACCGAGACGTCAAACCATCGAACATTGTGGTCGCCTCCGATGGAGTAGTGCTGATCGATTTTGGCGCTGTCGCGCTCGATGGCACAACATCGGACGGCTGGCTTGATGGTGCGGCGGCGTTAGTTGCGACGCCGCGATACGCCGCGCCGGAACTCAGCATCTCGGGTGCCGCGGATGTCTACTCACTTGGCGTTGTGTTGGTTGAGGCGGTCACTGGTGTTGCCGACGCCGACGCGGCACCCATCTCGATTCGTGGATTGGTTCGGTCGTGTCTGAGTAGCGATCCCGATCGGCGCCCGACGGCGAGCGACCTGGGCGCGCGGTTGCGCGATCTCGCAGGAGCTTGTCCGATTCCATCGGTGCCTGCGCCGATCCTCACCGACGAGATCTGGCCCGACGTTGTGGACCTCACACAGGATGGCGACGCGACGCTTCGTCACGGTCGCGAACTCGAGCTCGCCCGACTCGTCGACGAATTCGATGCATCGGTCGCCGCCGAAGAATTGCGCGCCACATTGCTCACCGCTCCTCCTGGTGCCGGAAAATCATGGCTCCTCGACCTGGCAGCCAGACGCGTCGCGGATCATGGAGCGGTTGTGCTGCATGCTGCGTGCAGCGAAGCTGTCGGTGATGTTCGAGCGTTGGCGCCGTGGGTGCGACGGATAGGCGATGCCGTGCGGATCGAATCTCTCGTTGGGGAACACCATGCCTCAGTCCTGTTGCATGCCACGGGTCTCGCAATTGGCGCGACCACCAATGCGGATAGCGCCGCGATCGCCGAGGCGCTCGCGAACCTGCTCGCGCACTGCGGCAAGCCTGCTGCGATCATCGACGATCTCCACCATGCGACACACGACCTCATCGAAGTGCTCGGCCGCCTCGCATTTCACAAAGGGGTACAAGGCGTGCTGTGGTTGGGCTCGCGTTCGGGAGCGATCGACGCCGACGACCTTGATGTGCGAACGATCGCGCTCGGGCCGTTGCCGAGCGACGTGATCAAGGAATTAGGAGGCGAGCAGGCTGTCGGGCTCGCCGGCGGAAACCCCATGCTTGCCCGTGAACTTGCGCATGCGTTTGCAACCGGTGGAGTCGGCGATCGGGGCGAACTTGTTGATGCAGACGTGCGGGCGCTCATCGGCGCGCGCCTGGATCGCCTCGACGCGAGAGCACATGCCGACCTGGCCTGCGTGTCGACCTGCGGCGAGGTGTTTTGGCCGGAAACCTTGGAGGTCACCGGTTCGGTCGCGACGTTGTGTCGCGCTGGAATGGTGCGACTGCGGATTGCTTCGACGGTGGCTGGATCGACGGAAGCAACGTGGGTGCATCCGCTCTTGCGCGAGGTTGCCTACGCTCGACTCGACCGAACGACACGTGGCCGAGCGCATCTCGACGTCGCGACGAAACTCGACGCAGCAGAAGTGGACGTAGAGACAGTCGCGTACCACGCGGAGGTCGCGTTCGAAACTGGAAGCGGCGCAACTCCTTTCGTGGCAAGCGCTGCGGCGCGCGCCGGACGCAGCGCGCTTGATCGTTTCGCCCTCGTGAACGCAGAGCGATGGACGGCGCTACTCCAACAAACTGCACTCGAGCCAGTTCCAGGCACGACCGACACATTGCGCGCAGAACTGCTGCTTCGTCGCGGCGAATATGGCGAGAGTGCTCGGCTTGCCGATCTCTGGGCATCCCGAGACGACGACATCGGCACGCGGGCTTTGACCATCAGCGCCGAAGCCCATCTGGCGACGGGAGAACTTGCAGCGGCTGAAGTCGCGGGTCGCACGGCGATGGCGCGCCTCCCAGATTCCTTATGGCGCGACCAAGTCTCGAGCACCTACGTCGACACGCTTGTGCGCTCACACAACTACGACGCGGCTCTGGAGACGTGCGATCGTGCGCTCGAGGGGGCAGAGCGGCGAGGAGAACGCGCCTATGTTGCGCGTCTGCGTGCGCAACGCGCGTTTGTGAGAGCAAACAACGCCATGCGTTCCGGTGGTGATATGCCCGACGCGATCGCGGAAGCACAACTCGCGCTCGTTTCGCTCCGAGCATCTGGCGACGCGCGCGCATTCGCCGATGCCGCGCTGGAGATTGCGGAATTGATTTCGCTCGTTGATCCATGGACTGCAATCGACCTATTGGAACAAGCACTCGATTCCACACGTTCGATGGGCTACGACGCTCTTGCGGCGCGCCTGGCGAACGTTCTCGCCGCGATGACGTTCGATGTTGGGAGACCGCACCGCGTCATCGAACTCATCGATCTCGTTGTCAATACCGCATCCGAGTATCAAACGATGACCGAGGCGAATGCCCTCCGTTGCGTCGTCGGTCTCGCAATGCAGGGACCAGACGAGCAGTTGCTCAAAGAACTCCGGATGTTGTCGGTTGGCGCGAGCGATTGGCTTGCGGACGTGCATCAAGAAAATGTTGCAGTCAACCTATGGTTTGGCCGCGTTCTTGACGCCGACCGCATGCTGCCGTCGCTCGTTGCTCATCAAATGGGTCAGCCAATAATGATTTGTGCTGCGTGCGCGCTCCGCGGCGCTCGTATTGTGCCCGACGTTGACGCACCGAGGCTTGCGATCGCAAACGAATTGGCATTGCTCGCGTTCATCCGGGGCGACCGCGGCGAAGCGGATCGGCTACTCCTGGAGCGCCACGTCTACCTCGCGCAGAGTGGGTCTACCTACCAGCGCTACAACCAGTTCTATCCCGGGGCGTTGGTCGCGGCGTTGGGTCCGGATGAAACCGAACCAGCGACCGACTGGCTAGTGGATCAGATCTTGCGGCCATCGTTTCCGTATATGTGGAGCATGCACCGAGCGATATGTGCACTGCTGCTGGCCGAACGAGGCGATCCGCGCGGCAGCGAACTCATCGCTGCCGCGCGATCACTCATACTGATATCTGAGCCCGACGACGACGTTGCATCGTGGCTTGGGCCAAGAATCGACGCTTGGGGTTAGCGCCAGAGCCCACCGGCGCCCAGGATCGACGGGGCATGCGTCACTGCGAGCGCGAGAGCTGGCATTGCTGCGAGGGCGATTTTGGTTAATTTGTGCATGGTGAGGCTCCTGATTGCCATGGTGGGTGGTTACAGGAGTTGTCGGAATCTCACGCTCTGCGGTTGAACGTTGTTGTTCCGTTGGTGTCTCAAGTCACCTTGTGTGGCCAGTGTTGCGTACTCCAGGTGCGGTACGACGATGCCGATATTCCCCATGGAGGCGGAATCGCCCTAGGCGCGATAGGCAGGCATGACCACAACCGACACGACAGCACAAGATGCAGTGGCGAGCGCAAATTCGCCGCGTCAGAACGCCCCTACTCGGGTCGTGTTGCTCTCTGGCGCGCTCGCATGTGGTTTCGGAGCCTTTTCATTTTGGATCAGCCGACAACACGCGCACGCGAATCTCAACGTCGTGCCGTGGTGGGTCTTCGCCGGCGCGTTTGTGATCACGGGCGTCGCCGTTGTGAACGTCGAAGTGCATCGGGAGGTGCACGTCTTTACATTCAGCGAAATTCCGTTGGCAGTTGCACTGTTCTTCGTATCACCCCTCGGTTTGATCGCCGGACGCGTTGTTGGCGAACTGGTCGTGTTGTTGTGGCGGGTGCGAAACCCCCGCAAGGTGCTGTTCAATCTCTGTTTGTTCGCGTGCGAAACCGCTGCGGCCCTCGCTGCTTTTCACGCCCTCATTGCGCACCCGAATATCGCGAATCCAGTGAACTGGCTGGCAGCATTCGGCGCGGTGCTCGTCGCCGACGCGATCGGATGGAGTGCCGTCAGTCTTGTCATCCGCTGGCACGGTGGTGACCCCGACTCGATCACGACCCTGCTGATCGGCTGCGGAACAGCGTTTGCCAACACGAGCCTCGCGCTTGCAGCCGGACTTCTCCTGCGCGAGTCGGGTGCGTCGGTCGTGCTTCTCGGTGCATTGGTCGGTGTGCTCTACGTCGCATACAGCGGATACAGCGCACTCGTTCAGCGCTACGCAAGCCTCCAGCTCCTCTACGATTTCACTCGCGCGCTGAATGGCGCGAAGCGCGCCGAATCGGTGTTGGGTGCAATTCTCGGACAAGCGCGCAAGGCGTTACGTTGCGAGATTGCTGAAATAGTGCTGCTCTCGAATGACGAAAACCATCCGTGTGTTCGGATGCGCTCCGACCGCGAATTTCCCGTTGCAACGACTATCGGCGATCCAGACGCGCCATTTTTCCACCTCGTTGTCGAGGAACGGGAAGTGCTGCTGGCGCCGCGACAGACCAAGCGAGGCCAGCGGAGTGAGCTACTGAACACGTTGGGGGTGCGGGATCTCGTTGTCGCTCCGCTGTTCGCCGAAGAGGGAGTTGTTGGATATCTCCTCGCGGCCGATCGGATGGGGGAGGTCAGCACGTTCGATTCGAGTGATGCTCGCCTGCTTGAGACCCTCGCGAATCACGCCGGTGTCGCGTTAGAGAACGGCAGACTCGTCGAACGCGTCGCCAGAGAAGTGCGCGAACGCGAATACCAGGCTGCCCACGATGCGCTGACCGGATTGCCGAACCGGACCACCTTCGTTGCGGCGCTTTCCGAAGCACTCGAGAACCGCGGTCAAGGCAACGTCGCGGTGCTCCTTATGGATCTCGATCGCTTCAAAGACATTAACGACACCCTTGGTCACGACACTGGCGACGAGGTGCTGTGTCACGTCGCGTCGCGTCTCGTCACCAGTTTCCAGGACGTGACGATATCTCGGCTCGGCGGAGACGAGTTCGCGATACTGCTGCCACACGCGACGGACGAAGCGGCGGCCGTCGAGTTCGCGAACACTGCACGTTCGGTATTGCTCCCTCCCTATGTCGTGCGCGATGTCACGCTCGAAGTAGTAGCAAGCATCGGCATCACGATTGCGCCATTGCACGGCGACGACGCGAACACGCTGATGAAACGCGCCGACATCGCGATGTATTCGGCGAAACGCGAACCGAGCGGCGTGCAGGTATACGACGCCGAAACCGACGAAAACACGGTGCAACGGCTCGCGCTCGTCGGGGCGTTGCGTGAGGCAATCGAAAACGACGAACTTCAGGTGTACTACCAGCCAAAAGTACGCGTCTGCGACGAGGCTGTCGTTGGTGCCGAAGCGCTCGTACGCTGGTTCCATCCCGAGCACGGATTCATGTCGCCCGAAGTGTTCGTGGCGATCGCGGAGCGCACCGGGCTGATCGGCGGACTCACTCGGCTCGTCGCACGCCGAGCGATGGCGCAATGCAAAGAGTGGAACGATCGGGGTCACGACTTATGCGTCGCCGTCAACCTCTCGGCGGTGAGTCTCCTCGATTCCCAGACGCCCGACCTCATCGGTGAATGGCTCGCAGAATCTGGATTGAACCCAGCAAATCTCACCATAGAAATCACCGAAACGACCGTCATGGAACCTGCCCGTTCCGTCGCTGCGATCGAACGACTCGCCGCGCTCGGACTCAAACTGTCGATCGATGATTTCGGCACCGGCTATTCGTCATTGTCGTATCTTCAGAAGCTCCCAGTGCACGAAATCAAAATCGATCGATCATTTGTGATGACAATGGCGGTCAACGAGAGCGACGCAGCGATCGTCAAATCGATCGTTGACCTGGCCCACAACCTCAATCTGCAAGTCGTAGCCGAAGGTGTAGAAGACCGAGTGTCGTGGGACCGATTGGCGAACCTCGGGTGCGATATCGCACAGGGCTACTTCATGAGCCGACCGATTCCTGCCGACGCGTTCAGCGAGTGGCTCGGAACGTGGGAACCGAAACGAATCGCCCCGATTGCAAACGTCGTGCGCGCAGTGAGTGCAATCGGACAGTGGCGCTAGCAGTGTGGCGCTGAATCGATCCGTTCCGCCGGTAGCCTCGCAACATGGCACGGCTCACCGGGCGTGGCGCGTACGTCGGGAACATCGAACTTGACGCCGATCTCATTCGTGTCGGCCGCGGGGCCGATAGCGAAGTCGCGATCGACGACCCAGCGATCAGTCGCCTACACGCACGCATTCAACGCGAAGCGGGCGTCTGGCATATCGAAGACTGCGAATCGACGAACGGCACCCTGCTCGACGGCGCAGTACTCCGGCCGTGGACCCCACAACCGCTCAACCACGGAGCAGTCGTCGAATTCGGTCGCGCTGCAACATTCGATTTTCTGTTGACCGAAGCCGAACGATCCGGCGGAATTGCTGCAACAGTTCGCCAGATTGCCAAGAAAGATATTCGACTCACGCCGACCGAAGCGCAAGTACTCGAACTGCTGTTCTTGCATTACGACGACGGCCGCGCCGCCCCACGCATCGCGACACTCAGTGAGATCGCGGCACGCCGCGTCACTGGTACCGCTGCCGTCAAGATGGTGCTCCAAGGCCTCTACGACAAATGTGATCTGTTCGACGACGAGCGAAACAAAGAGACGCTCGCGCTACGAGCCCAACAATGGTCGCTCACCAGAACGCGGTATTAGCGACCCGACGACCCTGCCGATATACAAGAGTGCGCGCCTGGGCCAGGAGCACGGGCGAGCTCCCGGCCCAAGCGCGCAGAACACGACCTTGGACCTGTCGCGCTCAAGGCCGCCTCGGGTTGGGTGGGGGTACCGAAACGGCCTTGAGCGCAATAAGTGATGGTTGTTGGCTAGCGCCAGGCGCTGCCTTTACGAGGGTTCATCTGGCCTCCTCCCAGTCCGGATTGCCTGAGTCCAGTGTCGCGACTCCACCGCCTGCTGCAGATAGCCCAACGGGTAAGAGTTCAGTTACCCTGCATATGGGGCCTGCGTTGCCCGGCCCTGCGAGTGGCTCCGCACCGGGTTCGCTCCTGCGTCGCTCCTCGGCTGCGTTTGCCACCGCGTGGGCCCGCACCGGGTTCGCTCCTGCGTCGCTCCTCGGCTGCGTTTGCCACCGCGTGGGCCCGCACCGGGTTCGCTCCTGCGTCGCTCCTCGGCTGCGTTTGCCACCGCGTGGGCCCGCACCGGGTTTGCTCCTGCGTCGCTCCTCGGCTGCGTTTGCCACCGCGTGGGCCCGCACCGGGTTTGCTCCTGCGTCGCTCCTCGGCTGCGTTTGGCTATGGGGCCTGGTCGAGCTTCGCTGCTGCGATTGTGCGGTTGTTGATCTCGGTCGCGGCGCTGAGAAACAGTCCGATCCCGGCGAATCCGAGTGCATAAAACGGCGCGCGTAGCGATACCTGATTGGCGAGGACGCCCATCAACAATGCTCCGGTCCCCGCGGACGCGAACACGCTGACTCGAAAGAAACTTGAAACGCGACCTCGCAATTCGTTCGGTACGAGCTGCTGGCGCAACGTGAGCACCACAATGCTCGCCGCGGTTCCTGCCGCAAAGCTGCCCGCGAACGCGACAGCCAGCACCACGACATTGTGGGTCGTCGCGGTAGCGAATCCAGCGACGGAACCGAGCAGGAACGTCGTAAGAATTGTTCGCCCCGGTCCGATCTTCGCCACCACTCGTTCCGTGAGCCAGCCTGCGAGGATGCCCCCAGCTGCGAAGCCGGTCAACACGAGTCCGTAACCGGATTTCGATATGTGCAGCTCACGCCGAGAGAACAACACCAAGGTTGATTCTGCTCCCACGGCGAAGAAATTCCAGGCACATCCGAGCGCGATAATCGAACGGAGCAATCGATGCGAGCGAACGAAGCGCCAACCGGCGCCGATGTCTGCCCGCAGCGTCGCTGCCGTGGATGCTGGGCGACCGGTGCTGTTGTCGGCTGTTGGCGTCGGTCGAAACTGACCGCGCAATGTGATGACGATCATCGATGCTGCGAGAAACGTCCACGCATCGAGCAGGAACGGCAGCGCGGCCGCGACCGCGAACAAGAACGCTCCGACGGGCGGCCCCACGAATTCGTTCGCCACGGACTGCGTGACGAAGAGTCGGGAGTTGGCCCGTTCCAACCGGTCGGGATCGTCGACGACGTTGGGCAGGATCGCCTCAGATGCGCTGTCGAAGAACACCTCACCGCAGCCAAGCAAAAAGGCGACGAGCCACATCAACGCGATCGGTGGGGTGCCGAAAAGAATCACGACGCCCAGCGCGCCGACGGCAACCGTTCTGGCAAGATCCACGTACACCATCACTCGCTGTCGATCTACGCGGTCGGCCGTCACGCCTCCGACGAGGCCCAGCACGAGCCATGCTGCGTAGCGCATCGTGATGAGGCCAGAGACGTAAATCGCGTTCTTTGAAATCGACTCCACCATGAGCGGCATCGCGACGAGCACCAGACCGTCGCCGAGGTTCGAAACGGCTGCGGCGCACCAAAGTCGGGAAAACCGCGGTCCTAACGAACCAAGTGATTCCCGCCACGACTCGACGACTGCCATTGAACTCGACGCTATCGGCGGTTGGCGCGCGTTCGTCGCACCCCTCCAATAAGGTCGAGGTCTATGGCTCGCCGCAAGTCTTCCCCCGCATCAGAAACGCTGTTCGCCGCTCCCGTGGTCAGCCGTACCCTCGCTGAGGAGGTGGAATCATCGTATTTGGACTACTCGATGAGCGTCATCGTCAGCCGGGCGCTTCCCGATGCTCGCGACGGGCTCAAGCCGGTCCACCGCAGAATCTTGTGGGCAATGCACGACGCGGGTCTTCGGCCCGACCGTCCCTTCGTCAAATGCGCTCGCGTCG
The DNA here is from genome assembly GCA_038228615.1 of Acidimicrobiia bacterium. GTDB lineage: Bacteria > Actinomycetota > Acidimicrobiia > IMCC26256 > PALSA-610 > F1-120-MAGs023. Next base: position 3,020 of record JBBRPC010000026.1, on the reverse strand, counting down.
TCGGCGACGTCATGGGTCGTTTCCATCCGCACGGTGATTCAGCGATTTACGACGCGCTGGTACGCATGGGCCAAGACTTCTCACTGCCGCACCCGATGGTCGACAAGCACGGCAATTTTGGATCACCGAGTGATCCAGCGGCCGCCGCTCGATACACCGAGTGTCGGCTCAGTCCGATCGCGACGGAGCTCCTTGCAAGTATCGATGAGGGGACGGTCGATTTCCAACCGAACTACGACGGTGGCGATGAGGAACCCGTCGTGCTTCCGGCGCGGCTTCCCAACTTGCTGATCAACGGCACGCAGGGCATCGCGGTGGGGATGGCAACCAACATTCCGCCACACAACCTCGGCGAAATTTGCGCGGCGACGCTCAAACTCATCGACCAGCCCGACACGACCCTCGCCGAACTGATGAGAACCGTGAAGGGTCCTGATTTCCCTACGGGTGGCTTGATCATGGGTGGCGACGGCATCAAGGATGCATTACGCACCGGTCGAGGTTCCATTCGGTTGCGTGCGGTCACGGAGATCGAAGAGTCGAAGCGGGGTATTGCCGTTGTTATCACCGAGATTCCATATCAGACGAGCGTCGACGCGATTGCAGGAAAACTGGCGGAGGGAGTTGATGCAGGCAAGATCGACGGGATTCGCGACATTCGCAATGAGTCAGGGCAAGGCGCAACGCGGCTTGTGATCGAACTCAAACCCGACGCAAACGTTCAGGTGGTATTGAACAATCTGTTCAAACACACGCCAGCGCAGATCAGTTTCAGCATTAACACGTTGGCGCTCGTTGATGGCGTCCCGCGGACGTTGAATTTGCAGGAAGCCCTGCAACATTGGATAGATCACCAAGTGATCGTGCTGACGCGTCGCACGCGGTTCCGGCTCGACAAGGCCGAAACGCGATTGCACATTATCGATGGTCTTGTCAAAGCGCTCGACATGCTCGATGCGATTATCGCAACAATCCGGGCGTCAAAGGATCGGGGCGTTGCTCGCTCGTCGCTGATCGCAAAGCCGTTCGATTTCAGTGAGATTCAAGCGAATCACATTCTCGATCTCGCGCTGGGCCGCCTGACCCAAATCGGTCGTGAAGAACTCCTCGCTGAACAACAAGAACTCAACGCGATCATCAAGGAACTGCGCAAGATCCTCGACGACCGGGCGACGTTGATGTCGCTGATGCGCGGTGAACTCACAGAGATTCGCGCCAAATACAAACGCCCGAGGCGCACCCAGATCATCGGAGACGATGCTGGCGAAATCAGCGCAGACGAATTGGTCGACGACGAACCGCTGGTCATTACGGTGACCGCTCGGGGCTACATCCAAGCCAAATCGGCGCGCGGTCGGGGTGTGAAAACTGCTGATCCCGGCGAAAAGGATGCGATCGCCCAGATCATTCCCACGACGGCGCTCGGCACGTTCTTGTTCTTCACCTCGAACGGCCGCGCGTACCGTTCGCTCGGACACGATTTGCCAAAGGCACGGCTCACCGCGATTCCGAACCTGTTTCAATTCGGCGACGGCGAAAAGGTGGTGGGAGTGATCGATACGGCGATTGTGTCGGAACACGAACATGTGGTGTTCGTGACTGCGCAAGGTTCTGTCAAACGGACGGCGCTCGCCGACTTTGTCGAAGCATCAGCACGCCGCGACGGTATTGCAGCAATGAAACTCGGCGACGGCGATCGGGTCGTGTCGGCATATCCGAGCTGGGACGATTTCGAAACCTTCGTCGTCACGCGCGATGGTCAGGGCATCCGTTTCGCCGAGGCTGAGGTTCGACCCGTCGGACGCAGCGCAGGGGGCATGCGGGCGATCAAACTCCGCGGCGATGATGTGGTAGTCGGCGCATGTGCTGTCGCACACGAAGAGATTGTCGTGCTGGCAAGCGATACTGGGTACGCCAAACGAGTGCGAGCCGACGAGTTCCCGATTCAGTCCCGCGGCGGCACGGGGGTGCGGGTCGCAAAGCCAGATAAGAAACGCGGTGTGCTGATGGGCGTCATTCCGGCGGGATCTCGCCTCGCCTTCCTCACCGAGGATCAGGCGTTCGTCGTCGGTTCGAGCGACGTGAAATTGCAACCGCGCGATGGAGCCGTCCCGAAAGTGGCTGCGATTCCAGACAACAAGACGGTGACGATTGTCGCGGTTGTGGATGAACCGCTCGCCGAATAACGGTCGAGGTTCGGTTTATAGGTCGACAATTTTGCAGGTACGGCCAGCGTTGATGGGATTGCAGCGAGCGAAGCCACCGCCTGGCAACTCGACAAAATAACTGTTGCCGAAGATGTTGTCGCTCAGCGTTGGGTAGTCGGTGCTGACCCACTGTGCACCGCTGCGGATCGCTGCGTCGCGTGTCGTCGTGTCGTTGGCTCGCGCTTGCAACGTGTCGGCATCGGCTCTCGTGCGCACCACGTAGCCACTCGCGACGTAGGCCTGGATCCGCTGCCATTCCAAACCGTCGGTTCCGAGTGGATCGTTGTCTTCGAGGAACGCTGCATCGGGCTGGCCCGCGATTGAGTTCGTGAACATGACACGACCGGCCAACGATGGGTGCCCTTGCAGGTACAGGTCTCGACGGGATGCGTTGTCGAGGAGAAACATCATCTTGCCGCGCGATTCTCCGACGGTAGGCCACCCGGTGCCACTCAGGACGGACTGCTCAAGCGTCGGTGCGCCCTTGCGCACATCATCAGGAGTGATGAGTTCGTTCGGTGTAAAGACAGAATGCACTTCGCTGTCGATTTCGTCGAGCGCCGCCGCATCAAACGGCAACGGTGTGACGAAGCCGAGGTTGACCGGATCGATGATCGGATCGTCTTTGGCTTCTACCAAGATGGTGACCGGGATGTGGCTGGGATGCCGACCGCTCCAGCGTTTCACCTGTCGCAAACATGCGACGAACGTGTAGCACTGCGTTTTGAAATCGACATCTTGCACGTGCATCGTCTTCAGGCCAGGCCGATTGAGATCTGGGATACCGCTCGCGATCGGTTTTCCGAGCGCGGT
>JBBRPC010000025.1:0-26317 GCA_038228615.1 Acidimicrobiia bacterium | reverse complement strand
GTATCCGAAATTGTGGGAGGTGAGCGGCGTGAGCTATTCGGAGGTGTTGGATCGGCTTATCGCGCTCGCACTTGGGCGTCATGCGCGCCGTGCTCGTCGGGCTGGGCGTCAGCGGCCGCGGTAATTACGCCCGCGGGTCACTCGGCTCGCTGCTCGCTTGTGTCATATGGCTCGCTATTCGCTCGACTCGGGGAGTTCGACCCGCGCACCTCTACACTCGCCGAACCCAAATGGCCGGTTTCGGGAGATTCGAATGACGATAGGTACTGCACCCACGCAACACGCCCGGCTGATCGCCTGGGTGCAAGGGTGGGCCGAAATTCTTGAACCGTCCGCGGTGGAGTGGTGCGACGGTTCAGAGCAAGAAGCCGCTGACCTTTCGGCGCGACTCGTCGCCACGGGCACGTTCGTCGCCCTCGATCCCAACAAACGAGCAAATAGCTTCTATGCCCGCAGTGACGCAGGCGACGTCGCACGTGTCGAAGACCGCACGTTCATTTGTTCCGAGCGCGAATCCGACGCTGGACCCAACAACAATTGGCGCGACCCCGACACGATGCGAGCCGACATGCTGTCGTTGTACAAGGGTGCGATGCGCGGCCGAACGATGTATGTCGTGCCGTTTTCGATGGGGCCTCTCGGCTCGCCCATTGCACACATTGGGGTGGAGATCACCGACTCGGCGTACGTTGCCGTTTCGATGCGCACGATGACCCGCATGGGCACCGGAGCACTCGAAGTACTTGGCGACGATGGCGAATTCGTACCCTGTGTGCATTCGTTGGGCGCTCCACTCGCTGATGGAGAGGCCGACGTCGTTTGGCCATGCAACCCCGATAACAAATACATCGTGCATTTCCCCGAAACTCGCGAAATCCAAAGCTATGGGTCGGGCTACGGCGGCAATGCGTTGCTTGGCAAGAAATGTTTTGCGTTGCGGATCGCTTCGACGATGGCGCGTGAAGACGGCTGGCTCGCCGAACATATGTTGATCTTGAAACTCACGAATCCTGAAGGGGACGCCAAATACATCGCGGCAGCGTTCCCGAGTGCGTGCGGCAAGACGAACCTTGCGATGTTGGTTCCAACGATCCCTGGCTGGAAAGCCGAAACTATTGGCGACGATATTTGTTGGATGAAATACGGCGCCGACGGACGACTCCACGCGATCAACCCCGAATACGGGATGTTCGGCGTCGCGCCGGGCACCGGAATGGATACGAACCCCAACGCGATCGCGGCACTCGACCGCAACACGGTATTCACCAATGTTGCGCTGACTGACGACGGCGACGTGTGGTGGGAAGGTCTGACCGAAGAGGTCCCTGCCCATCTCATTGATTGGAAAGGCAACGACTGGACTCCCGAGTCCGGGACCCCGGCGGCACACCCGAACGCGCGCTTCACCGCTCCGCTGTCGCAAGTGCCTTCGGTGGCACCAGAGTGGGAAGACCCAGCTGGTGTGCCCATCTCGGCATTTCTGTTCGGTGGGCGGCGTGCGTCAGTCGTCCCGTTAGTGACCGAAGCGTTCGACTGGGCTCACGGCGTCTTTCTCGGATCGATCATGGCGAGCGAAACGACCGCAGCCGCGGCGGGTGCTGTGGGGAATCTCCGGCGAGACCCGTTCGCGATGCTGCCATTTTGTGGCTACAACATGGGCGACTACTTCGGCCACTGGCTTGACGTCGGCGCCGCCACGGAGGCCGAGAAACTGCCGAAGATCTTCTATGTCAACTGGTTCCGCAAGAGTGCGCAAGGCAAGTTCCTCTGGCCGGGCTACGGCGAGAACTCACGTGTCTTGGCCTGGATCTTTGATCGTTGCGAGGGTGCCGATGTTGCGATCGATACCCCAATCGGTCGGCTGCCCAAAGCTGGTGCATTAACGACCGACGGACTCGGATTGAGTGCCGATGTGTTGGAGAACCTGTTGTCGGTTGATGTCGAGGCGTGGCAAGCCGAAATCCCGCTGATTGCAGCGCACTTCGCCGCGTTTGCGGCTGCGCTACCAAGTGAACTGGATGCACAGCTCGCGGCGCTCGAAGCGCGGCTCGCAAAGGCCTAAGTAACACGTTGGAATTGGTCGAATACCGACCAACCCATCACACCTCGGCGGTGGTCATCCCCATATCGGGCTCGGCGCCCGTGCGTACCTTTGTCGCTCGACCCTTGCGGTCCAGGTCGAAGACGATGCGTTGACCTTGGCGAAGGATGCGAAATGTGGAGCCAACGAGCGCATCTTGCGCGAACACAACATCGCTGCGGTCTTTGTCGCTCATGACAACACCTTCACCCGTGAGCGGATCGAAGATCTTCACGACGCCTTGCATTGCCGTGCCCTACGCCTTGGTGACTTTGCCGGCCTTGATGCATGACGTGCATGCATTGACCCGCTTCGGCGCGCCTTTGACCACCGCACGCACACGTTGAATGTTGGGATTCCAACGTCGCTTGTTCCGGCGGTGGGAGTGGGAAACGCGCATGCCGAAGTTCGGCTTTTTCCCGCAAACGTCGCATACAGCTGCCATGGCGAAGTACCTCATTAAACCGACTGGAACTGGGGCAGGCTACCAGCGCAGACGGCCGCAGCCAGGATCCTACCCAAGCTATTGTGGCGAGTGATGTCGACCCTTGAGCACCTCGGGCCAGCCGACCTGCGTCGCACGATCGAAGCGTTTCGGGATGCGTTGCGCACGCACCAAGAAGAACTCAACCGTCTCAACGTGTATCCGGTCCCAGATGGTGACACGGGCACAAACATGGCGCTGACCCTCGAATCGGTGTGCACAGAGCTGCGGAGCGCCGAGTCGATGGCTGAGGTCTGTCGGGCGATCGCGCGTGGTTCATTGATGGGGGCGCGGGGAAATTCCGGCGTCATCGTCAGCCAGATTTTGCGTGGTCTTGTCGAGGTATTCGGTCTTCACGAACGCGTTGGTGGGGTCGAACTTGCCGCCGGAATGCGACGAGCCGCCGACGCTGCCTACGAAGCTGTCATGCGGCCTGTCGAAGGCACGATTCTCACCGTGGTTCGCGAAACGGCGGAGGGTCTTGAGGCCGCCGCTACTGAAGGTGTCAACGATCTCGCAGGGCTCCTGTCACGGGCGGAAATTGCTGCGATCGATGCGGTGCGAAGAACGCCTGAAATGCTCCCAGCGCTTCGGGATGCCGGTGTGGTTGATTCTGGTGGGAGTGGGATCGTGCTCCTCCTCTCGGCGCTGCAACACGTCGTGACTGGTCGAGCGCTTCCTGAGCCTTCGCTTGCGGAAACGACACCGATTGCCGTTGCTCGTCATCGGTCTGGAGACGACGTCGCGAATCTTCGTTACGAGGTCATGTTCTTGCTCGACGCGGACGAGGAGGCAACGATTCCTGCGTTTCGCGACACCTGGATGACGGTGGGCGATTCGATCGTGATCGTGGGCGGTGAGGGCCTCTACAACTGCCACATTCATACGAACGACATCGGCGCAGCGATCGAAGCTGGAATTCAGGCTGGTCGTCCAAACAAGATACGCGTCACCGATCTCTTTGAAGAAGTCGCGGCCGAGGAACAACTGTGGGTCCGAGAAGCGACCGGTGATGTGGCCGCGGCAGAACCGGTCGAAACGGCCGTGGTCGCGGTGGCCGTTGGCGAAGGACTCCGAAGGTTGCTCACCTCGCTTGGGGTGCACGCGGTGATCGCAGGCGGTCAGTCGATGAACCCATCGACGGCGCAGATTCTCGAAGCGGTGGAAGCGGCGAACTCCGACTGCGTGATCGTGCTGCCGAACAACAAGAACATCATCGCGGTCGCGCGCCAGGTCCATTCGCTCACCTCGAAGACCGTCGAAGTAGTACCAACGACGTCGGTCGTCGAAGCCCTCGCGGCGCTTGTTGCCTACGATCCAGAAGACGGCATAGTGCCAAACGCCGCAGCGTTCACCGACTCGTTGGCGCGCGTTCGTGCTGGTGAGGTAACCCAGGCCGTGCGTGACTCGCAGGCTGAATGCGGAGCGATTACCGAAGGAGATTGGTTGGCGATTGCACGCGACGGCGGCATCGTTGCGGCGAAGCCCACCACGGCCGATGCGTGCGCGTCGTTGCTCGATTTCCTCGTCGACGACGACAGCGAAATCGTGACCGTGTTGGTGGGGGCTGAGGCTCGGGCCGCCGACTCGGAACGGATTCGCGAACATCTGAAGCTCGCTCATCCCCAAGTCGAGGTTGAGTTCCACGAGGGCGGGCAGCCGCTGTACCCGTATCTGGTCGGTGTCGAATAGTCGCGTGAACGGCCGCCCCCCGATGACGTTGCGTGAATTGCGCGAAATACCCGTCACGAAATTGGCGGGGGTCGGCGCGGTGCTCGAGGAACGGCTCGCGGTCATGGGGATCGAGACGGTGCTCGACATGATCACCCACTATCCACGCCGCTATCTCGACCGAACCAAGCGCAGCGATATCGCTGGTCTCGCCATTGGCGAAGAGGCGACGGTGTTCGGTGAAGTTCGAAAAGTGAATAGCCGCAGAACCCGTATTGGCAAGGTGATGGTTGAGGTGTCGGTGAGCGACGGCGTGTCGTTCCTATCGTGCACGTTCTTCAATCAGGCGTGGCGCGCGAAGCAGCTAGCGGTCGGGACCGAAGCTGCGTTGTTCGGCAAGCTTGAGGTGTTCAACGGAAAACGACAGATGACGAATCCCGTTGTCGACGTGATCGGTCGAGCCGGCCAGACCGACGATAAAACTGGCGTTGTTGTTCCTATCTACCCGCAGAGTGGTAAGGCCGATATTTACACATGGCAAATCCGCAACATTGTCGCTGAGGTGTTGCGGCGCTGTGAAGAACGCGAACTCGCCGAACCGCTCGACGCGTCGCTGCTCGATCGACTCGACCTCGTCGATCGGTGGACTGCGTATCGAGGAATCCATCAACCCGAATCGATGGCGCACGCCAACGCGGCTCGGCGCCGCTTGATCTTTGATGAATTTCTGCGAATGCAGCTTGGCCTCGTCGGCCGCAAACGTGCGGTTGAGGCAGAACAGCGGGGGATCGCTCACGATGTGGGAGGCGCACTCGTTCGGGAGTTCCACGCCCGGCTTCCGTTCGCACTGACCACAGATCAGCAACGTGCGAACGCTGAGATCGCTGCCGATCTCGCCAGGCCTGCGCCGATGCATCGCTTACTCCAAGGCGATGTTGGTTCTGGCAAGACGTTGGTGGCGCTCACGATGTTGCTCCATGCGATACACGGCGGGTATCAAGGCGCGTTGATGGCCCCAACCGAAGTGTTGGCCGAACAACATTGGATGTTGTCGCGTTCGTTGCTGAGTGACTTGACCGTCGAACGCGACGCAGGACTCTTTGCGCAACGCCCGCTGGGGATAGGCCTCCTCACGAATCGGACGACCGCCTCGGAACGTCGCGAACTCGCGCGCGGCGTCGCCGACGGGACCGTTGATCTCGTTGTCGGCACCCACGCGCTGCTCTATGACACGATCGAGTTTGCGAAACTTGGCGCAGTGGTGATCGATGAACAGCACCGTTTCGGCGTGGAGCAACGTGCACTTCTCAGAGAAAAGGGTGACAATCAAGCGTTGCCCGACGTGCTGGTCATGACGGCGACGCCGATACCGCGCACTGCAGCGATGCTGATATACGGCGACCTCGATCGCAGCGAATTGCGCGAAATGCCGCCGGGGCGAACCCCAATCACCACCGAATTTGTTGGTGCACCTCCACTCGAACGCGAGCGCGCATATGCCCGATTGCGCGAGCAGATTGCACTTGGACGTCAAGCCTTTTTGGTGTGTCCACTCGTTGAGGGTTCCGAAAAGATCGAAGCCAAAGCGGTTACCGAAGAGTTCGAACGATTGCAACACGAAGACCTCCACGACCTTCGTCTCGGTCTCTTGCATGGACAAATGAAATCCCACGACAAAGAAGAGGTGATGGCCAGGTTTCGTAGGGGGCTCATCGATGTTCTCGTATCGACAACCGTGATTGAGGTAGGTGTGGATGTTCCGAATGCCACGGTGATGTTGATCGAAGACGCCGACCGTTTTGGGCTTTCGCAACTCCATCAGCTTCGCGGCCGCGTCGGACGTGGCGGGGGCGAGAGTTGGTGTTTTCTGCTTGCCGATCCGAAGACCGATGACGGCGTTGCTCGGATGGAGGCGATGGTTGCATCGACTGACGGGTTCTACCTTGCAGAACGCGACCTCGAAATTCGAGGATCGGGTGAGGTATTCGGAGATCGACAATCGGGAATGTCGGATCTCAAGCTCGCGAAAATTCCGCGCGACGAGGCGATTGTGGGTCAAGCGCGTGAGGTCGCGATGCACATCCTCGACGATGATCCTGGCCTCAGAATCGCGCGCGCGCTTGCGCACGAGGTCGAAGATTTGCTCGGCGACGATGTGGAGTTTCTCTTCAAAAGCTGAAGGTTTGGCGTCGCTCGTGACGTCTGCCACGTTATAGGTACTTTGGCTCAAGGTTAGGTCAAACGACCTACACGTCGGCGTGCGATGACCCGCATAATTCTGTGCAATGAAACGTCTCCAGCGAACCCCATTTTATTCATTGATTCTCGCGGTCGTCATCGCAATGTGCGGTTTCGGCGCGAGCGGAGCATCGGCCGCGACGCCCGTATCCGTCGCCACCGCTGTGTCGCTGAGCAACGCTGCTCCGCAGGCAGGTCAGCCATTCAACGTCACGATGAGCTACAGCTGTTCCTCGGTTGTGGTCGATTGTTTGGGCGCTGGCGTCGTGTTGAATATTCCGGCGGGACTCGACGCGCCTTCTGGAGTCATCGGATCGATTCACGTGGCATCGTGGGCGTACAACCCGGCCTCGCGAAACATTCGCTTCACATTCGTCAACCCGCTTCCAGCAGGTTCGACTGGACAAGTGCAGTTCACGACCGCCTTTACTTCAGGTCCGACTGCCAATGGCGACACGGCCGACTTCGTTGCACAGATGTACACCACCAATGCAGGTACGTTCACCTCTGCCAGTGTGCGGGCGACCGCCTCTGCTGCGAGCTCGTGGACGATCACGACGAGCGTTGTCACGCAAGGGCCGATCGATAGCGACACCATTTTCAAGATCTACGTGTGCGACGCGACGTCGACGACGTTTGGTCGGACGAACCTGGTCGATGAGACGTTCGTGGACACCCTCCCGACGGGAGCCGTGTTTGTTGCGGCGACCAACGGCGGCCTGTACAACCCGACGACCGGAAACGTGGTGTGGCATTTGACCGCGATCGTCGCTCCCGGCGGATGCATGCCGTCGGTACGGGTGACCATGAACTTCCCGAACGCTGCCTTCAACTCAGGCGACGTCGTCGTTCACACTGTGACTGGCCACGGCCACATCCCGGGTGCGACGGTACCAAAGGCAGTGACCTTCAACCCCGGGTCGGTGTCGATCCTGTTGACGGGTCCGAAGCCGATTATTACGGCGACCAAGACAACTACTACTACCAACCTTGTTCCCGGCGACACCGTACCGTACGTGTTTTCGTTGACGAATAGTGGCAACGTGCCGCTGACATCAGTGTCGTTCAGCGATGTGTTTCCGCAAGGGATGAGCATTCTTCCTGGCGGTCGTGTTGGGATCGGAAATACAGCAGGCGGTCCTGTCAACATCTACTACTCAACGGCCCGCACTCCGCGTACCGTTGCCAGCTTCGCGTTGTTGGGTGCCGGGGCGATGCTCGGAACGAGCACGAGCGGTTCCTACACGACTGCTCCGAACCCGCTCCCCGGATCCGCGACGGGGATAACCGGGGTGCACTATTCGTATCTCAACACGCTCAATGTCGGTCAGACCGTCTCAGTGGAAATCGATGTCGTGTACAACGATATTGACGATGCAGGGAATCCGATTCCGCCGACAACAGCCCTCAACAATTGTGGCATCGTGCGTTGGTATTACAACGGCGTGTTGCATTCGAGTTCGCCATGTGCGAATCGAACGGTGCCGACTCCCAGTCCCGACGTGCGCCTGACGATGACCAACTGCTGCTCGACGCCGGCGCCTGGTCAAACGGTCCCATGGGATTTCACAGCGACGAACAACGGCAACGTGCACGTGGCCAACACGATTGTGAATACGTTTCCCGACGGCAACGTTGTTGCCGCTGGCGCCCAAATTGGAACGGTGAGCCTCGGAGCTGCAGTCGCAAACCAGGTCGACGTGTACTACTCCACTGCAACGGCGCCGCGGACAACGCCGAGCTGGACGCCGTTGACGAGCGCGTTGCTTGGAGCGAATAAGTCGGTGACGCTGACCGCGCCAGCAACACTTGTTGGTGGTGGTGCGATTACGGCACTGAAGTATGTCTTCCTGCATCCGCAACGAGTCGGCGAGATGCTGTCGGCTCGTACATACCTGCTCTTCACCAATGCCTACGACGATGGGTCGCCGATCGCAACTCGGAGCACCCTGTCGAATTGCGCTACGTCGACGTACTCGTTCCGTGCCATCACCCTGAGCAAAACGGTGTGTGGATCGCTGTTGGTACCCGCGCCGTGGCTCAACGTGCTCGCTACGAACGCTGGCGGCCTCGCGAGTTACCCCGCAGTTCCGTTGGGTGGAACGCTCACGCTGCCACTGCAAATGAACAACACCAATTCGTCGTGGTACAGCGTGACCGACCCAATTGTCGCTGAGGTCGTTCCGTTTGAACTCGCTCCCAACGGTGTGTCGTGGGGTGCCAGCTTCGTGATCGTCAACCAGCCAGGCCTGACGTTCAACGTCGCGACGGATTTCATCACGAAGGCGCTTCCTGGCGGACGCACTGCGTTGCGATGGAAGTTTCATGGGAATCTCGTCCCCAACACCACGATCCGAATCGATCTCACGGGCGTCGCGCAGCAGACGCTGTGGAACACCCAAGTGCATCAGAACCTCCACACTGGCGGGAGCGCACCGGTGTCCCCGGTGTGCGCCCCCGGAGTCAGCGCCCTCGGCATCGCCGCCGACCCAGAAGATGTGGTGGGCCGTGGCGTGAGCGCACAGGGCTGCAATGCGCGGTGGGGACACGTACTGACCGCATCTGCGGCGCTGAACTCGGCGCTGTCGGTGAAGGGCGCACTGGACGCGGGCTATGTGCGGTATCCGACGCAAGGGCAATCTTTCGCGGGAGGTCAAGGTGATTGGCGCCTCGCGATCAGCAACGCAGGAACAGTGCCCGTTGGCTCGGTTGTCGTTGTTGACAAGCTCCCGACGGTCGGCGACACCGCCGTACTCTCAACAGCAAGTCGCGGTTCGCAGTTCTCGCTGAACTTGGCTGGCGCGGTGATCCCATCCGACCCGGCGATCAAGGTGTACTACTCGGTCGCGACAAACCCGTGCCGCCAAGCAGAACTTGGGGTGGTTGTCGCAGGTTGCACGCCAGCGCTTTGGATGCCGGTTATACCTACCGATCCGACTGTGATCCGTTCGATCAAGTTTGATTTCACCACGTTGGTGCTGCAACCCGGCGCCGTGTTCACGCTCGACTGGCCGATGCGTGTGCCGACTGGAACGCCGCCGGCAAAGACCGCGTTCGACTCCGTCGCGTTCACGGGTACGCGGACCGACACGAATTCCCGTCTGCTCGCGGCAGAACCGAACATGACCGGTCTTCATGTCAACCCTGCGCCGCCGAACATTTTCGGTGGAACTGCGTGGTCAGATGCCAACAACAACGGATTGCAGGACGCCGGTGAAGGTGGAGTCAATGGGGTCAGGGTCAATCTGTATACCGCGGCCGGAGCCCTGGTCGGCACCACGATCAGCGCGACGGATTACCTCGGCAACCCGGGTACCTACTCGTTCGGCAACCTTGGCGATGGCGATTACTACGCCGTGTTCGACGTCACGAGCATTCCGTTGTTCGCAACTGTCTCGCCGCAAAACGTCGGTCTCGACGACACGATCGACTCCGATGCCGACCCGGTGACTGGCCAGACCGCGACCTATACGTTGACGGGACTCGTGGCAAATACGACGATCGATATTGGCGTACATCTTTCGGGGTGTGACACGACAACGTGTTGATTTCCGACTATCTGGTGATGTCCGGGTCGGGTGATTTCGGGCGGTTACGGCAGATGTGCTGCTCCGGTGTGTGGCGCGTTGGAGAACTCAACTACAACTAGAGGAGTGTCGCACGCCCCTCGGATCATCGCTGGCTCGTTGCGCGGCAGACGGTTGATCGTTCCGGCGATTGGCGTGCGGCCAACGAAGGACCGCGTCAAAGCCGCGATCTTTTCGGCGCTCGATGCACGCGGGCTACTCCAAGATGCCGTAGCGCTCGATGCCTATGCCGGTTCGGGCGCGCTGGGTCTCGAGGCGGTGTCGAGAGGTGCAGCGAGTGTCACCCTCGTCGAACCCGACAGGGCCGCACTCGCCGCAGTTCGTTCGACGGTGAAGAAATTTGGAATCGAAGGCCAAGTTCGGTTGATCGCCGACCGGATCGAAATGGCCAGTACGCGGTTTTCCCATACCTTCGATCTGGTGTTTGTCGACCCTCCGTACGAGACCGACTCAGATGTGGTGCACGACGTGTTGATCCAGCTCAGCAAGTGTGTCCCAGGTGGCACGTTGGTGGTGGAGCGCCCGACTCGTGGAGGCAAAGTGGCTCCGCCTGCTGATTGGACGGTCGTATGGGAGCGTGCCTTCGGCGATACGCTTGTGATGTTCATGCAGCCTGTCGGCATCCCCCAAGTCTGAAAGCTCCGGAGGTATCGCCCAGTGGCGTCTATCGCGCTCGTACCGGGAAGTTTCGACCCCGTCACTCTCGGCCATCTCGACATCATTGAGCGCGCCGCGCAACATTTTGACACGCTGATAGTGGCCGTCATCCGCAATCCGCAAAAGACAGCGAGTTTGTTCACGCTGGAGGAACGCCAGGAATTGTTGAGCGAGTGTCTCGCCCATTTGGCCAACATCAAGATCGAGTTTTTTAAGGGCTTGTTGGTCGAATTTGCCAAGGAACATGGCGCGCAGGCGATTGTGAAAGGGCTCCGTGCCGTTTCGGATTACGAATATGAAATGCAGATGGCACAGATGAATCAGCGGCTCTCAGGCATCGACACGTTCTTTCTTGCGACGAGCCCGCAATATTCGTTTTTGTCGTCGAGTTTGGTCAAAGAAGTCGCCCGCTTTGGCGGCGATGTGTCGTCGATGGTCCCGGCCGTTGTACAGAGCCGTCTCGTCGACCGATTTTCGCAAGGAGCACAATGAGCGACGTCGAAGATATTTATCACCCGCAGGTTGGCGACACCGAGGCGATCCTCAACGAGCTGAGTGACATGGTCACGAACGCTGGCGTGTACCCACTTTCGTCGACACCGCGCGTGAATCGCGATGAAGTGCTCACGTTGATCGATGAGGCGCGCGGCGCGATTCCGTTAGAAATCCGTGAAGCGCGTTGGATTTTGAACGAACGCGACGAAGTGGTCGAACGTGGGCGCAAAGAAGCCGACGACATCATCGCCGCGGCCCAGCGCCGCGCTGCGCAGCTGGTGGCCAAGTCCGAGATCGTGCGTCAGTCGCAACGCCAGGCGGAACAAATCATCCAAGATGCAGATGATTGGGCACGCCATCGCCGTCACGAAGCCGACGACTACGTCGACCAAAAACTCGCCGCGTTCGAAATCGTGCTCGATCGCACCATGCACGCCGTTCGCAACGGCCGCGAGAAACTCGAACTGCATGTGGGAAGCCCCACGCTTGCCGAACGCGTCGACGAAAACCCTGCCGACGAGAACGGCTTTTTCGACCAAGAACACGACTAGCGCCTTTGTTCAGCTGAACGTCAGGTTTTGTTGACGCAGAGCTGGCGAAAACCTAGGGAGATGCTGCGTCGATCGACGCTGAGCGACACGCTGCGAGCCAATGCCGTACGTTGGCTTTGAATGCGTCCCCAGCGAGGGCTTCCGGCTTGGTCAGCTGGCTTGCACTCGAATGCTTGACGAGTTCGTCGGCCGCGCACCATGCAGTGTGTGGCGGCACGGAATTTTTCGCAAATCCCGCGGCGAAGGCGCTGCGCAGGAGTGGAAGCGCCAACGCGTCGCGCGACTTATGCGTGACGGCCTTGGTAGCTGTGCCGGGATCGCATGAAAACATGTCGACGTCGGTGTCGCCGACATCGCTCACCGAAATCAGCGCTGGGTGTGGCATCGCGGCGCGCCAACTCCGCAACGCGGCGCCCATTGCGTCGCGACCGGTCGCGAGTTTCGCGTGCCATGCCAAGGCGACGCACGTGGTGTTGTTCTTTCGATAATCCCACCATGCATCTCCGGACCAGCCGTCAATCGCGGCAAGCGCGACGTGAGGATCGATCCGTTCGGCGAGCATCGAAAACCACGAAATTGCTCCGAACTCTCCGTGTGACGTGTAGCCGGTTGCGCCGACAGGGGCTTTGGTTCTGGTTGGAGGTGCCGCGACCTGCTGGTCGTAGTACGCAATCGGATCGAGGATGAATTCTTCCGACATCGGTGGCGACCTGAACGCGTCGTCGACGGCTCGTTGGCCGCCGATGTTGCGAAGGAACGACACAAATGCCGGACCGAATTCGTATGGCACTTGTTGGCTAATCACGATGATGTCCGGTACAGAACTTGTCGCTTTCGTCGCGTCGGTGCGTCCGGCGTCTTCGATGTGGCGATATTTGGCTTGGTCGGCGTCGGAAAGCTCATCGACGTATTTGTCTTCGACCCAGACTGCGTCGCCTTCGAAGAGCGCACGCGGAGCATCGGTCTTGTGCATGCGAGCGGTTCGTTGTATGGCGCTCAAATCAAAATATTGGTCCTGCAACGCGTGAGTGAGTTCATGGACCAGCGTCACGCGCAGATCCACAGTGATGCTTGTCCCGCGAATATGAATCTGCTTTTCGGTGTCGCTGTAGTACGCAAGGACACTTGCACTGTTCAGCTTCGCCGTTTCGTGACCCAGATTGACGGGGCCATCTGCGAGACCGACGGATCGCATGCCCGCGATCTCACGGTCGGCAGCCGCTGTCGCCGAAGCCGTTTCGTTGCCGTTCAGACCGGCAGTCACGAGGCGTACGAAATCGGCATCGCTATGAAATATCGCCCGAACTGGATGTTTGAACGTCAGGCCTCGAAGCCGCGCGGCAATGTCGGCGAGCGGCTTGATCCGAGCGTCCCACTGTTTTGGATACGGCGACGCCGTTTTCGTGAGTGCGTAGTAGGAAATGGCGCCTCCACCGGTGAGCGCAACGCACAACGTGATGACGAGCGCGACGAAGGCGCCCGATCGCGGCTGGGAAGACCGACCGTGGCGCGGGGGCGGTGTCGTAAACGGCCACCCGCCGGCTGCGTCGAGCGGCGCCGGCGGTGGTGGAGCAGCGGCCCGGTCGATCGTGGGGAGCTCGATCGTGGCCTGGTCGATCGTGGGAAGCTCGATTGGTGGGACCGCCAGACCACATTGTGCACAAAACGGGCGCCAATCTTCATTGCTGTGATCGCATTGCTGACAGCGTCGTGACACAAGTGTTCCTTCTGGATCGCTCGGCCAGCCGCAACACGATTGCGACCCACCTGACCTGCTAGAATCGTCAAACACCCGCTTGGCCAACTCTAGGTGGCGAGTGTCTTTGCCTGATCGGGTCTTCTTCGGCGCTGAGGCAGGGAATATCGAATGTTTCTTCGATTTAGCCGAATTAGCCGAAATAATCCCGAATTGCCGCGAATATGACTCCTCCTGATCTGCTGCGTCTGAAGGTTGGCGACCTCCTCAAGCGCTTCGGCGCCCAACGGACGGTGACAGTGCGCGCGCACCTCGACGGTCTGCGTGTTGGCGCCGCGAGCATCGATCCGGCGGCCGATATTGAAGTCGACCTCCAGCTTGAGCGCATTGCCGAAGGCGTCGTTGCGCGTGGCGAAGTGCAAGCACCCTGGTCAGCGCCTTGTTCGCGTTGTTTGGCTGCCACGTCTGGCGATTTGGCGGCGACTGT
Organism: Acidimicrobiia bacterium; assembly: GCA_038228615.1. Classification (GTDB taxonomy): domain Bacteria; phylum Actinomycetota; class Acidimicrobiia; order IMCC26256; family PALSA-610; genus F1-120-MAGs023. Next base: position 12,371 of record JBBRPC010000025.1, on the reverse strand, counting down.
CGACGAACTCTTCGAACCTACGCCCGTCGACGGAGAGACCTACTTGCTCGACGGTGAGATTCTCGACCTTGAACCCATGATTCGAGACGCACTTGTGCTCGAATTGCCACAGGCACCTACGTGTCGAGACGACTGCGCCGGTTTGTGTCCTCAGTGTGGGGTCGATCGCAACGTTGAGACGTGTACATGCGCACCTGAATTCAACGATCCTCGTTGGGCGGCGTTACAGACGCTGAACTTGGACTAAGACAGCTCTTACGAACTACGCCCGTCATCACCAGGAGAACTCTCGATGCCCGTTCCGAAGCGCAAACTCACCAGGTCGCGGACCCGTTCCCGCAAGTCCGCGAACATGGCTATGACTGCGCCACCGCATTCGCTGTGCGCGAACTGCGGCGCATCGCGGATTCCTCACACGGTGTGTGCCAACTGTGGTTGGTACCGAGGCCGTGTCGCAATCGACGTCGAGTAACCGCTGCTCGATGAGTGGCCGTCCCGTCGTTGCCATCGACGCGATGGGTGGCGATCACGCGCCTGCAGCGATTGTCGCTGGCGCAGTGCGAGCTGTCGCCGAACTCGACGTGGACGTGGTGCTGTTTGGCGACGAAACCGCGATTCTCAGCGAGCTGGCCAACGGGGCTGCCAGTGGGGAGATCCCGAACGGGATCGCGATCGTCGCTACGTCACAAGTGATCGCAATGCACGACGAACCGGCGTCGGCGGTGCGGACCCAACGCGACAGCTCAATTGTGCGGGCGGCCGAAGCAGTGCGTGACGGTCGAGCTGATGCCTTCGTTGGCGCAGGCAATACGGGTGCCACGATGGCAGCAGCATTGCTTCGGTTCGGACGGATTCCGGGTGTGAGTCGCCCAGCGATTGCAGTGCCGATTCCGATTCCGGGTTCGAGCCGCAAACAGTTGTTAGTCGACGGGGGCGCGACGGTCGACCCTGAACCCGAGTGGCTGGTCCAGTGGGCTCAACTCGCCCAGGCGTATGCCTCGGTGCGCCTCGGTATCGAGGCACCGACTGTTGGCTTGCTCAGCAATGGAGAAGAAGCTGGCAAGGGCGACGCGCTGCGAAAGGCCGCGTACGTCGCGTTGCAGCGTGGAGTGAAGGACTTTGTCGGCAATGTGGAAGGCAGTGGTCTTGCCAGCGCCTCGGCCGATGTGATCGTGACTGATGGCTTCACGGGCAACGTGGCGCTCAAGACACTTGAGGGCGCGATGATGGGCATGGCAGCACTGGTTTTCGGTGTGCTCGATGAACCGAAGTTTGCCGATATATCCCTACCAATCAAGCTCCGGTTGCTCGAAGCAGCGGCGGATCTATTGCCAGACAACACCGGTGGCGCGTTGCTGCTCGGCGTGAACGGCGTCTGCATTATCTCGCATGGTTCGTCGTCTCCCGCTGCGATTGTGAATGCGTGCCGAGCTGCAAAGACATGCGTTGCGTCGGATGTCGTCGCGAAACTGGTGCACGCGTCGAGCGTGCCGAGCGGAGGGGGAGGTGCAGACGATGCCGGCCGAAACGCATAGCCATGGCCTTGGTGCGCACGAACCAGACGTGATTGGCGCCCTTGTGGTAGATCGGCTCGCTGAGCTGTTGGGACGTGATGTCGATGATGTCCGGGTCGAGTCGCGCCTGCGCGAGGATCTCGATGCCGACGAGCTCGTGGTACTGGACCTGTTCGATGTCATCGAAGACGAACTCGGGGAACGCACCGTAGGGTTCCGGCTCGATGACGACGATATGGGCGACCTCGTGACGGTTGGCGACGTCATCGAATACGTGACCAACGTGACGGGTCGAACAACTCGATGAAGACACTCTCACCGGAATCCATTCAGGAACTTGAGTCTCGAATCGACGTGACGTTCAGCGATCAACAGGTGTTGCTCCGTTCGCTCTCACATCGATCGTGGTGTGCTGAACACGGTGATGTTTCGAGCAACGAGCGTCTTGAATTTCTTGGCGATTCCGTCCTCGGCGTGATCGTCACGAGGTTTGTGTTCGACAACTATCCGAGTTTGCCGGAGGGTGAGCTTTCGGAGGTGCGTGCGGCGGTGGTCAATTCGCGATCGCTTGCCGAAGTCGCGACTGAGATTGGCCTCGGAGAGTTTCTCCTGCTGGGCCGTGGAGAAGCTGCCGGTGGCGGAAGTTCGAAGCAGTCGATTCTTGCGGACGCATTCGAGGCTGTCATCGCGGCGGTGTACATCGACGCGGGGTTCGACACAGCCCGAGAGATGGTGTTGCGCTTCCTTCGCGATCGCATCATTCGTGCCGCCGACGGCAATGGTGCGCGTGATCACAAGACCCGGCTGCAAGAGCTCAGCGCGCTGCGCGGGAAGGGCCGCCCGCGCTATGCCGTGCGCGATGAAGGACCAGATCACGCGAAGGAGTTCTTCGCGACTGTCTTACTCGAAGAGATCGCCCTTGGGGAAGGTCAAGGACGATCGAAGAAAGAAGCTGAACAAGCTGCGGCATGGGTCGCAGTACACGCGCTTACCAACGAGCCAAGTGAGGAACACGATGGCAGAGTTGCCTGAAATCGAGACGTTGCGCCGCGAGCTTGATAAAGAACTGGCGCAAAAGAAAATCAAGACTGTCGAACTCATCGCGTTGAAGGCGGTGCCCAGGTACCGCACGAAAAAGGCATTTACCGACCTGCTTGAAGGCCACAAGATTCTTGGGTTGGAACGCCGCGGTCCCTTCCTGGTCGCCAAACTCGACGGTGGCGACGCACTGATGATCGACCTTGGTTCAGGTGGCCAGTTGGTGCGTGCCAAGAGCGCCAAACAACCAGCAAGCAAAGGCACCCAGGTCGTGCTGACGTTCACTCAGGGCGGACAGCTCCGCATCGTCGATTCTGGCAATGAATCCGAGCTGTGGGTCCTGCCGTATGCAGAACTCGCTGCTGCACCCGAACTCTCTGGACTGGGTATCGATCCGTTGGACGCGGCGATTTCCTGGGAACAGTTCGGCCGGCTGTTGTATCTCCGCCAAGACAAATTGAAGAATCTGTTGATGGACCGGACGTTTCTCGTGGGTATTGGTCCTGCCTATTGCGACGAGATCCTGTTCGCAGCTGGTCTGCGCCACGATCGCGACAGCGATCACCTCACGGGCCAAGAAGTGCGCCGCCTCTATCGGGCAGTTATCGAAATAATGCAGGACGCAGTCAAGTTTCGCAGCTCGAATCACGCAGCGAAGGCATCATCTGGTGACCCATTCGACGAAGAGGGTTCCGAACATTTCAAAGTTTGGGAACGTGACGGCGAATCATGTCGCCGGTGCCGTCGTGTGTTGAAAAAGGCGAAGTCTGGGAACCGCCAGATCTACTTCTGCGACGCGTGTCAGGTCTGAGCGTTCGGCGCTGCCCTCGCTGACCTGGTGGTCTGCGAGCAATCCGCGGTCGCCTTCGGCACTCGGCCTAGATTCGGCGCTCGGAGGAGGGCCACGTGTTTCTCAAGACGTTGCAGCTCAAAGGGTTCAAATCGTTCGCGGACAAGACGTTGCTCGAATTCGAGCCCGGTGTCACGGTCGTGATCGGGCCGAACGGGTCGGGCAAATCCAATGTGGTCGACGCGGTCGCGTGGGTGCTCGGTGCGCAAGGCGCACGGGCGCTACGCGGCGGCAAGATGGACGACGTTATTTTCGCCGGAACCACGCACCGCCCAGCGCTTGGTAGAGCCGAAGTTTCACTCACGATCGACAACGCCAGCGGCATGCTGCCCATCGAATTCAGTGAAGTCACAATCACGCGCCGCCTCTTTCGCACCGGGGATTCGGAATACGAAATCAATGGAGCGCCCTGCCGATTGCTCGACATCCAAGAACTGCTGTCCGACACCGGAATTGGACGGTCACAACATGTGATCGTCGGCCAGGGCCAGCTTGATCAGGTGCTGAACGCCCGCCCAGAAGATCGCCGGGCAATCATCGAGGAGGCCGCTGGGGTTCTGAAATTCCGCAAGCGCAAGGAGAAGGCCGAGCGGCGCCTCGAAGCAACGGAAGGCAACCTCCTTCGGCTCAGCGATCTGTTACGCGAGGTCCGACGCCAGCTCCGCCCGCTCGAACGCCAAGCTGACGCCGCTCGCCGCTACGACGGTTTGGTGGCTGAGCTACGCGCGGCGCGGCTGTATCTCGTCGGGCGCGAAATCGATCAGCTGACGAGTCGCACTGGCCGCCACCAGTCGAGGCGCGTCGAGCTTGCCCGTACCGACAACGATCTCCGCGTCAGATTGCGGGGGCTCGACACTCGCGTACTTGACGCCGAAAAGGCGTTGACCGTTCCTGGCCAGGGTGATGTCGCGGATTTGTTGCTGCGGGTCGAACAGGCTCGCGAACGCGGGCGCGGAATGCAGGCACTGGTCGCTGAGCGGCTGCGAGGAATTGACCGAGAACTCGACGCTGCCGCCGATGAAGGCGTTGTGGAGACGCTCGTTGCCGATGGTGCACTGGTGCGCAATGAACTCGCATTGGTCGACGCCGATTTCGCGTCGCTGGCCCCGACGAGCACGGAAGTCGAGGCGGCCGAACTCAAAATGAACACGTTGCGGGATGAGATCGAAGCGACGGCGAACGTCTCCTCAGATCTCAGCGTGGAAGGTCGCGAACGCAAAGCCGGCGAAGACGCAGTTGAAGCGTGCAACACAGAATTTCGATCCGCCGAAGCAGCACAGGCAGCGTTGCGTAAGACCGTCGACGCCATGGCGCGCGACGAACCGAAACTTGAGGCCGAACTGATATCGGTGACGCAGCAGCTGGAAGCGGTGGCACCTGAGCGTGCGCAGCTTGAACGCGCCGAACAGCTTGGTGAGGTGAATCGCGCTGAGCTCGACGCCATCACGTCGTTTTCGCCGGAAGACACCGAGGAGGGGCGCGCACTTCGACGCGCCGAGGACGTATTTGAATACGCGTCGGAGCAACGTGCCGTTGCGTACGGTGCACTCGGTCGTTGCCAAGCGCGGGCCGAGACGTTGCAACTTGCACTCGACGAAGCGCACACGGCCACTGGCGGTGACGCAATCCGCGAAATCGCGGGAGTCATCGGCCCGTTGGTAGATCAACTGGTAATCGACGATGGTGTCGAAGTTGCGGTTGCCTCCGCGTTGGGCGACGCGCTCAACGCCATTGTGCTCGTCAGCCCAGACGCGGCGCGTTCCGCGGTGGATCATCTGAAGGCTGGCGACGGCAAGGCGCTGCTTGTTGTGCTCGGAGCCGCACAGAACGCATCCGTGCCAGCCCCGATTCCGCAGGGAACCACCGCGCTCGCCGCGATGGTTCGCAGCACTCAGCCCGGTCTCAATGCCGTGCTCCAACGACTCCTGGCGAATGTCGTGTTGGCCGACTCCTGGCAACGAGCACTCGACATTGCGCTTGGGGACCCGGCGTTGATCGCAGTCACGCGCGAGGGCGATCGTTTCGGTGGAGGGAGTGTCTGGCGCGCCGGACCGTTGGGGCGCAGTGCCGTGACGCCCGCCGCGCTGGAGGAGGCTCGCGATCGCGTCGCGCAGGCAACCGCGACCCTCGAAGCTGCCGATACGGAACTCGCAGCGGCGCGCGAACAACTGCATTCGACCAAACAAGTTGAGCGCCAGCGTCTCGAATTGTTGCGGACTCGTCGCATTGACGTCGACCGTGCTCTTGACGCGGCGAGCAAGGCTCGGCGCGATTTCGAGCGTCGAACGGCTGGGCTCGACGAACGATTGATCCTGTTGCAACAACGCATCGGTGAACTTCGCGAGCAGCATGCTGGCGTCCCAGAACAGCTCGCGCTTGCCGATGCGCGATACATCGATGCAGAACAAAACTTGGAGCTTGCCCGCCAGCGCCTTGCTGGAGCGAGACGTGCGGAGCTCGTGGCTGGCGAACAACTTCGCGCCCGACGCGCCGAGTTGGATCGCGTTCGGACTGCGGCAGCAAAACTTCGACGCGATTTTGAAGTTCGTGGCGCGGCGATCGAGGAACGTCGCGCGGTGCTCACGCGTCGTCTCGACGAAATTGAACGGCGCTTAGCAGCACGTCCCGACGAAGAGGCCGCTGCGCAGCGCCGTCGGGCGGTGCTGACCGAACGACAGGCTGCCATCGGCGCGCTGAGCGGAAGGCTCGTGACGACGCTTGCTGCTGCAGATACCTTGGCGGAGTCGTTGCGGGAACAACGACGTTTGCAGAGTGAAGCAGCGCGTGAGGCGGCAGGGGTGCTCGACACGCTTCGTGTGGAACGTGCCGACACGGAACGAACGCTGCTCGAAACGCGCGAGTTGCTGTCGCGCCTCGATGTCGAAGAAGCTGAGAACAAACTCCGCCTTGAGACGGCGGTCGAATCGTTGCGCCGCGATTTTGATTGCGAGCCGGCCCTTGCGCTCGCGGCACCAGCGCCAGAGGTTCCAGAAAATGTCACGATCGCTCAGCGAGCCCGCGATCTGGATCGAGAACTGCGTCTTCTCGGACCTGTCAACCCGCTCGCGCTGACCGAATACGAAGCGCTCGTCGAACGCCACGAATTCTTGCAACAACAGCTCGACGACGTGAAGAACAGCCGCCGCGACCTGAACCGAGTGATCCAGGCGGTGAATGCCGAGATTATTTCCGTGTTCGATCAAGCATTTTCCGATGTCGCCCGCCACTTCGAGGAGATGTTCGCGTTGCTCTTTCCGGGAGGTTCCGGACGTCTTTTTCTGACGGATCCCAGCGACCTTTTGAATACGGGCGTCGAGGTCGAAGCTCGACCGTCTGGGAAGACGCCGCGTCGGCTCTCGTTGCTTTCAGGCGGCGAGCGTTCGCTCGCGGCGTTGGCGTACCTCTTTGCCGTGTTTCGTGCTCGGCCTTCGCCGTTCTACTTGCTCGATGAGGTCGAGGCCGCGCTCGATGATGTGAACTTGCACCGGTTCTTAGATTTGGTGCACGAGTTCCGTAACGAGGCGCAGCTGGTCATCGTGTCACACCAGAAACGGACGATGGAGTCGGCAGATGTTCTCTACGGTGTGACAATGGCCCCCGGGTCGTCGAGTCGCGTGGTGAGCCAGCGTATGAAAGAGATTCAGCTCGAGGAAGCGTAACGCTGCATATGTTGATGTTGCTTTCTGCTGCGACCGCCACGCCATCTGCCGGAAATCAGCGCGAGCTGGCTTGTGGCGCTCCCGGTGGACACCGGTGGTTGTGTGACCTCGTCGCCGACCATACCGATCGCTACTCGATCGTCCGGACTGCGCACTATCTTTCGCCGGTCGTGACGGCAATCTTGATCGTGCTTGTCGCATTGATCGTGAACCGGATTGCGATTGGCATGATGCGCCGAGCTGTGGTGCGCGGTATCAACTTGCGGCCGGGGTCCAATACTGCACGGCGGGCGCAACGGGCAGACACCATCGCTGGCGCCGTGGTGAGCTTGGTATCCATCGTCATTGCTGTGGTCGGTATCTTTGCCGTGATTGGCGCGTTCGGAATCAATCTCGCGCCGCTTTTGGCCGGTGCCGGTCTCGCTGGAGTCGTGCTCGGACTCGGGGCACAGAATCTGTTGCGAGATGTCATCGCCGGGATGTTCATGGTCTTCGAAGATCAATTTGGTGTTGGTGATGAGATCGATTTGGGAGTGGCCATCGGAACGGTCGAAAACATCACCCTGCGCGTGACTCGTTTGCGAGATGCCGACGGCGTGGTGTGGCACGTACCGAACGGTTCGGTACTGCGCGTCGCGAACTTGTCGCAGAAAGTCTCTGTATCTCAGCCGATCCAGCGGTAGCCGATGCCGGCTTCGGTCAATATGAAACGCGGTGATGACGCCGCGTCGCCGAGTTTCTTGCGGAGTTGTCCGATATAGACCCGGAGGTATTCGTTTTCGGTGCTGTATTGCGTTCCCCACACTCGTCGCAGAAGTTCGGTATGCGTGAGGAGCTTCCCGGGGTTGGTGACGAGTTGTTCCAGGATTGCCCATTCGGTCTTGGTGATGCGAACGGGTTCTTCGTCGAGCAGCACTTGGCGGCGCGCGAGGTCGATTTCGAGGCCTTCACAGCGGATGGTCGTGGGGGAGCCGGCAGTGTTTGGAGCACGGCGTAACGCGGCTCGGATCCGTGCGATGACCTCTTCAATATCGAAGGGCTTCGTCACGTAGTCGTCTGCGCCGCTGTCGAGCGAACGTACTTTGTCGGCTTGGCGATCGCGCGCGGTCAGAACGATGATCGGGATTTCGCTGAAGGCACGGATGCGCTGCAACACGTCGATGCCGTCCATATCAGGAAGGCCGAGGTCGAGGATCATCAGATCGATGGTGCCGTCGGCGGCGAGCACGATTGCCTCCTCGCCGAATGCGACTTCTTTGACATCGAATCCGCGCGCCCGCAACGAAGTACGCAAGGCCTTGCGCAACGAACTGTCGTCCTCCACGATCGCTACGACGGGGGCCCCAACAGATGCGCTCATTGTTCGTAAACAATAGGGAATCGCACAGCGAACGTGGCGCCGCCGCCGGGAGTTTCCTCGACCCAAACGCGACCGCGATGCGCGTTGACATAGGCCTTCACTATCGCAAGACCGAGTCCTGTACCATCGGATTCGACACGGGCACCGACCCGCACGAACTCCTCGAAGATGCGATCAGAGTCGGCTGGCGCGACGCCTGGACCATGGTCGATGACTCTCATTTCGATCGCGCCCCGTTGCCGCGACGCAGTCAGCTCGATCGGCGAATCGCTCGGTGTGTACCGCAGGGCATTTTCAAGCAAATTCGTGAGAATTTGTTCGACAGCGCTGGGATCTGCTTCGCACATGTTGGCATCGGGCGCCGCAGCGATTGAGATCGTTCGGGTTGCGAGCAGCGGCTTCAAGCGATGCGCGGCGGCTTGCAGTGCTCCTTCGACGTCGATTTGTTCTGGCGTCACTTCGAGTCCGCCGACGCGGATTCGGCCGAGATCCAACACCTTGGCCACGAGACCGGAGAGGCGAACGGCTTCATCGCGCACGGTGGTCATGAGTTCGATCTTCTCCGATTCCGAAATCAACGCACCGTCTGTGAGCAATGTGCTCGCCGAGGCGTGAATCGCGGCAAGTGGAGTGCGGAGGTTGTGGGAGACAGCAGATAGTAAGCCGGCACGTGTGCGAGAGAGCTCTGCCGCGGCGCGGGCCGTATCTGCCTCTCGGGCCAACCGGACCTGTTCACGCGCGGCACTTGCGGACTCGTTGGCTCGGAGATCGGCAGCGGTTCGAAGCTCGGCGACTCTCGCAACCATCGAGCTGACCGTGAGAGCGAGCGCACCAAATATCACAAGTGCGACGGTGTCGTCGCCGTTGCCGACCCGCAGGGTCCATAGGGGCGGCGTGAACGCGAAGTTCAGTATCGCAGCGGCGAACACTGCTGTAAATAAACCGGCAAGGCGGCCGGCCCCTGCCGCAAAAACGACCGCGCCGATGAGCGCCAGGGACGCTTGCTCGACGCTCGCGTGCAGGCTGAAGGCGACGCCTGCCACGGCTGCGGTCACGAGGGCGACGAACAGGAATTTCGCTGGCGCAGGTAGCTCGGTCAGACGGTCGAGAAAGCGCACGCTAGGAGTTTGACCGCTGTGAGCCGCCGCACACCGATCTTCGCGACTTCTTTATGCGCAACCACGCGATGCTCACGGTTTCATTGCGGCGCCGCGAGTGGAATCGTGTGTGGACATCCGCACGGATGCCTCGATTGGTGTGTTGACTCGAAGAGCGGCACGCTGGGAACGCTTTCAGGAGAGTTCGATGACCGCAACCGAATCGCTCGCACAGGACGCCGCTCCGGCGGTCAAGCCTCAGCTTGCGGAGCCGCTCAACTATCGCATGAAGCGCCGTATCCTCGGACCTGCGCTGACGACCGACCAGCTGGAACACGAGCGATTGGGGATTCCGACCGCCGTCGCGGTGTTCTCATCCGATTGCATCTCCTCGAGCGCGTACGCCACTGAGGAGATTTTGCTCGTCCTTATCAAGTCGGTCGGCTTGTTCGCCTTCAGCTTGCTTGTGCCGATCAGCATCGCGATCCTCGTGGTGCTGTTTTTCTTGATCATGTCGTATCGCGAGACGATTAAGGAATACCCGACCGCCGGTGGCGCGTACATGGTGACGCGTGACAATTTCGGATTGCTTCCCGCGCAAGTGGCAGGCGTTTCGCTGTTGACCGACTACATCTTGACGGTGTCGGTGTCGGTAGCTGCTGGGTCGGCCGCATTGGTGTCGTTGGTGCCAAGGCTTGGTCCGTATACCGTTCCGCTATCGGTTGCATTCATCGCGCTGATCGCAGCTGGCAATCTGAAAGGTGTCAAAGAATCAGGTGTTGCGTTCGCGATTCCGACGTATTTCTTCATTGGAATCGGTCTGCTCGTGATCGGGTTGGGCCTCTGGAAGATGTCGAATGGCTCGTTGCATTACCTCTATCCAGGAGTGCAACACGGTGTCTGGCCGAAGGGTGTCGAACACGGGATCGGCCTGAAGAACGCGCTGTTCTACGGGGCTGGTTTGTACGGCATCCTCCACGCGTTCGCCTCTGGAGGCGCGGCGGTCACCGGTGTTGAAGCGATCTCCAACGGTGTGACTGCGTTTCGCAAACCTGAATGGAAAAATGCCCGCAAGGCATTGATGATCATGGGTGTCACACTCGGGACGCTCTTTCTCGGACTATCGATTCTGGCAACCAGAGTGCACCCAGTGCCGTTCAAGGAGGGAACGCCCACCGTGATCTCCCAGATTGGCCAGAGCGTGTTTGGCGGCAGGAACCTGCTGTACGGCGCACTGCAAATCGGGACCTTCCTCATCCTTGTGCTCGCGGCAAACACAAGCTTCGCTGATTTTCCGAGGTTGGCGAGCTTTCATGCTGGCGACAATTTCATGCCGAAGCAACTCACAAAACGTGGTCACCGCTTGGTGTTCTCGAACGGGATTTTGGCCCTTGCGGTTGCCTCGTCGATACTCGTCGTTGCCACCGGAGCCAAGGTCGACACGCTCATTCCGCTCTACGCAATTGGGGTATTTACGAGCTTCACCCTCTCGCAGTGCGGTATGGCAAAGCACCACCTCACCCGCAAAGAAAAGGGATGGCAGTTCGGAATCGTCGTGAATGGCATTGGTGCGTTCTTGTCGTTCGTTGTCCTCCTCGTCATCGCGGTGACGAAGTTTGTGCACGGCGCGTGGGTGATCATGCTGCTTGTACCGATCTTGGTCGCGCTGCTGGTGCGACTCAATCGCCAATACGAATCCGAAGCGGTTGAACTCGAGCACGAGGCGCGCGCCGCTGCGGCCGCGCCAGTCTTGCGTCGCCACGTCGTGCTTGTCACGGTCGATCATCTCGACAACAGCGCGGCCCGTGCAATTCAATATGCACGGACCTTGGCCCCCGACGATCTTCGAGCGATTCATGCTGCGGTCGACGCTGACGTTTCGAAGCGGCTTGCGACCGATTGGACGCGCCTCGGCTTGAGTCGGTTGCCACTTGAGATTGTGGAGTGTGCGGATCGACGCGTTGAGCGCACGATCGCGGAAGCGGTGTTTCGCGAGGTGCAGGCTGGCGAAACCGAGGTGACAGTGCTCGTGCCGCAACGCCAATATCGCAGGGCGTGGCATGCACTGCTGCACGACAACACCTCGAAACGTATTACTGAAGCGTTGGCGACCATCGAGCATGCCAATGTCACGATTGTGCCATATCACTTGGGGACCAAACGGCCGCGGACTGTTCCAACACCAGACGACGCATCGCTGAGCGAAAGGATCCACTGATGTCGATTTTTGCGAGGGCAAAGGCGGCGACGGGCGTCTGGCCAGACAGCACCGCGCCGATCGGCGAACCAACATTTGGTTGCGTTGAGATCGCCGATGCGCCGATGCGAGAACTCGTGCGAGTCACGGGGAAGATTCGCGCGATTCGAATGCAGCCGCAGGCTGGCGTCCCAACGCTTCACGCTCGAATTGATGACGGCACAGGAGAACTCACGGTGGTGTTTCTTGGTCGGCGCCAGATTCCAGGCATCGAAGTGGGTCGTGTCGTCGTTGCGGAAGGCGTCGTGAGCGAGGCTCGGATCGGTCGCCAGATGTTGAATCCTGTTTATCGCCTGCTCTGATCCGATGGCACACAAGGATCGCCAAAAAACAGCGACACCACTAGTTTGGGAGCAATGACAACATTTCTCATTGTTCTTGCGGTGCTTGCCGTGGTCGCGTTGGCAATCACCTTCGGGTTTCGGCGCACCGCGCGCGAAGAGCCAGCCGAATTAGCTCAGCAACCCGAGGCGCGCCCACCGGTCGAGGTGGTGAGGGAATCTGAAACTCTTGCAGAAGAACCAATCGTTACAGTTCGGCTGCGGGACCGGCTCGGTCGTACCCGATCCAACCTCGCTGGGTACCTCAAGGGCATC
>JBBRPC010000024.1:0-26861 GCA_038228615.1 Acidimicrobiia bacterium | reverse complement strand
TGCGCGGTGGCAGGGGGGATCGTTTCATCTCGGGTACCCCGTTGTGTTTGGCCGCATTGCCGATTGCGTTTGGCGGGTTGCTCGGTTGGATCGCCACTGAAGTGACCTCGAATCCGTTTCGCGGCAGCGTGCTGGAGTTACTGCCGAATGTGGTCCTCGCGGTGTGTTACACCGCAGTCGCCTGGTATCTCCTCGCCACCCAGCTGCGCCGCCGACCGGTTGGAGGGGGATGGTCGGTGTCGGGTTTGTCGCTCGGGATGATCTTTCCAGCCTGTGCCGTGACGCATCTCGTATTTTCGTACACAATGGCGTTCGATCGTGCGACATTCGTGGTCGACCTGGTGGGTGTCCCCGCGGCGATCTACTTCATGTTGGTCGTGCGGCTCCTGCACCGTGAAGCACTAGTCGACTGGAACCGTCGACCCATCGTCGGACGTGCCTCGAAGCCGACGCGAACGTCACCGTGGGCGGCACATGTCGAGAAATCAGAAGCTGCGATGCCGGAGTTCGGTGACGCTCGACGCTGACGCGTTGATGGCGCAGACGACAAGAGCCGTCTGCACCATCGCAAAACACGCTGACGCGTGTTCGCTGGACTAGTGGTGGAGGGAAATGAAGCCAGACTTGATGTGAAGTGTCTTCACACCAGTGCTTCCACAAGCGGTCGCGAGTTGCGTGACCGTCTCCTGAATTACCGCGTGAGCATTGGCGAGATCCTTCACAAACGACCCACTGCTGTCTTTGCCCTTGGCATCGAATGAGATCGGAACTGTGCCACCGTTGCCGGCGTTCCCCGACTCAGTTGTGAACTTTGAATTCGTTGGCTTCAGCGCTGGCTTGGGCGATTTCACCGTCCATTTCGTCGTTGTGGCAAGCGTGAAATGATTCGTTCCCAACAGCGCCTGACAATCGTTTGTGGGCGCTGCGAGAGATCCGGTAGTCGTTGCGCTTGCGATGCTCGCACCGTCGAGAGTCCCGGTGCATCCTGTCGCTTTGGAAGATATGGAGATTTTCTCCGCAGCCGTGCCGCCGTTCTTCAGCGCTGGCGAAAACGTCAACGTTCCAGTGAACTTCGAACACTTGACAGTTCCGACTCCTGTTTTCGGTGTAGCGGCTGCCTGGGCAGGTACTGAGGTCGCCATGAGCGCGGCCACTGCCGCGAGTCCGCCGACCACGTACAGAGTTTTATGTTTCATGTTCATTGGATTCTCCTCTTCAAGGTGACCGCGTGCCGGATGACATGCGACCGTTCCGCTGCTTCCTTCGCCGAAGTCGATGGTTGAGCGTTGATAGAGGTGTTCCCGTGTCGCCTCTCGTTGAATCACAACAGGCACACAACAGCGGCGCATTCGTGAAGTGCCGACTCTTGTTGTTCGTGCGTTGCTTTTCGCGGCGCCATGGGCGGCTGAGAATAGCGATGGCTGAGCCAAAGCGGTTGAGCCGTAACGAGAGGGTAGGTAGATGCAATGAACCTCAAGAAACAAGTACTCGCAACAGCTGGCATCGTCACGCTCGTCAGTGGCCTGGGGTTAACCACGCTCACGTCGGCGAATGCGGCTGCGCCTCCGAAAGTCGACACGACGCATCACACTGTCACCTGCGACACATTTTTCGGAACCATCAAGGCATCACCGCCATTGACGCTTGCAGGCAGTGGTCCGGGAACGATCACGGTCAAGGGGACCTTGGATGGGTGTCACGACGACACGGTCGGCGACTACAACGCGAGTTCTAACCCGGGCGGCGTTTCACTTGCAGCATCAAAGGTGAGTGGAACGCTCAATGTTGCGTCGTCGAGTTGTACAGGTCTCGCTGGGCTCAGTGCAGGCACGAGTGGAACGCTCACGACAGGATGGAAGACGGTCGCGGGAACCCCGAAACTGACGGCAAGCACGAGTACCTTGCAAGTGAACCAAACAAATGGCGCGTTCACGACTGTCGGTACTGGCTCCGGCAACTTCAGTTCGTCGTACGGCGAGTTTCAAATCGGCACCGCATCTTCCTACGGCGGCACTCTTGCGCCGAGCGTGACTGGCGACTTCCAAGGCTCTGACGGAGGTGCGTCGTCGACCACCGACGTCGTGACTTCTCAAAGTGTTGGTGCACTTCTCGCAGCTTGTGGACCTGGATTGAAGACGCTCAATCTTGGTGTAGGTATCGCCCACATTGGGTAGACCAACCGCAAGTTCGTAGTGGAATGGCGCCGGGTAGTCGCTTCCCCGGCGCCATTGCGCGTCTGGTCTCGCGCGGCGTAGTCGGTTTGAGGAAGTGGCTGCTTGGCTACGGCATTGTCACGGCGACGATGGAGTCAAAGAGGTCGCCGACATCGATTGGTTTTGTGATGTAACGCTCGATGCCTCCCGCGAGCAGCCGACGTGCGGTCGTAGGGCTCGCATCTGCTGTGACGACAATGATTGGGATCGTTGACGTGAGCTGGTTTCGTCGCAGCTGCTTCGCGACGAATTCACCTTCGAGATCCGGAAGGTGGAGATCGAGCAAGATGACGTCGGGGGTGTGTTGGATCGCGAGCGCGAGCCCTTCGGATGCTGTTCGGGCAACGAACGTCGTCGTAACTCCGAATGCGAGGAGCATTGCTTCTATCAAGCGAACGTTTGCTTCGTTGTCTTCGATGCATAAGACGCTGATATCGCGCAATGCGTCGCCGAACGCATGCTGCTGACGTGTTCCAGGTTCTTGGGGCAGTGACAGCGGGGCCGGCTCCGCCGCGGGAAGGAGTACTCGAAACGTGCTACCAACGTGTTGTTCTGAGCTCACCTCGATGGTTCCGTTCATCCCTTCGACGAGTGTCTTCGACAACGCGAGCCCGACCCCGGCGCCCTCGACATTGCCAGTGACATCCGCACCGAGCCGTTCGAACGGCACGAACAGCCGGTCCATCTCCGACTGGTCGATACCCCTTCCGGTATCGACGATCGCGATCGAAACACCATGTTCGGTAGTCGTGGTAGCAACGACGACATGGCCGTTGTCAGCGTTGTACTTGATCGCGTTCGACAACAGATTGAGCATCACTTGGCGCAGCCGTTGGCGGTCGGCCATCGCCCAACCGGCGTCTTCGCCGAACACCGTTTCGATGATGATGTCGCGTGCCTGGGCCGACGGGCGAATTAAACGGATCGCTTCCATGACCGTCTCATCGATACTCACAGGTTCGATGGAATACGTGACATGGCCAGAGCGCACGCGTTCGAATTCGAGCAAGTCATTGAGCAGATCGAGGAGGTGATGACCAGCCAGTTGGATTTGTTCGAGCGCCTCTTGTTGATCCGGTCGCGCGCCTGCGAGTTGCATGAGTTGCGCGAAGCCGAGAATTGAATTCAGAGGAGTTCGCAATTCGTGACTCATGCGCGAAAGAAATTCGCCCTTTGCGCGTGAGACCTGGGCCATTTCTTGGGCGCGATGTCGCTCGGTGAGATCTCGCGCGATTGCGATGACCTGTGGGCCATCCGATGTTTCCAAGGATCCGAGGCTGACCTCGATCGGGAACGTCGTGCCATTCTTGCGGCGTCCCGACAGTTCAGCGCCGGACCCCATTGACCTGCTGGTCGGTTCGTCGAGGTACACGGACCGGTGAACGGTGTGCGCCGTCCGGGCACCGTCCGGTACGAGCGTCTCGATCGGTTCACCTATGAGTTCCGACGCGTTGTAGCCGAACACATCCGCCGTGCGTTGATTGCACGACGCAATGCATCCCTCAGCGTCGACCACGACAACGGGATCAGGGGCTTGCTCGACGAGTTGGCGGAAGCGTTCCTCGGATGACGCCAACGCAAGTTCGGCGCGTCGTTGCGGCGTGACATCGACGAAACTGACGACGGTCCACGGCTCAGTCGCTGGTCGGGGCAGCGGCATCGCGATCATCACGATCACACGTCGTTGCCCGTCCGGACGCACGGTCACCATGAGTTGACCCGACGGTTGTTTGGTCTCGAGTGTGATCATGATTGGCCACTCGTCAACTGTGAGCGGTCGGTGGTCTTCGTCTTCGAGTACCCAAGGAGAGTCGCGAACGCTCTTGCCCACGAGCGCGCTCGATGGGAATCCGAGGACCCGTTCTGCGCTCGGGTTCAGCGCAACGACACGTCCGTGGTGATCGGCCACGAGAACGCCTTCGGCGAGCGCTTCGAAGATGCCTCGCGCGAACTCATCGGATTCGTTGAGGCCGTAGTGACGAGGTTCGTTCATTGCGCGGCCAAGGCCCGATAACCGACGCCGCGCACCGTTTCGATGACGGCGTCGACGCAACCGGCGGCCAGCAGTTTCGAACGTAATCGACGAATGTGTTCGGTGACCGTTGCCGGGTCTTGCCACTCTGCGAGTGAACCCCAAACATGTTGGAGGATCTCATCGCGCCCGAACGCGAACGGTGATTGCTCGACGAGGAAACGCAAGAGCGCGAACTCTTTCGGAGTGAGTTCGACCGGCGTCGATCCCACCTTCGCCCTGTGCGCGGCGAGATCGAGCGACAAGATGCCGAAATCGAGTGTGTCGTGTTGTGGTTGGGGCTGCACGCGCCGCAGGAGGGCTCGGACGCGGGCGGTGAGTTCAGCGATCGAATACGGCTTCACCATGTAGTCGTCGGCACCCGAGTCGAGGCCGAGGACACGATCGTGTTCGTCTGATCGGCCAGTCAGCACGAGGATCGGGACTTCGCTCGCGCGGCGGAGTCCTGCGAGCACGCTCAAGCCGTCCATTCCAGGTAGCCCCAGGTCGAGCACGATGGCGTCGAATGTGTGCCGAGAGGCGGCGAGCAATGCGCTGGGACCGTCTTCGGCACCGACGACGCGGTATCCGCACTCCTCAAGGACCCGCTGGACGAGGAGCCGATTGCCGTCGTCGTCTTCAATGATGAGGATGGTGGCTGTGATGTCGCAGATCATCCTGTTGTACCTTTCGTGACGACTTTGAAACGTGTCGGTGGTCACAGAATGCCAGGCGCTCAGGCGGGGCGCCACCCCTGGGTCGCTGCCTGCGTCAACGTTGTGCATTTGTTGTGAATCAGTTCCGGTGTTCGGTATTGGTAGCTTTGTCCGTCTTGGAGTCGAGGAGGCGCACAGAATGAACCGCCGCAGTTGGGTACCCCCAACGTCTGGGGCGCTGTCGTTGAAAGCGTGCGGAGCTGTGACGCTGATGGCGACGCTGGGCGTCATGCTTGTCGCGAGCGGCGCGAACGCGTCGTCGTCGACGTTGTTCGTCGACAACGTGAACTCAAGCTGTTCGGATTCGGGTGCTGGCACTGCCACGATCCCGTTCTGCACCATCAAGAAGGCGGCGACGGTCGCGAACGCTGGTCAAACGGTGCTCGTGAGTAGCGGTACATACGGTGGCGGCATCACGCCCGCGCACTCGGGAACCTCGTTGGCTCCTGTGAACTTCGCAGTCGGGTCTGGTGCGACGGTTGTTGTGTCTGGCGGGTCAAGCGGCTTTCATGTCGCCTCGAAGAGTTGGATCACCATCACTGGGTTCGCGGTTGATGCGACGTCGGGGCCTGGGATGTTGGTGTCAACGTCGACCAATATCACGCTCCGCACGAATCATGTCACGCATTCGGGTCAACCTGTGAGCGGACTTGTGGCGAACGGTATCGCTTTGAATGGCACATCGAACTCGTTGCTCAACGCGAACACGACTGATCACAACTCGGATGCAGGCATTCTGATCGATGCCGGATCGAACAACAATGTCATCGCATCGAACGTGTCGTTCAGCAACGCACGTGGGTATATCCGTGCCGCAGCAGGAATCGATCTGCTCAACAGCACCGGGAATCTCGTTTCCGGCAATATCAGCCACGACAACGAAGACTCAGGCTTCAATATCCGAACCGGGACATCGGGCTCGATCGTCAACGACAACGTGTCGTACAACAACGGCGACCATGGCATCGATGTACACAACGCGACCAATGCGGAGATCACCTCGAACACGGTGACGGGCAATACCGACAGTGGTATCGAGATGACGACGTCGACGGGCACGATTCTTGCGAACAACATCAGCACCGACAACGGCATCAATAGTCCGCGGACCTCGGGTGAGGTTCGAGCCGACGCGCCGTCGGCGACGACCGCAACCGTAGATTTCGAACTGGTGAATCTCCGCGTCGCTGGGGTGATGTTCGACTGGGCTGGTGTCAAATATTCGTCGCTCGCAGCGTTCGCTGCCGCGACAGGACAGGAGTCGCATGGCCTGCAAGCCGACCCGCTCTTCGCGCAGGTCGCCGCCGCGAACTTTCATCTGCTCGCAGGATCACCGGCGATCGACGCGGCGAACAGCGCCGCTGCCGGTGAGCCAACGCTCGATGCCGACGGACAAGCGCGCGTCGATGATCCTGCCGTCGCTGATACCGGCACAGGGCCCATTTCCTTTGTCGATCGCGGCGCGTTCGAACGCCAAGTTGTCGCGCCGCGGGTCGTCACTGTGACCTGGAGCGCCTCTGAAAATGCACGACTTGCACAGATCGGAGTCGACCTCAACGTTCCGACGGCGCAAGTGCAAAAGACATCGGTATATCTTCTCGCCTTCCTCGTCGGTTTCGGGTCGTCGACGCCAACGCCGGTGACGCTGCCGCCTCCGAACACCGGCGCGACCTATACCGACACCTGGCAGCCGAACGAGTTTTCGGTGATCGACGGCGTGAAGACTAAATACGTCTTGGACGACATCGACGCAACGCGCTTCTCGGTCTCGATTGTCGACTTCCTGCTCAGCCTCAGCGGTCAGTAGCTGGGGTTCGTCGTACGCGATCGCGAATCAAATCTCGAGTTGGTGTCCGAGCGATTCGACCGCTTCGATGTATTCCTCGATCATGTCGAAGACCACTTTTGCGGATGTCTTCGTAGTGTTCATATTGCCCACGACTTGGCCTACGAAGTAGTTCGTGAGTTGCTCTGCGCCAGATCCAGCCCGATATGCAGCTCGGTCGATACGCGCGAGTGCCTCGTCGACAAGTATTGGCTGTAGTGGCATGCCGAGTGGCGACGGCGTGTTTGGGTCGTCCCACTCGTCGGTCCATGCAGTGCGCAGCTGGCGTGCTGGTTTTCCGGTACGTGAACGCGAACGAACCGTATCGGAAGATGTCGCTGCGAGGAACTTCTGTTTCACGACAGGATGCGTTTCTGCTTCTTCTGTTGTGAGCCACACCGATCCGCACCACACACCCTGGGCACCGAGCGCCATCGCCGCGGCCATCTGGCGCCCGCGCCCGATGCCGCCAGCACCCAAAACCGGAACAGGCGCGACCGCATCCACGATCTCCGGTATGAGGACCATCGATCCGATTTCACCGGTGTGTCCGCCTGCCTCTGCGCCCTGGGCGATGATGATGTCGACGCCCACGTTCACGTGCCGCTGGGCGTGTTGTGCTTTGCCAGCTAATGCGCCGACCAACCGACCTTGTTGTTTCGTCCGCTCGATCATGTGCGGAGGTGGTGGCCCGAGGGCGTTGACAACGAGCGATGGTCGATGTCCCAACGCGATTTCGAGCAGAGGGTCGGCCTGATTTGCTGAAAATGGAACGGCGGCTTCGCCGTGGTCGGTGCTCCCGATCACGGATCGACGGCCGTCGTCGTCTGGCAGCGCCGGCACGTCGTATCGACGCAGGATGTCGTCGACGAACGCGACGTGTTCGGGGGGGATGAGACGGCGAATGTCGTCGAAGGTGTAGCCACCCTCTTCCGACCCGGCGTATTTCGCCGGCACGATCAGATCAATGCCGTACGGTCGTCCGCTGATCTCGTTCTCAATCCACGCGAGGTCGACCTCAAGCTGTTCTGGAGTGTGGGTGACCGCGCCCAGCACCCCCATCCCGCCGGCCTTGGTGACCGCCGCCACCACGTCGCGGCAGTGCGTGAACGCAAGGATCGGCAGGTCGATGCCCAACATTTCGGTGATGGCTGTCTTCATGGCTAGACCGTATCTACTATCAGCGGTGAGATCGCAACACTCCGAGTCCCAAGTCGGGACACCGAGGTCGTGCTCCAGCAGAACTTGTCGCCCAAGACCCGATCGAGGAAGCTCAGGTCAATGATTTCGGATGCGTCGAGCGCTACCGATCCGCGCGGAAACGTATTCATCACGCCTGAGGCGTTTGCGGATATGGAGCAATGGCATGCCACCGTTGCAGAGTTGCGCCGAGAGTCGCCAGTGTTGCGTGTGGAGGCAGACGGCTGGACCCCGTTTTGGGCGATCACTCGACATGCAGACGTGCTCGAGGTGTCGCGACGGAGCGACATTTTTTGGAACACAGAAAAGTCGGCTCCCGGGCCTGATTTTCAATACGACATGATGCAAGCGTTGGGCATCGACTTGCCAAGGTCGTTGGTGCAGCTTCACGGGACAGTGCATCAGCAACACCGACAGGTCACGAACGATTGGTTCAAGCCGGCCGCCGTTCGCGGACTTCAGCCGTCGATCGACGCGATCGCGGATGAGTTCGCGGACAAGCTGGTGGCGTTCGGTGGTCAATGCGACTTTGCGACCGATCTTGCGGTGCCGTTCACGCTTCGAGTGATCATGAGCATCTTCGGTGTGCCCCAGAGTGATGAGCGTCTGATGTTGGAGCTGACACAGGGAATGTTCGGTGCGGCCGACCCGGAGTACATGAGCGGTTTCGACGACCCCCTGCAGGCCGTCACGAATAGCATCACCAAATTCGAAACGTATTTCGATTCGTTGACCACAGAACGCCGCGCACACCCGACGAATGATGTCGCGAGTGTCATTGCCAACGGCGAAATCGACGGGAAACCGCTCGGTGAGATCGAACGACTGTGGTACTACATCATCGTGGCAACAGCAGGTCACGACACGACCTCGTTCGCGCTTTCGGGAGGGCTTGAACAACTCCTGCGCCACCCCGAGCAGCTAGCAGCGCTGCTCGAGGATTCCACGTTGGTGACGAACGCTGCCGAGGAAATGCTCCGCTGGACAAGTCCTGTGCGAAGCTTCTTTCGCTGGGCGCAACAAGATTTCGAGCTGAGCGGCGTCACAATTGCGCAAGGCGACGTTGTGTTGACGTCGTACCCGTCGGCGAACCGAGACGAAGATGTGTTCTTCGAGTCGATGCGCTTCGATATCCGCCGACCCGATGCCGACAAGTTGTTGTCGTTCGGGATGGGCGTGCACTATTGCCTTGGAGCACAAGTCGCGAGGCGTGAAGTGCGCACGTTGCTGTCCAAGGTGCTCGAAAGAGTGGCAACAATCGAATTCGACGGAGCACCTGAATGGTCGACGGCGCATTTTGTGAGCGGCATCAAACATCTCCCTATTGGATACACGCTGCGCTAGTCGAGGACCCGACTCCATTTCGGCGCTTTTCAAACCGACCCGTCTTGTCGCGCAACTGAATTCTGTACATGACCGGGGTGTTGGCGGCGGTGTCGACGAGATGGCCACCGAGTGGCACACCCTCGGCGTCGAGGGCAACAGCAGGCTGCGCCGTGCTGCTCGTCATCAACGGGCGGAGTCGGTCGCTGACAAACTTCATCGCCGCGCTGGCGTCGCTCCCAAAGAGTTCTTCGAAGGTGCCCCATGCGAGCACGGTGCGCCAGTTTGCGAGGTCATCGATCTGTTCGACCTCGAAACATACCGACGGATTGGTGCGCATCATGCGTACCTTGCGTCCGTTCGCGCTATGCGCGTAGACACACTCGCCGTCGTAAGCAAACGTGATGGGCACGACGTATGTCGAACCGTCGGCGTGGCAGCCGATTCGGCCAATGACCTCCGATCGTAAAACGTCTTCGATCTGGGCGTTGGTCAGGTCACCAAGCATCTGCTAACTATGGCGTCGACTCACGAGCGCGTACTAGGGCCGTTCGTCCCGTTGTAACGCGGTCTTGACGGCGGCGGCGATGCGCGCACCATCGGCTCCTTGGCCAACGCGCGCGCGTACCGCTTTGACGACGGTGCCCATGGCGCGCCCCGGATTATCCGCGTCGATCGAGACGTTCGCGGCTTCCTCGACGACGATCGCGTGGAGCGCGTCATCGTCGAGTGTGGCTGGCAGATAGCGACGCACTATTTCGGCTTCGTTGCGTTCCTTGAACGCAAGCTCTCCGCGGCCGCCTTGCTCGTAGAGGTCGGCCGCCTCGGCGCGCTTGCGAACCTCCGTCGCGAAGATTGCCATGATCGCGTCGTCATCGAGTTCGACAGCTTCGCTGCCAGCCACCTCAGCTTTAGTGATCGCGGTTTTGAGGAGGCGCAGCGTCGAAACGGTGAGTTCATCTCGGCGTCGCATCGCGTCGTTGAGATCGTTTGCAATTTGTGCTTTCAGTTCACCCAAAACAATCGCCTCCGCAACGCCGGTAACGTCCGCAACAGTACCGCTCGGCCGGTTCGAAATCAGGTGACTATCGCAGCAGCGTCATTTCGCCGATAGTGCTCGCTTGCGCTGCTCGAGCTGCACTCCGAGTTGTTCCAATGCCGCAGCTTCGATTCGTGAACGGAGCAAAGGGAATATCGTCTGCTCTTCGGCTTCGAAATGGATGCTGATTGATTCTGCGAGCAGCGATACTTCTTCAATTGCATCGCGGTCGCCCGCGCTGGATTGAATTCGCGCAATGAAGTCCTTGGCATCGCGGTGCTCCACGACGGACTGGTCAAGGAGTTCGGGTGCGATTCCGCCGAGAATCGGGTAGATCAGTTCCTCTTCTAGATGCAGGTGGTCCATCAATTCGTTGCAGACTGAAGTCGCGATCTGCATGTCTTGCGATTCAGCGAATTCTCCGAAGAGCGCATGAATTGCCCGGTGATCCTGTTCGAGTATCGCGACTGCATCCGTCATAGCTGCCAACGTACGTGGTTGTGTCGGTAGCGGCCAGGGCCGTTCGTCATGTTCAGCGGAGCCGATCGTCCACTCTGCGGCGGCGTTTTCAGGCGGTTCGCAGCTCGTCGTAGGATCGCCACCCATGACGGCCATTGTCGATGAGCTCGCGGGCATTGTTGGGGTCGCCAACGTGTTGGTGGGAACCGCGATTCGCGACGACTACGCCCGTGACGAATCGCTGACCGTCTCACCTGTATTTCCGTTGGCGGTGGTGTGCCCTGCAGGAACCGATGAGGTCGCGGCCATCGTCGCCGCGTGTAACCAGCGCCGTGTGCCGGTGACGGCGCGGGGGAGTGGCACTGGACTCTCCGGGGCCGCCGTGCCGTTATCCAACGGCATTCTCGTCTCGTTTGAACGGTTCGACCGGATTCTTGAGATCGACACTGAAAATCACGTCGCGGTAGTGCAAGCCGGAGTCACGCTGGAACAACTCGACGCTGCGACGGCCGCCGTCGGGCTGGTGTACCCAGTATTCCCAGGAGAGAACAGCGCGAGCCTTGGCGGCAACGTGAACACGAATGCTGGCGGTATGCGGGCGGTGAAATACGGGGTGACCCGTGGCCAAGTGCTCGGCCTGGAGGCTGTGCTTGCAACCGGGGAGGTCATCCGAACCGGCGGCAAATTTGTCAAAGCGACGACCGGCTACGACCTGACGCAACTGATCGTCGGGTCGGAGGGGACGCTCGCGCTCGTCACCGAGGTCACGCTGCGGCTCTACCCGCGGCCCTCCCATTCCGCGACAGTGCTCGCACCGTTCACCACGCTGGCCGAAGTGACATCGGCTGTTCCTCGCCTGATCGACAGTGGCGTCGGACCTCTCATCGTTGAGTACATCGATCTCCTCACAATGTCGGCAATCGTGACGAACTACGGACTCGAGTTGGGCGTTCCACCCGACATCAAAGAGCACGCGCTTGCGTACCTTGTGGTTGTCGTCGAACAACGCTCCTCAGACCGACTCGAGGAGGATGTTGGGGTCGTCGCCGAGCTACTCGATGGCATCGGAGCGATGGATGTTTATGTACTTCCCGCAGGTGCGGGAACGGCGCTCATCGAAGCCAGGGAGAAATCGTTCTGGATGGCGAAGGCCGCTGGGGCGAACGACATCGTCGACATCGTGGTGCCCCGCGCGTCGATTCCCGACTACATGGAACGCGTCTCGGCGGTCGCAGCGGCAACTGGTTCATGGATTGCTGGTTGCGGACATGCAGGCGACGGCAACGTGCATCTCGGAGTCTTCCAATCCGATCCTGAGGTACGTCACACAGTCATGCATGAACTGTTTGCTGCGGGCATGGCGGTGGGTGGCGCGATCTCTGGAGAACACGGCCTTGGCACCGAAAAGAAGAGTTACTTCCTTGAACTTGTTGATCCAGTGAAGGTTGCGCTCATGCAACGGATCAAAGCAGCGTTCGACCCCAACGGAATCTTGAACCCGGGAACGATCTTCGATTGAGCCACCCCAAGTCTTTTCTATCTGCCACCCAACGACCTTCAGCATTTCGAATGGAGCAACCCAGTGAATGGCGCTCAAGCGTTAATCCGTAGCCTCGTCGCGTCAGGCGTCGACACCTGTTTCACGAATCCTGGAACGTCAGAGATGCATTTTGTGGCGGCGCTCGACGAGGTTCCTGGCATGCGGGGGATACTCGCACTGTTCGAAGGCGTCGCGACGGGTGCTGCCGACGGGTACGCGCGCATTGCCGGAAAACCCGCAGCGACCCTGCTCCACCTTGGCCCAGGCCTTGGGAACGGCTTAGCAAATCTTCACAACGCCCGCCGCGGGCACGTGCCCGTGGTCAACATCGTTGGGGACCACGCCACGCTCCATCATCAGTACGACGCTCCGTTGCAGTCGGATATCGCCGCGATCGCTTCCAGCCTGGAAGGCTGGGTACGCACGTCGAGCTCACCAGAAACAGTCGCGACCGATGCGGCCGATGCGGTTGCTGCCGCCCTGACGCCGCCTGGCCAGATCGCGACCATGATTCTGCCCGCCGACGTGTGTTGGCTTGCAACATCGGACCGATCTGCGGTCGGTGCGGTTTCGTCACAGGTCGCGCCCGGCCGAACGAGCGTGACTGATGAGGTTGTGGAAGCGATCGCAAAGGTATTGCGATCGGGCGAGCCGGCGGCAATCATCGTCGGCGGCAGTGTTGTCGCGTCGGAGCGCGGGCTCGTCGCTGCGACGATGGTGGCCGCTGCATCAGATGCGAAGCTCATTTGCGAAACATTTCCGACGCGTCTGGTCAGAGGAGCTGGGCTGCCGCAGATCGACCGGCTCAGCTACCTCGGCGAGTTCGCACAGATGCAGATGGGTGAATTGAAGCATCTTGTCATCGTCGACAGTCGCGCCCCCGTGTCGTTTTTTGCGTACCCAGGCAAAGCCAGCGACCTCACGCCCGACGGTTGCGCCGTGCATGTGCTTGCAGGCGGAGCCGATGATGCCGTGGCGGCACTCATCGACCTCGGCGAACTTCTGGGAGCGAACCGCGACGTCGTCCGCCAGGCCGCTGTTCGTCCCGACCGTCCAACCGGCGCGCTCAAGGCCGACACGCTTGCCGCGGCAATCGGTGCGGTGCTTCCAGAGGGCGCCATCGTGGCCGACGAAGGCAATACCTCCGGACTGTTTGTGTCGGGTGCGACCGCTGGATGTCCGAGGCATGATTGGCTGACGTTGACCGGCGGGGCTATTGGCTACGGGATGCCAGTTGCGACAGGGGCGGCAACAGCGGCGCCAGATCGCAAGGTGCTCAACCTCGAGTCGGACGGCAGCGCGATGTATACGTTCCAAGCGCTCTGGACGCAGGCTCGCGAAGGACTCGACGTCACCACGGTGATACTCAACAATCGCTCCTACGCGATTTTGAACATGGAACTCACTCGAGTCGGCGCCGTTCCCGGTCCGCAGGCATTACGAATGCTCGACCTGACCGGTCCGCAACTCGATTTCGTGGCGCTCGCCAAGGGAATGGGAGTGCCAGCTACTCGTGCCACGACCGCCGAGGAATTCACCGTGCAACTCGAGCGAGCCATGGCTGAGCCGGGTCCTGCTCTTATCGACGCAGTGCTTCCTAGCTCGCTGTGACCCTGACTGGGATCGATCTCGGACCGCGTACTTGGCCGGTCGACCACGTCACCGCGGCCGGATCGGTGAGTTCGAAATTGGGGTAGCGCGCCATCCATTCCTCGAGCGCGATCCGCAGTTCCATTCGGGCGAGATTGGACCCGATGCAACGGTGGATGCCGAGGCCGAACGCAGCATGGCGGTTGACTTCTCGGTCGATGAGTACCTCGTCGGCGTGATCGAAGGCTGCCGGATCGCGGTTCGCCGCTGGAAACGGAAGTAGCACCCAGTCGTCGGTTTTGAACTGGCACCCCTCGAATTCGAAATCAGTTGCGACCATGCGCGCCATCGTGACCGGCGCGTAGGCGCGCAAGAATTCTTCCATTGCGGTCGCCATCAGTTGAGGATCATCGACGAGCTTTTGACGGTCGTCCGCGTGCTGGGCGAGATGCCAAAGTGATGCTCCGATCGCAGACCACGTTGTGTCGATTCCCGCGACGAGCAACAGCACCATCGTGCCGCGGACATGGTCGGGATGCAGCTTGTTGCCATCGAGTTCTGCTTCGAGCAGGAATGTTGTGAGGTCGTCTCGGGGGTTTTCGAGATGTTCCTGGATGCGCGCGTCGAGGTAGTCGTCGAGTTCGCGTCCTTCGATCTGCGCCATGCGATCTTCCGCCGACAGGTTGACGGCTTCGAGAATCATGTGAATGAAACGTCGGAAGATGTCGGCGTCGTCTTGTGGGAAGCCGAGCATCTTGACGATCACTCGCAGTGGTATGTGCTGCGCGTAGTCGATCGCTGCGTCAATGGTGTCTCGACCCGCGAGCTGGTCGAGAAGTTCGCGACACAAGTCGCGCGCGAACGGCTCGTAGCTCGCAATGACTTTGGGGCCGAATGCGGGAAGCAGGAGTCGGCGGGCCTGCGCGTGGAACGGCGGATCAGAGGTGATTGGGGGCGCGATACCAATCGGCGCGGGAAGGTCAAGATCAGTGGGCCGCAACTCGCTGACGACGACAGAACGCGAGGTGAAATGCTCAGTGTCGTACGCGACAGCTGCGACGCCTGCATGGGTGACCGGCAGCCAAGTGCCGCCAAAGCGATCGCTGTGCGCTACAGGACAGCTGGTGCGGAGTTGTTCCCAGATCGGGTACGGGTCGGCGACCCACGTAGGGTCGGTGTGATCAAAATCCGTCGACCAATTTGTGACGCTCGGCCGTTCAGTGCTCATTGGTCCTCCGTGATGCTGATCGCAAATTCTGGGCAGTTGGAAACTGCCAGTCTGGCTTTGTGTTCCAGCTCGGGCGACACGATGCCGTCGTTGCGCTCAGTTGCGTTGCCGAGGTCGTCGACATCGAACAGCTCCGGCGCGATCGCGTAGCAGCGATTGTGGCCCTGACACTTCTCGGGATCGACTCGTACGTGCATGATTGCCTCCTGGGAGGCGACGTTAGCCAACGACAAGGGTAGGGTCGCCGTGCAAGCCGACTCGGGAAATGAGGAGTGCGCAATGGTCCAAGGATCCGCAAGTTTGATCATCAACCGTCCGCCCGATGTGGTGTTCGCTGCCATCACTGATATCACTCGGACTGGCGAGTGGAGTCCTGAGTGCACCGGGTGCCGTTGGGTCGGTGGCGCAACGGAGCCAACAGTTGGGGCCAAATTCGAAGGCGACAACAAGGTTGTGGTGGCTGGCATCACGATGAAACGATGGACCACGACGTCGGAAATCACCGCATGTGAACTCGGCAAGGTGTTCGAGTTCGTCGCCGAGGGCTACACAACATGGCGGTACGAGTTCGAAGCTGCAGGCGAAGGGACACGGGTGACCGAGTCGTACAGCTTCACGTCGTCTGGTGGAGCGCAGAAATTCATCTACGAAACGTTGTTGCGTCGCCCAGAAGCGATGATCAAAGGCATGCAAAAAACGTTGGAACGGATCAAGGCTGCAGTCGAGGCGTGACGCATTCCGCGTTGAGTTCGTTGATCGATGTCACGCCGATCAACGCCATTGTGCGGCGTACGTCTGCAGTCAGCAACGCAATTGCGTGGTCGACACCCTGCTCGCCGCCAGCACCGAGACCATAGAGATACGCGCGTCCCGCCATACAAGCATTTGCTCCGAGCGCGAGCGCCTTCACGATGTCGCTGCCGCGACGGATGCCGCCGTCGCAAATAATCTCGACTTGACCGCCGACTGCATTCGCGACGGGCGCGACGAGCGAAATTGGCGAAGGAGCACAGTCGAGCTGGCGGCCACCGTGATTCGAAAGCGCGATTGCTTCCACGCCGTGTTCGACGGCGAGCCTCGCATCGGCGACCGACTGGATTCCTTTGAGAATGATCGGTCCGTCCCAGTGGGAACGCAACCAGGCGATGTCGGCCCACGACAAACTTGGATCGAACTGAGTATTGATGTATTCGGCGAGATTTACGGCATCGGTCCCGTCACCAGCTGACGTGGTGCCCGAGAAGTTGCCCGGGTCGTTCAGGGACGCGCCGGTGACGTTGGCGAATCGGATCGGATCGGATCGCACGAACGACCATGTCCAGCTTGGGTGGATCGCTCCATCGATCAACGTGGACAGACCGATGCGCGGAGGGAGCGAAAAGCCGCGACGCACATCCCGTTCTCGTTTACCGAAAACCGCGGTATCTACCGTGAGCATGACCGCCTCGTAACCGCTTGCGGCGGCTCGTTCGAGCATCGATTCGACAAGCCCACGGTCGCGCCACACATAGACCTGGAACCATTTGCGTCCGGCGCTGACAGAAGCCACCTCTTCGATTGAACGCGTGCTCATTGTCGACAACGTGTATGGCAACCCGGCTCGTGCCGCGGCCCGGGCTACGGCAAGTTCGCCTTGAGGGTCGGCGATGCGCGAGAACCCGGTGGGTGCGAGCACCAGGGGAGTTGGGAGTGATTTGCCGAGGAGTGTCGTGGTGGTGTCGAGGCGTTCGACGTTGCGAAGCACGCGTGGATTGAATCGAATCCCATCAAACGCACGTGAGTTCTCGGCAAGACTGATCTCTGCCTCGGCACCGCCATCGATGTAATCGAAGACGCCGCGTGGGAGGCGGCGTCGCGCTATCCGCCGCAGATCATCGATGCTGGCTGCCCGTCGTAGGCGTCGCAGCGCAGGGTCGCGTTCAAAGGACTCGAATTGCAACACCGAACGCAGCGTGTCGAAGATCGAGGACATCTGCAGATTTCATCACGAATAGCGCGTGACGAACCCACGCTTGCGAAATATCGATAACAGCCAGCTCGCGAATGCAATGGCACCGGCGAAGAACATCAACGAACCGACGAGTGAGATCCCAAGCGTTCCCCATGGCAACGGGTGGCCCCCCAACACGGCGCGCAGCGCCGCAAACGCCCGCGTGGTTGGGAGTTGGCGAGCGACCGTGCGCAGGCCTCTCGGGAGTGAATTCGATGGCACAAAGACGCCTGAGAAGGCCATCAGCATGTAGTTGAATCCCCAAATCAAAATTTCGGCGCTCTGACCGAATCGCAAGACGAGTCCGACCACCATCATCGCGAGCGCCCAGCCATTGATCAGCAGCAGCAACATGATCGGGATCACAGCCCATCCAACCTGCGACAAGTCGAATCCGAAGAAGGCGATGGTTGCCACGGTGAGCGTGAGCATGCACAACGCGAGTTTGAGGAGCCCAAATAGCGCGATACCGACGATGTATTCCAGTTCGGTGACTGGTGTCGTGAGGACGTTCAAGATGTTCCGGGTCCACGTCTCTTCGTTGACACCGAGCGCGATGGAAAACTGGGCCTGCGTGAAGGTCCAGAACAGCACGATGCCCGCAAGGAGAAAGGGAGTGGCTGCCTGCGAGCCTGGGGTTTGGTGCTTGATGTACGCGCCCACGGAGCCCCACAGCAGTACGTCCATCACCGGCCAGAACGAAATCTCGAACCAACGGTGCGGTGCGCGCCGCAACACGATCCAATGGCGGTGCATCACCGCGCGAATGCGAATCGGGCTCATTGCAACGCTCCGGGATGATCCTCAGCGCCACCGCGCGCTCTCGATCGTGCCGCGATTTCGAGAAATGCAGATTCAAGGTCGTCGGTATCGAACGAGGCCGCGACTTCCGCGGGCGAACCATCGGCAGCGACGGCACCGCGCGCAATGATGACGACCCGTTCACACAATGTCTCGACCTCGCGCATGTTGTGACTCGTGACTAACAGGGTTGTGCCATACTCGCCATGAATATCGAGTAGCGCCGTACGAACACGACCAGCGACGTCGGGATCGAGTGATGCTGTTGGTTCGTCGAGCACCAACAGGCGCGGTTCGTGCAGCGTGGATTTGACGATCGAAACCAGTGTCCGTTGGCCAGACGACAGTTCGCGACTCTGTTGATCTGCGAGGTGACCGATTCCGAAGCGTTCGATCGCCGTTTCGATGATTCGTGTCGGCCTGCGTATGCCGTAGAAACCAGCGAAGATCGTGAGTGCTTCGCGAACTTTCAAATTTTCCGGCAATGGCAAATATCCGGCGACGAATCCGACGTGACCGAGCGCCTTTGAACGATGGTGAGGCAATCGGAATCCCGCGAGTTCGATCGTTCCAGCATCCGGCGAAATCGCGCCGAGGAGCATCAGCAGGGTCGTGGTTTTGCCAGCGCCGTTCGGGCCGAGCAACCCAACACGGTCGCCGGGGCCAATGATGAGATCAAGGTTGTCGACAGCTGTCCTGTCTCGGAAGCGCTTTGTGAGCGCCCGCGCGGCGACAACAGATTCCACGCTGCAGTATTGCCGGAAGTGCGAAGCTGCACCTAAAGAATTTCGCGAACTGGGCTTCCTCTGTGGAATGTCAGCCGCAACGGGGTCACGAAGATGTCACGGCGTTGCGAGGAGTGTCTCGATGCGTTCGAGTGTGTCGGTCATCGCCTTGATCGTCTTTTTGCGCGCCGGCGCAACGATCGCCTTGACCTTTTCTTGGCTGATGTCCCAGCTCTCGCGCACGATCGTGCCTCCTTCGGAGGGCTCAAGTTCGTAGCGCCAGATTCGCCCGCCCGCGAGCATCGCGCCGATTTTGCTTGGTGGCGCGGTCTGCCAAGCAATGCGACGGTTCGGTTCGAACTCAATCACCTTGCTCACCATGGAATAGGGGATGCCCATTTTCATGTGCATGCCGAATGTACTGCCGAGCTGCAGTGTTTCCGGCGTGTCCTGAGCTTCTCGTACCGTCCCGGAGCCGTCGATTTCGTGGTGGCGTTTTGGGTTCGCGACGAGCGCGAAGATCGCCTCGGGTGTTGCAGGAATGAATCGCTCAACTGTTTCGACGTCGCTCACAGTTCAGATGGTATAGGAACTAGGTGCGGTCTCGTTCGAGACGAACGGTGGCGCGGTCCCCTTTGATTCGGGTCTTTTTGAGCGCGGCGATGACTTCGTTTGCCGACGATTCCGGAATCTCGACCAGTGAGAACCGATCGGCGATCTCGATCGCCCCAATTTCGCGGCCGCTGAGCCCCGATTCGTTGGCGATCGCGCCGACGAGATCCTTTGGACGAACTCCGGCGATCCTGCCTGCACCAACGAACAGCCGAACCATCCCCTCCGACGACGGCCGCGGTCGGCGATCCTCACCACGGCCCCGGCCATCGCCCCAACCGTCTCCGCGGCTACTCCCGCGATCTTGCGTTGTGGTGTCGGAACGGCCTCGATCTCGCTGACCGCGCGATGCGCGGTCGTCATCTTTTGACTTCTTCTCGCCGCTGCGCGCCTTGCGAGGCTGGCCAGCCTCACTCGTGTTGTCGCGCCAATCGCCGCCACTCTTACCGGATCTCCCGGCTGACTTTCCGGTTGATTTGGCGTTCGACTTGAAATTGTTTGGCTTCCGGTCGCGGTCGTCGCGTGGGTCGAATTCGGGAATGTCGTCCTGATCGGCTTCGGCGCCACCTGACTCATGCGCGATCTTGACCGCGGCAAGCGCGACCTCCATCACGTCGAATTCATCGGAGAGCGCCTCGACGACCGCACGGAAACGATCGAGTTCACCTTCAATGATGGTCTCGCGAAGCGTCGCCTGCGTCATCGCCATTCGAAGCGTTCGCAGATCGGCGACTGTCGGAACCTTTTCGAACGTGATGCGTTGCTTCGTCAAGCGTTCGATGTTTTTGAGCATGCGGTGCTCTCGGGGTTCGGCAAGGGTGATCGCGACGCCTTCGCGTCCGGCGCGACCGACGCGACCGATCCGATGTACGTAGGCTTCCGGTGCCGAAGGAACGTCGTAGTTGATGACGTGCGTGAGCTGATCGATGTCGAGGCCCCGCGCCGCGACGTCGGTCGCGACGAGAAGTTCGGCGCTGGCGTTGCGGAGCCGATGCATGACGCGGTCTCGCTGATCTTGACTCATGCCGCCGTGGAGAGCTTCGGCCCGATAGCCACGCCCGTTGAGGGTTTGCGTCAACTCGTCGACCTCGATGCGCGTGCGACAAAACACCAGTGTTGCGGCGGGTGATTCCACATCGAGGACGCGCGCGAGCGCAGCAGGCTTATGGGCGCGCGGCACGATGTATGCGCGTTGACGAACGAGCGGCATGCCGGCCTCGTCGCGGGTGGTTCGTTCGATTTCGATCTTGACAGGATTGTCAAGATGGCGGCGAGCGACGCCATTGATTCGCGACGGCATCGTCGCCGAAAACAGCACCGTCTGGCGAGCGCTGGGAACGCCCTCGAGGATCGTCTCGATATCTTCGGCGAAACCCATGTCGAACATTTCATCGGCTTCGTCGAGCACCACCATGGCGATGTTGTCGAGCACGAGTGTTCCGCGGTTGATATGGTCGATTGCCCGTCCGGGTGTTGCCACCACCACATCGACGCCGCGTTTGAGCGCGTGTAATTGGCGACCGATCGGCTGTCCGCCGAACACAGGCAATACGCGGGTACCGAGGTGTCGGCCATAGCGGTGCACCGCCTCGGAGACCTGCATCGCGAGCTCGCGTGTCGGGACCAGAATCAATGCTCCGGGCGCGGTGCGATCGGCCCCGTCGCTCTCTGTGGCGAGGCGTTGCAGCATCGGCAACGCGAACGCCGCCGTTTTTCCAGTCCCGGTTGCTGCTTGCCCAAGGAGATCGCGGCCAGCTAGGAGATGCTTGATGGACTCTGCTTGGATCGGCGTGGGTTCTTCGTAACCGAGTTCTGCAAGTGATCGAGTGAGCTCATCGATCAACCCAAGCCCGCCAAAGCCCGAGGTTGCTGCGTCAATTTCGGGCTCGTCCATTGGTGCAGGCTACGGGTTGCTCGCGAGGATGACCCCACCGTGGTTGCTGGTGTTCCAAGTACCGTGACGCGAAATGTGGCCTTCGACAATTGCGCGCGTGGCGGCGAGCACGTCGGGCCACACGGCATCCACGATCGGCCCGTAGAGGGATTCCATGCTCGCGATGTAGTCAACGACGACGTCAGCGTCGGAAACGATGATGTCGTCGCCGAACTCGCGGATCGTCACATGTTGAAAGTGGCGCTCCACGAGTGGCCGAGAATTGAGCAGTCGTGCGCGTTCGAATGTCCGCTCTGGTACGGGGGCAATTCCTCCAGCCTGCGCAACCGCTTGACGCAGGAGTTCGAAGATCTCAATCAGGTGCCGGTCGCCGTTCAAGACAATGGCGGCCGTACCACCGGCTGCGATACAGCGGGAAAACTCGCCAAGCGCTGCGTCAATATCGCCGACGTGGTACAGCATGTGCGCTGCGATCAGGACGTCGACAGACGCCGAAGGCACTGGGAGCATGGTTGCGTCAGCCACGATCGTTGGAGCGTGACGCGAGGCTTCACCCGCCATTCCGAAAGAGATGTCACAACCGAAAACACGGGCGTCCGAAGAGCGATTGCGGGTTGCTCGCAGGTACATGCCAGGACCACACCCGACGTCGAGCACTGTTGCGTCGCGCGGAAGGGAAAGCTGATCTAGCACCCACTCGCGCAGATCCATCTGGTGCACCGCGAAGTCGTAGAGGCGGATTCGTTGGCGCAGCGGTTGTGAAGTTCCGTATGCCGCTCCGGTGAGACGGTCCTTATCGGTTCTGGGATCCATCGCAGCCAACGCGTAGCTCTCCATTCCGTTTGCCGCTACTCAGACTGCAGCAGAGTAAACGATCCGGCTACGGTGCCGTCGCTGAAATGACATTGGCGCGGGAGCAAAATATGGCGTTGCCGAACGAACTGATTGCGCTTGGCCAGAAGGTCTCGAACTGGGGGCGTTGGGGTGTCGACGACCGCCGCGGGACGCTCAACCTCATTGACGATGCGGCCGTCAAGCGGGGCATCGCGGCCGCCCGTCAAGCCAAGGTGTTCTCACTCGCGATGCCGTTCAACGAAAATGGTCCACAACTCGGCTTCATTCCAGGGCGCACGAATCCAACGCGCACGATGATTGCCATCGATGAATCGATGACCGGCGACAAGAGTGATTTCACCACGAGCGACGATGCGGTTGAGATGGGCATGCAATCTGCGACGCATTGGGACGCGTTGGCGCATGTCAGCTATGACGGTCTGTTGTACAACGGCTTATCAAGCTCCACAATTACCGATGCAGGGAGCGTCGAACTCGGCATCGATCAGTACGGAGCCATCGCGACGCGCGGTGTGTTGCTCGATGTCGCTCGTGTGCATGAACGCGAATACCTCGAAGACGGTTATCCCATCACCGGCGACGATCTTGATGCAGCAGCCGCTATGGCCGGCGTGACTGTGCTATCCGGCGACATTGTGTGTGTGCGCACGGGATGGATGCATTGGTTGAATGTCGGCGAAAAGCTGCACTATTCCTTTCCATCAGCCGGACTGTCGCCGAAATCAATTCAGTGGATCCGCGATCATGATGTGGCCGGCGTCGCGACCGACACACTCGTATTCGAGAACTATCCCGCTGAGAATCCTGCTGCGAACCTCGCCGTGCACATGATTCACCTGCGCGACATTGGTTTGGCCCAAGGACAGAACTGGGCGCTCGATGCGCTCGCCGCCGACTGCGCGCTCGACGGTCAATACGATTTCCTGCTCACCGCGACTCCATTGCCATTCACCCACGCAGTCGGAGGTCCCGTCGCGCCGACTGCAATTAAGTAAGGCTTGTAGATCGGGCTACTCCGTCCGCCCCGATGGCGCCAAGTGCTGCAGCTTGTCATGATTGAGTTGCACGAAGATGCGTCGCACTAGTCGATCGGGTGAGAACGCAAAGTTGATCACCATATTGGGCTCGCCGTGGAGACGGAACAAGATCCCGGTCGTACCGTTCACCACCGTCGTTTCGAACGTAATTCCGGGAATGTTTCGCTTCGTGAGGTTCACCATGAAACGAGCGACACGTTCTCGTCCGACGATCGGATAGCGGGCTGCCCTGCGCAGCGCGCCAGCGTCATCGAGCTGAACAACGTCGGGCGCGAGCATCGTCATCAAACCAGTGATATCGCCTGAAGCAGTTTTGCGAATCAGTTCTGCGATCAAAGCCTCTTCTTCTGTCCCTGTGACACGGCGGAGCTCCACTGAATGCTGGTCGATCCGTTTGCGAGTTCGGCTCGCGATTTGTCGACAGGCAGGTGCGGCACGATCGACGCTGAGCGCGATTTCATCAAACGAATAGCCGAACACGTCGTGGAGCAAGAACACGGCGCGTTCGATCGGTGACAGTTCGTCGAGTACAACGAGAAATGCAAACGTCATCGAATCAGCGAGTATCGCCGCCGCTTCGGGTCCGTTCGCCTCGCCGCCGACGATTGGCTCGGGAAGATATGGGCCGACATAGGTTTCGCGCCTCGACTGCGCGGAACGTGCCCGGTCGATCGCGAGCCGTGTCGCGACACGTACAAGGAACGCTTCGGCATTGTCGACAGTTGCGACGTCGACCGTTTGCCATCTGAACCAGGCGTCCTGGCAAATATCGAACGCGTCAGCGACGCTTCCCGTCATTCTGTATGCAACCCCAAACAGGCGATCACGATGGAGTTCAAACGTGGTGGTTGCGTCCATGACACCGCTATGTTGCGAGCGCAGCCAGCGCCGCGTCGCGACCACTCGCGAGCGCGGCATCGCCAAGCAACCCGTGCGCTCCAACCCAATCGCCCGCGACGAACACGTTGTCGCAGTCGGGAATCGAGGGCCTCGGCCTGTTCGCAAGGGGGCCCCGTTCCGGCGCGGGACGATCATGAGCCACCACCCAACGTTTTGCGTACCGTTGCGCGACAACTTCGGAGCGCCAACCTGGCTGCGCATCATCGAGCAGCTGTTCCATCTCGGCTCTTGGGTCGCCAGGGGAATCGCCGTACCGAAGCATGTGGACCACTTCACCGCCATGGGGTGCGAGCGCAGCCGTCGGGGTATGCGTCGAGAGATAGAGGGGGTCTTCGACCGCGAGACAAAACCGTCGTTCCGGGACCGGCAATTGACGGAGCCCGAGATCGAGGCTCGACGCAAAAACGGGTTGAGCTTGCGTCACCCAATGCGAGATAACTTTCGAACGCTCACCGAGGAGTTTCGCCGCATGTGTCGGACCGCCGGAAGCGAGGATCACGGCGTCGCAGTCGTCAAGTTCGTCGATGGAATCGACCTTTGCATCAGTATCGATCTTTGCTCCGGCAGAGATCGCAACACCGCGAAGTGCATCGACAATCTGTTGCCAACCACCATCGAGATAGAGCACGCCGTCGGTCAGCGCGCCAATCATTTGCGGAACGGCAACGCTGGCCGCGATCGTGTTCATGTCGTCGAGGTACGTGGCAGTGCGCGCAGCCATCGCGACGATGAGTCGTGCATCGGTATCTGCCGTTTGTGCTTCGATCCACTGTTGCATCGAAAGGTGCTCGGTGTTCTTCTTCAACACCTTTTTTGGGTTGGCAAGCAACTTTCCAAGATGAAACTTTGTTGTGAGATCGATCATCGGCGAGCGAATTGAATCCATCGGCGTGCCTGGCATGAGCCCGACCTTGCCGCGCAGCCTTCCGTAGCCGCGCAGCGGTGGCTTGCTTCCGCGCGGGGTGATGCCGAGACCTTGCAAGACCTTCATGCCCTCGAACGCCGCGTATAAGGCATGCGCGCCCTGGTTGAACAGGAAGCCATCGAAGGTCTCGGTCCGTGCACGACCACCGAGTTCGCTGCGCGCCTCAAGCAAGATCACTTCGGCTCCTGCGCTCGCGGCGGTCGCTGCGGCACTCAGGCCCGCCCAACCACCACCAACCACAATGATTCGCTTGGTCATCTCACATTCCTTCCGTCAGCTTCATAACTAAGACGACGCCGCTACCCAAAATGTGACGTGTATATGGCGCCTGCTTCGCCCGGCGCTGCGAGATGTCTGCGCGCCGACTCGCTCGCTTCGCTCGCCTCGGTCGCTCCGACAACCGCGGGTGGTGGGTGGTTCGCATTAGTTGTCGAATCCTGGGGCGTGGCGAGGCCAGGGGATTGACGCTTCGGCGATGGTGGCAACACGCACGCACACGTCTTCGCGGTAGCGATCGGCCATGAGATGCAAACCCACCGGCATGCCGTTGCTGTGTATTCCGGCCGGAATGTTGATTGCCGGGAGATTGACGAGGTTTGCCAACATCGCGTGCGGTACTGCCATTCCGCCATGTGTTGTGACGCCGCAGATCGTGGTGGGCATCGGCCCTTCGGCCTCGAACGCGGTGATCGCGGCTGTAGGGCTGAGGACGATATCCACGTCGTCGAAGAGGGCTGCGGCAAGCTGTTCATATTGAAATCGAGCGTTGTAGATCGCTGCGAGTTTGGGAAGCGTCACGCGTTGCGCTGCCTGCCAACCCGGTGCCACCAACGGATCGAGTTCATCCAGACGAGTCTCCCACAATGAACGGTCACGTCCGATGAACATGTCGACGCCTTCTATTCGGGCGTACGTCGGAACCCAATCCTCGAACGTGATCGCTCGGTCGACCCAAGTGAGCCCGGCGGCGTGCGCAATCGCGCGCGCGGCCTGCTCGGTGATCCGCGCAACTTCGGGATCGACGATCGCGAACCCAAAATCCGCCGTGTACGCCACGCGCAGTCCGCGCACGTCGAGTGTCCCTGCGGCCTCGCTATACACCACCCCCGACGAAGGCAGGCAGGTGCGGTCGCGGCGATCAGGCCCGGCCATGATGTCGAGCAAGAGGGTGAGGTCGGCGACAGTGCTCGTGACACACCCGACGACTGCATTTTGCGACAATTTCGTGATGTTGAACCCAGGAATACGGCCATAGGTGCATTTCAAACCGACAAGACCAGTGAAGCCGGCAGGTGTTCGGATCGATCCGCCGCCGTCGCTCGCTGTACAAAATGACACCATGCCAGAGCTCACCGCTGCGGTCGAGCCGCCACTTGAGCCTCCCGGCGTGCGCTGCGGATTCCACGGATTGCGAGTCACGCCGAGCGCCGGACTCGCGGTGTATGCCCACGTCCCGAATTCTGGCGCTGCGGTTTTGCCGATGGGTATCGCGCCGGCAGCGCGCAAGCGATCCACGTGCATGTCGTTGAACGCGACGGGCCCCTGACCTGCGTACCAGCGTGAGCCCTGCGTGGTGGGCATCCCTGCACAATTCTCAAGGTCCTTGACGCCGAATGGAACACCGGCGAGAGGCCCGACCGTCTCGCCACGAGCAACCGCCTTGTCGACTTCATCGGCTTCGGCCTGCGCGCCATCGCGATCAAGAAAGACGAAGGCATTGAGGGAAGGATTGTGCGCGTCGATCGCTGCGAAACATTGTCGCAGAAGGTCGCGGGCGGTCAGTTCGCCTGAACGGATCTTGTGCGCGGCTTCGACCACTGTGGGCATCGTCATCGCTGTATGTTGCCAGAAATTCGGCGGCGTTGCGATTGCGTACAGTGGGCGCATGAATGCTGCGCCACATTGGGATCCGTACGACTCGCGATACCAACGATCGCCCTACGAGTCGTGGCGGCAACTTCGAGACGCAGCACCTGTG
>JBBRPC010000023.1:0-26999 GCA_038228615.1 Acidimicrobiia bacterium | reverse complement strand
GTACCGTTGGCGACGAGGAACTTTCAGCGTTGCAACTTGGCAACGACAACTGGGCCGATGTCGTCCCATCGCCCGAGGACCCCGCCGTCGATGTGGGTGTGACAAACCGCCAGACGTTCACGATTGCCGCGCCGTACGCAAAGCTGTTGTACGCGGCGCCGAGTGCAGTGCGGCTACGAAGCGATCGCTTGGTGAGTCAGCGTGCCGATGGTTCGCTCGTCGCCCAGATCGCGCTCGGACGGGGGAGTACCTATACGGTCGAAAGCAAAATGCCAAACGCGACGCCGCAGCGGCTGCGCGCGGCGCTCGTTGGCCCGCTGCCTGACAATGTCGCGAATAACGACCTCGCACCTGGGGTCATCAGTTCGCGGGTCCTGACGCTCGCGGCTGCGATTACCCACAACGCGCCGACTTCGTACGACAAGGTGCTCGCGATTACTGCCTGGTTGGGAGCGAACACTGCGTACTCGCTTGAGGCGCCGCTTCCACCCGAGGGTGATACCGATGCTGTCGACTACTTCGTGTTTACCTCGCATAGGGGTTGGTGCGAACAAATCGCGAGTGCCCTGACTGTGATGCTGCGCTCACAGGGAATTCCCGCTCGCGTCGCGACGGGTTTCGCCACTGGAAGCGTTGATCCGTTGACCGGCCGCTATACGGTCCGAGAACGCGATGCGCACGCCTGGACCGAGGTGTATTTTCCTGGCGTCGGTTGGCAAGGATTCGATCCGACGGCCGCAGTGCCTTTGGCGGGGGATACCCCCCCGACACGGACCGCATTTGGGTGGCTTCGCATGCACGCACTCGTGATTATTGCGGTGATCGTGATGCTGATCGCAGCGGGTTATGCGAGCGTCTGGATGCGGGCGCGTTGGCGCGAACAGCGGGCGCGAACGAGGGCGAGTTGGGCCGCGAAGACGCTCAGAGAACTGGAACGGGTTGGACACGCGCATCGACGGCCGAGGGCGCCGGCCGAAACCCCCACTCGCTATGCGGGCGCGTTGAGCGAATTGCTCGATCGGCCCGAACTGATTGTGGTTGGTGCGGCGATCGACTCGGCGGGTTTCGGCCCGCAGCCGGGCACGACGTCGGAGCTCGAAGCGCGCGTGGAGGCTGCATTGCGCGCTGCTCGAACTTAGCGATCGGCTCGTCTCCGGGGAGCCGCGCTATCCTGATCGAAACTCGCGTGAAAGAAGTCCTGAGAGGCTTCTACGGAGGAACCGATGCCCCTTCTGAACGACGCCCAAGATCCTGCCCCGGACTCCGGACAAGATTCAGGCCAAGATTCAAGCCAAGATTCAAGCCAAGATTCCGGCCGGCACGACGGCAGCGGAGCAGGCAGCGCGGCGGTATTGCGCACGACGGTGTTCGACGCAGATACCTTGCGGCGCTCAACGACACGTATCGCGCACGAGATCGTGGAACGCAATCACGGTGCAACTGACATGGTCTTGGTTGGGTTGTACTCGCGAGGTGTCGAACTTGCCCAGCGACTCGCAGAGTCGATCGAAACCTTCGAGGGCATTCATCCCCCAGTCGGGATGCTCGACATCGCGTTTTTTCGCGACGACATCGGGTTGCGCGCCGTTGCCCCGAGCGGCCCGACAGAGGTCCCGGATATCACTGACCGCACCGTTGTGCTTGTCGATGATGTGTTGTTCACTGGCAGAACGATTCGAGCCGCGCTCGACGCGATGAAGGATCTCGGTCGACCCAAGGCGGTGCAGCTCGCGGTGCTCGTCGACAGGGGGCATCGCGAGCTACCTATCCGGGCCGATTATGTCGGCAAGAATCTGCCCACCAGCCTCGCCGAAGACGTTCGTGTGCGGCTCGGTGAGGTTGATGGCGGCGAAGATGGGGTCGAGCTCTGGGGCCCAAAGGACGGAATCGGATGACAAAGCATCTGCTGTCAGTCGACGACCTCGGAGGCAGGGTTGGGATACAAAAGATGCTCGATCTCAGCACGTCGTTCCTCGAGATCACACAGCGCGATATGCCGAAGGTACCTGCGCTGCGAGCCAAAACGGTTGTGAGTCTGTTCTACGAGGATTCCACCAGAACGCGCCTGAGTTTTGAGACTGCAGCGAAACGTCTCAGTGCCGACACGATGACGTTTTCTGTGAACACTTCCTCGGTGAAAAAGGGTGAGAGTCTCCTCGATACGGTGCAGACGATTGAAGCGATGGGGATCGACGCGATCGTCGTACGTCATGGAGCGAGCGGAGCTCCCCAACAAGTCGCGGAGTGGTCGAATGCGTCGGTGATCAACGCGGGAGATGGACGTCACGAACATCCGACGCAAGCCTTGCTCGACGCGTTTACGCTCCGCAAGCACCGCGGACCCGAGCTCGATGGTCTACATATGGTGATCGTTGGCGATATCCGCAACTCGCGCGTTGCTCGCAGCAATGTCAAGATGTTTGCCGCGCTCGGAGCACGAATAACACTCGTGGCACCGCCGACGTTGCTCCCGGAGTCGATGATCGGGTGGCCAGTGGAAGTCAGCCACGGCTTCGATGACGTCCTTGGTGAAGCCGACGTTGTGTATCTGTTACGAATCCAACACGAGCGTATTGGCGACGCGCTGTTTCCGAGCTTGCGTGAGTACACCGCGAGGTGGGGCCTGACGACGGAGCGAGCCGCGCGGCTGAAGCCCGACGCGCTTGTGATGCACCCCGGCCCAATGAATCGTGGCATCGAGATCGCCGACGAGGTCGCCGATTCGCCGCGGTCGCTAGTCACCGAACAGGTGGCGAATGGTGTTGCTGTGCGTATGGCTGTGCTGTACGACCTGCTCGGTACAGGAGGCCCCGTTGTCTAGCGAATTGGTGATTCAAGGTGGCGTTGTGATCGACGCGTCGACCGCAGGTACGCGCGCGGACGTGTTGATCCGCGACGGTCTTGTCGTCGAGGTATCGCCCAGTATCGCGGTGCCAGCAGGGGCAACGGTGCTCGACGCGCAAGGCTGTGTTGTATCCCCAGGTCTTGTCGATATTCAAGTGCATTTTCGCGAACCTGGGCGCGAGGAATCTGAAACGATAGAAACAGGGTCGAGAGCAGCAGCACTCGGCGGCTGCACAGCGGTTGTGTGCATGCCGAACACCGATCCACCGCTCGATGATGCGGCCGTGGTGCAGGCCGTCATCGCTCGTGGGCGCAGCGTCGGGCTTGTTGACGTGTTCCCTTCTGGCTGTATTACGAAGGGCCGCAAGGGCGAACAACTCGCGCCGATGGGGGAGTTGTACGACCTCGGCGTGCGCGTCTTTACCGACGATGGCGACTGTGTTGCCGATGCCCGCGTGATGCGACGAGCGTTCGAGTATTCCCGCGCCCTGCGCGGTGCGGTGATCGCCCAACACGCAGAGGATCCAACCCTTGTCCGCGGTGGACACATGCACGAGGGCGAGTGGTCGGCTCGCCTCGGTATCCCTGGTCGACCTGCTGCAGCTGAAGTCACGATCGTCGCCCGCGATCTCGAATTGGCGAGGCTCACCGGCGGGCGCTACCACGTGTTGCACCTCTCAACTGCAGGTGCCGCTGCGTTGGTGCGCGATGCCAAACGCGAGGGTGTCCGCGTGACGGCTGAGTGCACTCCGCAGCACATCACGCTCACCGATGCCGCGTGCGCGAACTACGAGTCGACGTTCAAAATGAATCCACCGTTGCGCGGCGAGGCGGATCGTGCCGGCGTGTTCGCCGCGCTCATCGACGGCACCATCGACGCGATCGCCACCGATCACGCGCCTCACGCGCCAGAGACGAAAGCCGTTCCATTCGAAGAAGCACCACCGGGAATGCTCGGCGTTGAAACTTCGTTTGCCGTCGCGATGACCCAGCTCGTCGTGCCAGGACATTTGAGTCTGCAAGCCCTGCTGGCTCGCATGTCTTGGCAGCCGGCGGTGATCGCTGGTCTCGACGCGCAGCATGGGCAGCCGATCTGCGCGGGCAGACCAGCCAACGTGTGTGTCATCGACCCGAATCTGCAATGGGAACGCCACGCGCGCGACAGCGCAAGTAAGAGTCGCAACGACCCGTGGGAAGGCGAGAAATTGACTGGACGCGTGAGGCATACCGTGCTGCACGGCACCCCCACGGTCATCAACGGGACGGCGCAACGATGAAACGCGTCGCAAGTCAACTCGTGCTTGCCGATGGTGAGACGTTCGAAGGCGAGCTGGTCGGCGACTCACCCGAAGGTGGTATCGCCGCGGGAGAGGTGGTCTTTAATACGGCACTTTCGGGCTACCAAGAAATCATCTCCGATCCGTCATACGCGGGACAGATCATCACATTCACGTATCCACACATCGGGAACTACGGCTGCAATCCATACGACGACGAAAGCAATACACCGCGTTGCCGTGGCGTCATCGTGCGCGATCTCGCCCGCCGGACGAGCAATTGGCGAGCGAAGGATGATCTCGACGCATTCCTGCGTCGTCATTCGATTTCAGGGATTACTGGTATCGATACGCGGCGCCTCACGAAACACGTTCGCGATGTCGGGGCGATTCCCGGTGCATTCGGAACCGCATCACACGGCGATCTGTTGCTCGCGGCGAAGACCGACGGCGGTACCGACGGAAAAAATCTTGCCAAAGAAGTCACCACGCAACTTCCGTATTCCGTCGGTCCATCGGATGCTCCATTCTTTGTGGTCGCGTACGACTTTGGGATCAAGACATCGATCGTTCGCCAGCTTGCTGAGGCCGGTGTCCAGGTCGAAGTCGTTTCGTGCGATACCTCCGCTGCGGATGTTCTCGCGCGCGAACCCGATGGAGTGTTCCTTTCGAATGGCCCGGGCGACCCTGCTGCGGTCACTGGAGCGATTGCGACGGTGCAGTCGCTACTTGGCGAGGTTCCGATGTTCGGGATTTGTCTCGGGCATCAGATCATGTCGCTGGCACTCGGTGCGCGTACCTTCAAGTTGCGGTTCGGTCATCACGGCGCCAACCACCCTGTGCGTCAAATCAGCACCGGCAAGGTGGAAATCACGAGCCAGAACCACAACTATGCAGTCGGCGTCGACTCTCTCCCACGCGGCTCCCATGTCACCCACCTCAACCTCAACGACGGAGATATCGAAGGTGTCGCAAGCCCCGCGCTTCGGGCGTTTTCGGTGCAGTATCACCCCGAGGCCGGACCTGGTCCGCACGACGCCCGCTATCTGTTCAACGAC
The DNA here is from genome assembly GCA_038228615.1 of Acidimicrobiia bacterium. Taxonomy (GTDB): domain Bacteria; phylum Actinomycetota; class Acidimicrobiia; order IMCC26256; family PALSA-610; genus F1-120-MAGs023. The sequence continues at coordinate 21,820 of JBBRPC010000023.1, read as the reverse complement.
TTCATCGAACTCATGAGAGAAACGGCGTAACTGGTGCCCAAACGCCACGACATCGACACGATCTTGTTGATTGGATCAGGACCGATTGTGATCGGCCAAGCGTGCGAGTTCGATTATTCGGGCACCCAGGCATGTCGTGTGTTGCGCGATGAGGGTTATCGAGTCGTCCTCGTCAACTCGAACCCGGCGACGATCATGACTGATCCAGAGTTTGCCGACGCGACGTATATCGAACCTCTCGACGTTGCGACGTTGACGCGCATCATCGCCAAAGAGCGGCCACAAGCGTTGCTGCCGACGCTCGGCGGTCAGACGGCCCTCAACCTTGCGATCGCGCTACACGAAGCTGGCGTCCTCAAGGAATTTGACGTCGAGCTGATCGGCGCGAAGGTTGATGCGATTCAAACGGCGGAAGACCGCCAGCTCTTCAAAGTCGCGATGCAAGAAATCGGTCTGAACGTTCCAGCATCTGGGATCGCCTATGCCCTCGACGAGGCGATGGCCGTCGCCGAGCGTGTCGGCTATCCGATCATCGTGCGGCCTTCGTTCATCCTGGGTGGCGGCGGTACAGGAATCGCGCATGACGCAGATGAGATGCGCGGAATTGCCGCACGTGGGATCGCGGCAAGCCCGATCTCGGAGATCCTCATCGAAAAATCGGTGGTGGGTTGGAAAGAATACGAACTTGAGGTCATGCGTGACCACGCGGACAATTGCGTGATCATTTGTTCGATTGAAAATGTTGATCCAATGGGCGTACATACTGGCGAATCGATCACTGTGGCGCCAGCGCAAACCCTCACGGATGTCGAATATCAACACATGCGCGATGCTGCATTTGCATGTATCCGGAGAATCGGTGTTGATACCGGTGGCTCCAATGTCCAATTCGCAGTGAACCCTCGCGACGGCGAAATGATCGTCATTGAAATGAATCCGCGCGTGTCGCGTAGTTCGGCGCTCGCTTCAAAAGCAACGGGATTTCCGATCGCAAAGATTGCCGCGAAGCTTGCGGTCGGCTACACCCTCGACGAGGTTCGCAACGACATCACCAAGGTCACGCCCGCGAGCTTCGAACCGACGATCGATTACGTCGTCACGAAGTTCCCGCGTTGGGCGTTCGAGAAACTTCCTGGCGCGGCGCCCGTACTCGGCACACAGATGCAGTCGGTCGGCGAAGTCATGGCGATCGGCCGCACGTTTACGGAATCCCTGCAGAAGGCTGTCAGATCGTTGGAAACTGGTCGCGCCGGGCTCAACTGCGATCCTGGAGAACGACAATTCGACGACGTCGCCGTCGATGAGTTGGTACGTCGCGCCTCGATTCCGACGCCGGACCGAATGTTCGAGGTTGAGGCCGCGTTGCGGAATTACGTCGACATCGATCGGTTGCACGAAATGACTGGGATCGATCCTTGGTTTCTCGATCAGATATTGCAGATCGTCGAAACTCGCGAGGAGCTTGCGACGTGTGGTTTGCATGGAATGGATCGAAGTACTTGGCGACACGCGAAGAGAATGGGCTTCTCCGACGTGCAGCTGGCCTACCTGTTCGAGACCGACGAGGCGACCATACGATCTCTGCGGTTGGCAGCTGGGGTGCGGGTCACGTACAAGACGGTCGACACGTGCGCGGCTGAGTTCGCCGCGGATACTCCGTACCACTACGGCACCTACGAGGACGTCGATGAGGTAGCGCCGTTGCAGAAACCGGCAGTGGTAATTCTTGGCAGCGGCCCGAATCGGATCGGTCAGGGTGTTGAGTTCGACTATTGCTGCGTCCACGCGGCATTCGCGCTCAGTGATGCCGGCTACGAGACCGTGATGCACAACTGCAACCCCGAAACGGTGTCGACCGATTACGACACGAGCGACCGCCTGTTCTTCGAACCGCTGACTGGCGAAGATGTACTGAATGTCTGCGAGGCGCTTCGCGATGCTGGTGAGCTGGCAGGCATCATTGTCGCACTTGGCGGACAGACGCCGTTGAAGTTGTCGCACACACTCGAGCAGGCAGGTTTCACGATTCTCGGCACCTCGCCCGACAATATCGATCTTGCCGAGGACCGTGAACGGTTCAACAATTTGTGCGACAAGCTGGGTATTCCGCAACCTCCTGGCGGCATGGCACTCACCGCCGACGATGCGCTCGAAGTCGCGAAACGCATTGGATTCCCAGTTCTTGTTCGCCCTTCCTACGTCTTGGGTGGTCGGGCGATGGAGATTGTGTACGACGAAGCCGAACTCCGCCGCGCGATGTCGGCGCTGCTCCACACCGGATCGCTGGGCAAAGAAGGTGGACTTTCTGCCGAACGTCCCGCGCTGGTCGACAGATTCCTCGAAGACGCAATCGAGGTCGACGTTGATGCACTGCGCGACGTGACCGGCGACGTACTCATCGGTGGCGTCATGGAACATATCGAAGAGGCGGGTGTGCACAGCGGCGATTCGGCATGTGCGCTTCCGCCTCCGACGCTTTCTGCGGCGATGATTCAAACGCTCGAGGAGTACACGCGGCGTCTGGCCGAAGCGCTCAACGTCGTAGGCCCCATCAACGTGCAGTATGCCGTGAAGGGCGATCTCGCCTATGTCCTTGAAGCGAACCCGCGTGCAAGTCGCACGATTCCTTTCGTGAGCAAAGCGACCGGTGTTCCCTTGGCAAAGGTCGCGGCCAGGCTCATGGTGGGATCGACGCTTGCAGAATTGCGTGTCGAGGGACTCTTGCATCCGCCGGCTGAAGGTCGACATGTTGCTGTCAAAGAAGCAGTATTGCCTTTCAATCGCTTTCCGGGAGTCGACACCGTGCTCGGTCCCGAGATGCGTTCGACTGGCGAAGTGATGGGGATCGATCGCAACTTCGGCCTCGCGTTCGCAAAGAGTCAGGCAGGTGCTGGCAATCATCTCCCAATGGAAGGCACCGTGCTGTTTTCACTTGCCGACAGAGACAAAGACAGTGGCATGCGCGCCGCTCGCCGGTTTGTCCAACTCGGATTTGAGATTGCGGCGACGTCGGGCACTGCGCGCCACCTCACCGAAAACGGTATTCCTGTGCAGATCGTGGTGGCGAAGGTGGGCGAAGCCGGTGGCATCGATGCGATCGAGCTTGTGGAAAGTGGCAAGGTCGACTTGATCGTCAACACCCCGCGCGGTCGCGGTCCTCGGGCCGACGGAATGCACATTCGTCGCGCTGCGATTACCCACAACGTCGCTTGCGTCACGACAACGTCGGCTGCTCACGCCGCAGCCCAAGGAATTGAGGCCGCAAAGGCGGGGGCGCCGGAGGTGCGTTCTGTACAGGAGTATCACCGTGACGCCCAGTTGAATCTCGGCCTATGAGGAGTCTGCATGCTCCCACTGATCTCGCGGTGCAGTTCGGGTCGTTGCGGTTCGCGAATCCCATCGTCGCTGCGTCGGGAACGTTCGGTTACGGAAGCGAGTTCGTGACGATCGTTCCTCCGAAGGAACTCGGCGCTATCACCGTCAAATCGCTTGCGTGTTTTGCCCATGATGGCAATGCCCCATTGCGCACCACCGAAGCTGCCGGTGGAGGGATGTTGAACAGTGTTGGCTTGGCTGGTCCTGGCGTCGATGCATGGATACGCGATGAACTTCCGGAACTCGAACGGGAGGCCGCGACGATCATCGTGTCGATTTGGGGCCGTACGCTCGACGACTACAGATCCGCCGCCCAAAGCGTCCATTCGCTCGCGGGTCGGGTGGCCGCAATTGAACTCAATTTGAGCTGTCCGAATCTCGAAGGACACGAGATGTTTGCGCAGTCCGTCGTGGCGACGGCCGCGACCGTTGCGGCATGTGTTGGCGCCGTTCCAGTGTTGGCGAAGCTCACTGCGCAGGTCGGCGATGTTGTGGCGATCGCACGCGCGGCAATCGACTCCGGCGCGGCTGGGTTGACGCTGATCAATACGATTCCAGGACTCATGATCGACACCGGTACGCGTCGCCCGAAACTCGGAGCTGGTAACGGGGGGCTTTCTGGCCCTCCGATTCACGCGGTAGCGTTGCGCACAGTGCATGATGTGTCGCAGGCGCTCCCAGGAATCCCGATTGTCGGCACTGGGGGAGTGCGTCGCGGCGAAGATGTTGCCGCCATGCTGCTCGCCGGGGCCACGGCGGTCGGCGTCGGAACCGCAACGTTCGCGAATCCGCGTGCGACGATGTGGATCCGTGACGACTTCGCGCGATGGTGCGCGCGTCGCCGGGTGCGCAATGCGCAAGAACTGATTGGAAGTTTGGGATGGCCGCAGTAGACGTCAGATCACGCCTCGCGCTCGGACTCGACTTCGACGACGCGACTGTCGCGCTGGAACGCGCGATTGCGCTCAAAGAATGGTTCGGCATTGCCAAGGTTGGCCATGAGCTTTACGCCGCTGCAGGGCCGCGCATCATTGCTGAACTCCGCGATATCGGCTACGGCATCTTTCTCGACGTGAAGTTGCACGACATTCCCAACACGGTGGGCAGCGCTGCGCGCGTGCTCGGGGGCTACGGGCTGACGTATCTCAACTTCCACACGAGCGGCGGATGTGCCATGTTGCGAGCCGGTATCGAAGGCGCTCGCGACGGCGCGAGCGCAGCAGGTTGTGCGCCGCCGCAACTCCTCGGAGTAACCGTGCTCACGAGCGAGCCCGACACGACCGTCTTCGCGTCGCGGCTTGCGCTGGCCTCCGACGCCGGCTGCGACGGCGTCGTGTGTAGCGCGCTGGAAGTAGCGCAGGTCAAAGCTTCGTATCCTCACCTGATTTCGGTGGTGCCAGGGATTCGTCTTGCAGGCAGCGACGCGAACGATCAAGCCCGAATCGCGACCCCGTTCGACGCGATTCGTGCCGGGGCGAACGTGCTCGTGATCGCGCGCACGGTGCACCATGCAACTGATCCACAAGCGGCCGCGGCGCAGGTGTTTCAAGAGGTCGTCGCGGCGCTCGACTAACGGTGGCTCGCCCGCGCGGGTGGCCAACTGATGGTGACCGTGGTTCCGACTGCGACCTCGGAAGCGATGCTGATCGTTCCGCCGCAGCCTGCCACGATTCCGTCAACGACCGAGAGCCCGAGCCCGGTACCCATTCCGTGTGCTTTCGTCGTGAAGAACGGGTCGAATGCTCGATCCGCCGTGTGCTGGGTCATTCCACGCCCATTGTCGCTCACCACGAGTTGCGCAACGATGCCGGTCGGCTCGCTGATCGTTTCGAGTTTGATCACGATTGTGCCGTCTGCTGTCGTCGCGTCGCGCGCGTTCATTAACAGGTTCATGATCACTTGTTCGATCTGGCCTCGGTCGGCCCGGACTGTTACCGGTCCGTTTGGTGCGACGATCTCCAACGTTGGACCTTCGCGACCGATGCTGCTGTGCGCGAGAAAACGCATCGCCTCGACCACCTCGCACAAGTCGAGTGCCTCGCTGTGACCTGCGTCGGCGCGCCCGAGTTGTAAGAGCCGTTGCGCGAGATCTGCTGCGAGTTGCGCAGATTGTCGAATTGCATCGAGATCGCTTCGCTGGGCTTCGCTGAGCGCGCTGCGTTCGAGGACTGAGACATAATTCAGCGCGACGCCGATCAGATTTGTGAAGTCGTGTGCCACACCTGCGGCGAGGCGTCCGGTGCTTTCGAGTCGCTGCGCTTGACGGAGTCGTGCCTCGAGCGTGGCGCGGTCGCGTTCGGCGCGGATGACCGCGAGTTCCCGTTCGCGTTCGAGAATTGCGGCCTGGGTTGCGAGCCGCTGCGAAATGTCGCGAGCGTGGTACACGATTGCGTTCACTGCCGGGTCATGTAACAGGTTTGTCGCCACAACCTCGCAAGTGTGGCCGATGCCATTTGTATCGATGAGCCGACGTTCGATCGGGCCACGGGCTCCAGGATGCGCGAGCAAACGTATGAATTCGGTTCGTGCATCGACGCGCTCGTCCGGATGCACCAAGTCTTGCAGTGGGCTTCCAGTGAGCTGTTTGGCGGAGCGTCCGAGAGCTTTCTCGACGGCTTTGCTGGCGAACGTGATCCTTCCAAGGCTGTCAACCGCAACCGTCATGTCGAACGCGTCGGCGATGAGCGCTTCAAAATAGTGCGCATCGCGTTCGACTTGGCGCTGTGCATCAACGCGAGTCGTAATGTCGCGCACCAGCGCGACGACCTCGTCGCCTGCGCCGAGTAGCCGTGCTTCAAAATTGAGCGTCCCGATCGGGAGATCGAGTGTGTATTCATACGATGCGACTCTGCCAGTTGCCATCGTCCGATCGATTGCGCCCATGGCCTCGGCCGCCTGGTCTGGCGGCACGAGCTCGTGGATGTATCGCCCAATGATCGTTTCTGGGTTCGCTAAGAGTTGTTCGGGGTTCGTCGCGTGAAAGTCGAGGTATTGGCCCGCAGGTGAAAGCCAAAACACCAAGTCGGGACTCACGTCGAGCAAAGCATCCCAACGACGTTTCAACACGTCGCGAGTAGCCCGGTTGCGACTGGTCATGTTGGTTGGGCTAGCCGATATTTGATCGCGATGCAAGCGCGGCCACTCGGGCCAAGTCGTTGCCGAGTCGCTATCCTCTGCGCCGCACGGGTCAGCATCGCAATATGCCAGCGGAACAGATGCCGATTCGCACAAGCACCAGCACGAGAACCAGCATTGCCCATCAGTTGTATCTACAAGCTTTAGAGGAGTGTCGATGCCGACGCCGCCGCCACAAACGCCAGAAGCCCGTGCCGCCGCACTAGCGAAAGCCGCGATTTCGCGGCGCGTGCGCGCCGAGGCGAAAGAAAAGCTCAAGATTGGTTCGATGAACTTGATGGAGCTCTTCGCGGCGAGCGACCATGGCGACGAAGCTGGCGAGATGCTGTCGAAGCTCAAAGTTGTGAGCGTGTTGGAATCGTTGCCTGGGGTTGGCAAGGTCCGGGCGCGCAAGATTATGGAAGAACTCGAGATCAAAGAAAGCCGCCGGATCCGAGGACTTGGCACCAATCAACGCAAGGCGTTGCTCGAGCGCTTTCCCGACTAAGCATTCGCAGGAGCGTGCACGGTGGTGAGTCGCGGTGTGCTCTTCGTCATTTCTGGCACGGGCGGTGCTGGCAAAGGCACGATCGTCGAACGTATCCGTGCTGACCACAAGGATCTTTGGTGGTCGGTGTCCTGGGCGACCCGACCAGCGCGCGACGGTGAACGCGAAGGCGAGCACTACTCGTTTCGCGGCCGTGACGAGTTCATTGCACTCCGCGACGCCGATGGTTTTTTGGAGTGGGCCGACGTCTACGGAGTGCTGAAGGGAACGCCGCGGGCGCCCCTGGAGGCTGCGCTTGCCCGTGGAGAGAACGCGTTGTTGGAAATGGACATCCAAGGCGCGTTACATCTGCAACAGAGCTATCCGAATGCTCAAATTGTGTTCGTCGTTGCGCCGTCTGCGACCGTGCAGGCCGAGCGGCTTCGGGCCAGGGGAACCGACGACGAGGAAGGGATTCAACGCCGTCTCGATGAGGCTGCGCAAGAGCAACGCGCCGCCGTAGCAGGCGGATTCCACATCGTGACCAATGACGACATCGATCGGGCTGTGGCCGAGGTCGCTGCTATCATTGAGGGTTCCTGAGCGTCTCATTTTGAGGCCGTACACGCTATTTTGGAGTTTCTCATGGCCGAACGCCGCGCCTCGCTTATGCAGCCCAAGCTCGAAGAACTGATCGGTAACGTCGACTCCAAGTTCACGCTTGTCACCCTCTCGGCGATGCGTGCACGTGAGATCAACGACTACTACAACCAACTCGGTGAGGGGCTCGGGCGCATCGTTCCCCCGCAGGTGACGTCCGTTTCTCGCAAGCCGCTGTCGATCGCGCTCGAAGAGATCGAAGCAGGCAAGATCGAGTTCGAGCGCATCGACCTCGAAGCTGAAGCTGCTGCCGCCGCTGAAGCCGCCGAAGCTAAGGCCCAGGCGAGCGCAGCGCTCGACATTTCCTAAGTACGCCGGCGCAGCGGTTTCCCAAGGCTCATGCCTCGCGTCGTTTTGGGTGTCACCGGCGGCATCGCTGCGTACAAGGCGGTCGAGGTGTGTCGACGGCTGATTGATGCTGGGTGTTTTGTCTCCCCAGTGCTCACGCACGACGCGACGCGTTTCATCGGGCGCGCGACGTTCGACGCCCTTGGGTCCGAACCCGCTCGGGTCGCGTTGTTCGACGGCCCTGAGCCGAGCCCTCACACGCATCTGGGTCAGCGTTCTGATCTCATCGTCGTTGCGCCCGCGACGGCGAATGTCATCGCAAAATACGCGCATGGCATTGCCGACGATCTGTTGACGGCAACGCTGCTCGCGACGCGGGCGCCGGTGTTGTTCTGTCCAGCGATGCACACTGAGATGTGGGAGCAGGCATCAGTCCAACACAATCTTCAGACCCTGCGAGCTCGGGGCGTCCACATCCTCGATCCCGAGTCTGGTGATCTGGCCTCAGGAGACGTCGGCATCGGGCGCCTGGCCGATCCGCAACGTGTTGTCGCCGCCGCGCTGGATGTACTCCGAGCGAATCGACCGTTACTTGGGAGACGCGTCCTCGTCACCGCGGGAGGAACGCGCGAACCGATCGACTCCGTACGAGTGATTACGAACCGATCATCTGGCAAACAGGGATATGCCATCGCTGAGGTTGCTGCAGCACTCGGCGCGTCGGTCACCTTGGTCACGACGATCGAGCGGGCGATACCCGACGGCGTCACCCGGGTCCTGCGCGTCGAGACGGCCGCCCAAATGGAAGCTGCCGTCATGGCGGACGCCACTGAGTACGACGTGATTGTGATGGCGGCAGCTGTCGCCGACTTCCGGGCTGTTGCACCGAAGCCGACCAAGACCAAAAAAGAAGAAGGGATTCCGACGATCGTGTTGGAAGCCACCCATGACTTCCTCGTTGATCTTGGCATACAGAAGCGCGCCGGCCAGGTGCTCGTGGGCTTCGCTGCTGAAACCGATTCGCTCGTCGAACACGCCGCGGCCAAGCTGAAGCGGAAGAATCTTGATCTGATCGTCGGCAACGACGTATCCCAGCCAGACGCCGGCTTCGAGGTGGATACGAACCGAGTGATCATGATCGACGCGACTGGCACGGTAACCGAACTCCCGCTGCAATCGAAGCACGAAGTGGCAAAGGCGCTGGTCGATCGCGTCGTTGGCCTATTGGCCAGTGTGCGTGGGCCGGGCACGGACGCCTAATCTGACGAACCTCACAGGCGGCCTTCGCCGTCTGGCACGTTCCACACCTTGGGAGATCGGGTGAGTAAACACCTCTTTACGTCGGAGTCGGTCACCGAAGGCCACCCCGACAAGATGGCCGATGCGATTAGCGATTCGGTGCTCGATGCCGTGCTGGCAGAAGACCCGACGAGTCGGGTTGCCTGCGAAACACTGGTCACGACCGGCCTGTGTGTCATTGCGGGTGAAATCTCAACCCAAGCCCGTCCCAACATTGCTCGTGTGGCACGCGATGCGATCAAGCGGATCGGGTACACCGACGCGGCATATGGCATCGATGGCGATACGTGCGCCGTCATGGTCAGTCTCGACGAACAGTCACCTGACATCGCGATGGGTGTCGATAAAGCAGCAGAACAGCGCGCAGGGACCGGCGATCCTTACGACGAAGTCGGTGCGGGCGACCAAGGCATGATGTTCGGGTACGCCTGCGACGACACCGATGATCTGATGCCGATGCCAATCTGGCTCGCTCACAGGATGGCGGCCAAACTCGCCGAAGTCCGTCGATCCGGAACAATCGATTTTTTGCGACCGGACGCCAAAACCCAGGTCACGATCGAGTACGAAAACGGTCGACCAGTTCGCCTCGATACTGTCTTGATCTCGACCCAGCACCATCCCTACGTGAGCATCGAAGGCGACATTCGCCCGGCGTTGATTGAACACGTGATTATGCCGTGCTTGCCTGAGCAATTCCGCGATGACGACTTCGAGATTTTCGTGAATCCAACCGGTGCGTTCGTCCTTGGCGGACCGCATGCCGACTGCGGCCTGACCGGACGCAAAATCATTGTCGACACGTATGGCGGTATGGCGCGTCATGGTGGCGGAGCATTCTCCGGCAAAGACCCCACAAAAGTTGACCGTTCGGCCGCATACGCAGTGCGTCAGATCGCCAAGACCGTCGTTGCAGCTGGCATCGCCAAGCGCTGCGAGGCTCAGGTCGCATATGCGATTGGTGTCGCTCGCCCAATGTCGATCTACGTCGATACGTTCGGTACTTCGCAGATTGCCCCGGAGAAGGTCGAACAACTGGTCAAAGAGACGTTCGACATGCGTCCGGCCGCGTTGATCGCCCGACTCGATTTACGGCGCCCGATATTTCACCGCACGTCGGCCTACGGTCATTTCGGTCGACGCGACACCGAAGCCGAATCGGCCATCCCCGGCTTTACCTGGGAGAACACCGAACCGTATGCAACGCAGATGCGTGCCGCGGCAGAGGCGCTCGCATAACGCTGCACTTCGAACGCGTTTGTCGCGTCCTGCCCGACGTCTTGGCCGTCGAGCGGGCGTTTGACTACACGGTTCCTGATGCCTACGGACCCGACGTGTGCGTCGGGTCCATCGTTCGGGTACAGCTGCATGGGCGACGCGTTCGTGGCTGGGTTGTCGCCGATCACGTCGTGAGCGAGGTCGACCAGTCGAAGTTGCGTCCGATCAGCAGCGTTTCGTCTGCTGGTCCAACGCAACAAGTGCTCGAACTGGCAGAACTTGTTGCGCATCGCTACTGCGGACCGTTGACCCCGTTGTTGCGTGCTGCATCGCCAGCGAACAATGTCGCACCAGCATCGATCATTGTGGGCGCGACGCCGAACATTCCTGATCTCGGCGCTGCATCCAGCGACGCGGATCACGTGTGTGATGAGCTCGTCGAACGCGTTGCAACTCTTGGAACGACCGTGTTGCGATGGCCGCCGCGCCTCGACCGACGTCGGTTGGTGGGTCGCCTACTTGCCACGACCGGATCGACGATCGTGGTGACTGCCGACGGCCGGCGCGCGCGAGCGTTTGCACAATGGTTGGGCGCCCACGACGTGCGTGTTGCGCTCCTACATTCCGACGAATCACGAGCGGCCACGACCGATGCGTGGCGTATCGCCGCCGGGGGTTCGTGCGTTGTCGTGGGTGGGCGTATGGCGGTGTTTGCGCCGGTTCCCGACCTACAACGGGCACTCGTCCTCGACGATGCCGATGAGGCGTTGCAGGAGGAACGTTCACCGACCTGGCACGCGCGAGAAGTGCTCAGCGAACGCGCCGAGGCTGTCGGTGCCGCGGTGATCGTTGTCTCTCCCATGCCAACGGCAGTTGCACTGCAGAGCGCCAAGACGATTCTGACGCCACCGCCGATGTTCGAACATGGTGGGTGGCCCCGAACTGAGATTGTCGACCTCCGCGACGCCGACCCCACGAGCGGCGTGCTGTCGGAACCGTTGGTTGATGCGATACGGGCGTGCCTCGACCGCGAGGAACTCGCGGTGCTCGTGATGAACCGACGCGGTGGCGTGCGGCTGTTGCGTTGCGCAACATGTCATTCGTTGACGCGTTGGGATGCGCACGGCAGACCGCTTTGGGAACATGATGCGCCCCCCGATATTGCGATTCGCCCCACATTTTGCACAGAGTGTGGTGGGACAAAACTGCGAGTCTTGAGCGGAGGCGTTTCGCGACTTTCGACCCAGCTGTCGTTGCGACTTGGTGGTGTTGAGGTGGCTGCGGTCGATGCGGCGATACCGGTCGCGCCCGATGCGCCAGTGTTGTTTGGCACTGAAGCGGTGCTCCATCGCGATGAGGTCCGCCGGCGGCGGCCGAGTTTGGTCGCGTTTGTGGATTTCGATGCTGAATTGTTCGCGGCGCGGTATCGAGCCAACGAACAGGCGCTCTGGCTCGTGGTTCGCGCCGCGCATCTCATGACGGGCCGCGAACGTTCGGCGTCGCGCGTGGTGATCCAAACGCATGATCCAAATCATGTTGTGGTGCGCGCTGCCGCCGACGGCGACCCAGGATTTCTTGGCGAGGACGAACTCGTGCGTCGCCGCATCTACGAACTCCCGCCATTTGCAGCGATTGCAGAGGTGCGCGGTGAGCCGTCGGCGATCAATGAGTGTGCGCTGCAGCTCGCCGCAATCATGGTCACAGCCCCCGAAATCCGGATCGACCGTGACGATCAACGGCTACTGGTGCACGCGCCAGATTCAGCCACGTTGGCTGCGGTGTTGTCGATCGCAGTTTCTGCCGGGCGTCACCACGGACGTCTTCGGGTCGCGGTGGATCCACCTCGAATATGACCGACGTCATGGCCGTTCGCGTCAAGTGCCACCGAAGGCGACAGGTAGATTGAATGCATCATGGCGAACTATCCCATTCGTGTATTTGGCGATCCAGTACTGAAGCGGCCCGCGGCTGAAGTCACCGATATCAACGGTACGTTCGTCTCCTTGGTCGATTCAATGTTCGACACGATGTACGACGCGGCTGGTGTTGGTCTCGCGGCACCTCAGGTTGGTGTCGAACAGCGTTTCTTCGTCTACGAGATCGACGATGGTCCCGGGGTCCTGGTGAATCCTCGTGTCATCGAAACCGAAGGCGAGTGGACATACGACGAGGGTTGTCTTTCGATCCCAGGACTGTCATTCGAGATCGTTCGACCGAAACTGGTGACTGTAGAGGCGCTCGATCTCGATGGAAATGAAGTCATTGTGCAGGGAGATGAACTCCTCGGGCGATGCCTGCTCCACGAGATCGACCATCTCGACGGGGTGCTGATGTTCGACAGAATGGAACGTGCCGAACGAAAGCTTGCGCTGAAACAGTGGCGCGAACGCGCGACGACCGACACCGGAAAACGGCACGCGCTCTAGCCGCGTGCGAGGATTGCCGGGCAAGCGCATCGTCTATTTCGGAACACCGTCGGATGCGGTGCCGCCGCTTCGAGCACTCGTTACGGCAGGACACGACATCGCGCTGGTTGTCACGCAACCGGATCGCCGCCGAGGGCGCGGCAACGAGATGGTGCCGAGCGCGGTGAAACAATGTGCGTTCGAATTGGGTCTCGCCGTCGCAACACCAGAGAAGTCTCGAGAAATTGTGGCTGATGTGAGCGCGCTCGACGCGGAGTTGGGTGTGGTTGTCGCGTTCGGCCAACTGCTACCGCCAGCGCTGTTGGCCTCGACGCGCAGTGGCTTCATCAACCTACATTTCTCGTTGTTGCCGCGCTGGCGTGGAGCCGCGCCAGTAGAGCGGGCCATGCTGACCGGCGATAGCGACACCGGTGTGGCGTTGATGGCGATGGAGGAAGGGCTCGACACCGGGGGAATTTTCGCGGAGGTTCGTGTGCCAATCACCGACACGATTACCGCGGGCGAGCTGCGCGCCGATTTGGTGAAAGCTGGAACTGAAATGCTCGTACGCGAACTCGACAACATTCCCACGGCGGTCCCGCGCGTGCAAGTTGGCGAACCGACGTATGCCCACAAGCTGACCGTCGCTGAGTTTCGCCTCGACCCGCAGCAGAGCGCGCGTTCGCTCGCGCGGGTTGTGCGTGCTGGCAATCCGAAACCTGGTGCTTGGACGACAATCGAGGGGCGACGTTTGAAGGTCTTGCGAGCGCACGTGGTTGCGTCGAGTTCAGGTGTCGTTGGCGAGGTCACGCGCGACTGCGCGTTGCAATGCCGTGATGGTGCGCTCGAATTTGATGAAGTGCAGCCCGATGGGAAACGACGAATGGAAGGTGCGGCCTGGATCGCCGGGCTCCGAGGTTCCGTGATGTTGGATGGCTGACGACGCACGCCGACCCCAGCCTCGTCGCGACCAACCCCGTCGCGACCAGCCGCGTCGCGACCAGCCGCGTCGCGACCAGCCGCGTCGCGACCAGCCCCAAACTTCACAAGCGCGAACCGGTGCGCGCACGCCGCCACGACGGGTCAATTCCAGGTCGATCGCAGTCGATGCGTTGGTGCGCGCCGACGAGGGCGGGTTTGCGAATGTGGATCTGCCCATACGGTTGCGTCGATCAAGGCTTGATCAGCGCGACAAGGATTGGGTCACCGACGCGGTGTACGGCACGTTGCGCAAGCGTCGCTATCTCGACGGCTTGCTTGCGCCGTTGTCGAAACGTCCGCTGGCTGCACTTGATGCGCCGGTGCGTGCCGCGTTGCGGCTAGGCGCGTATCAATTTGTCAATGGTGTGGCCCCACATGCGGCGGTAATGGAAACCGTCGCAGTCACGCAGCCAAGCGCGCAAAAGTACGTCAACGGCGTATTGCGGGCCTTGGGTCGCGTCGGCCCACCGTGGCCAGAACCCGACGACGAAGGCAGCGAGCTGTCATATCCAGACTGGATCATCGAGGAATTCACGCGAAATTTTGGTGATGTAGACGCGCGCGCCGCATTGCAGAAAATGAACGAGCCAGCGATCGTGACATTGCGCGTGAATCCACTTCGCGGCGACGCCGCATCGGTCATTCGAGAACTCGAACAACGGGGGGGAAGCATCGATCGTGGCACGCTTGTACCCGAAGCACTGATCATCAAAGGCTTCGGCGACATTGGCGCGTTGCGAACGGTGCGTGAGGGTAGGGCGAGTCCGCAAGATCAGGGCAGCCAAGCCGTCGTCGCCGTGCTCGACCCACAGCCCAACGATCGGGTGCTCGACATCGCGTCGGCACCAGGCGGAAAGTCGTGTGCAGCAGCGGAACTCATGGGCGATGCAGGCTTGGTCGTGGCGGCCGATGTTCACGCGAACAGGTTGCGTCTGGTCCGCGAGGCCGCGGGGCGGATGCGACTGGACTCCATTCACGCTGTGGCCGCATCAGGAATCGCGATGCCGTTCGTCGATGCAACGTTCGACCGAGTGTTGCTGGACGCTCCATGTAGCGGGCTGGGTGTGCTGCGCCGCCGGCCTGAGGCACGGTGGCGGATCCAACCGCATCAGGTCGAGAATCTCGCGGCGTTGCAGTGTTCGCTCCTCGCCGACGCAGCTGCTGTGGTCAAGGTCGGTGGCCGTCTCGTCTTCAGTGTCTGTACCCTCAGTCAGGCCGAAACGATCGGCGTCGATGAGTGGGCTGCGGCCGAACTCCCGCAACTCCGCGCCATCGCGCCTCCTGGAGCTCCTTGGAGACCGCTCGGTCGTGGAGCGGTGATCCTGCCCCATGACGCCGCGACCGATGGGATGTTCATCCTCGTGTTCGAACGCGTCTCGTGAGCGCCCGTTCTTTCACTGGATAGTCTCGGCCGCGATGAAGATTGCGCCCTCGATTCTTGCTGCTGATTTTGCCCATCTCGCCGATCACATCCACGCTGTCGGGACTGAGGCTGACCTGCTCCACGTCGATGTGATGGACGGTCACTATGTCCCCAACATTTCGATCGGGTCCCCGGTGGTCGCGTCGTTACGCGCAGCGACGGATTTGTATCTCGATTGTCATCTCATGGTTTCGAACCCGGACGATCATCTTGTTGCATTTGCGAATGCCGGCGCGAACGGAATTACCGTCCACGTCGAGATCGGTGAAACTGAAGCGTTGATCGGCCGTATTCGCGAGCTCGGCTGCAACGTTGGGCTCACGCTCGAACCAACCACGCCCTTCGAGGCAGTCGCGCCGTACCTCGATCGAATCGACACGCTGTTGATCATGAGCGTCAAGACCGGTTTCGGCGGTCAGGCGTTTATTCCTGCGGTGCTCGAAAAGGTGCGTACAGCTGTCGTTGTGCGCAGGGAACGTGGGTTGCAGTTCGAGATCGAAATCGACGGGGGGATCGATGCGACGACCGGCGCGCACGCTGCAGCGGCGGGGGTCGACATTCTTGTTGCCGGTACCGCGATTTTTGGCCGACCCGATCCGCGCTCGACAGCGCGGATGATCCGCGACGCGGCAATGGAAGCGCTGCGCTGATGGAACTGCTTGCGAAGGTTCTGACCGTGTCCGACGGAGTGATCGCCGGAACGCGCGAGAACAACTCAGGAGCCGCGCTCGTGGCGGCGTTGCGTGCAGCGGGCTATGAGATCGTGGCCACTCGAGTTGTCGAAGATGGCGTTGCGTCGGTGCGCGACGCACTCGTATCGCTGAGCGAGGGATTCGCCGGGTTGATCATCACCACTGGGGGTACAGGCTTTGGGCCTCGCGACCTCACGCCAGAAGGCACGCGTGCTGCGCTCGAACGCGAAGCGCCCGGGCTCGCTGAAGCGATACGCGCCGCTTCAAATTCGGACGGTCGGAACTTTGGTCTGCTTTCGCGCGCGGTGGCAGGCACACGCGGGAGCACGCTGATCGTGAATACGCCAGGAAGCAGTGGGGGAGCCGTCGAGGCGTTTGGCGCGATCGAGTCGGTGGTGCCCCACGCGCTCGACCTCTTGCAGGGTGGTCGACCGCACTAGCCACGGCAAGGGAGCAAAAATGAAACACGTTGCATTTTTGCCTGGAGCGGTGATACCATCACAATCACAATTGAGACCCTCGGGATACAGAGCAACAGCTTGGGTGTAAGTCCCGACCGGCGGTGATACAGCAGCGATGCTGGCAAGTCCGCGAAGCAATCTGTGACGTGCGAACGTGACGGTGCGCCCGATCCGGTGTGATTCCGGAGCCGACGGTGAGAGTCCGGATGGGAGAGGGCCTTGATGCAGGAGTGGTATCGACGCGCCCGTCGCCACGACGATTGGCGCGCCGTTGCCGCTGCATGCATCGATGGCTTCGCTCGCGCACATGTATCCCGTGGATCCACGAGCCGACCACCAGCAACTACTGGGGAGCATCGATGCAGGACGAAGCTGCGATGGGAATCGCCCTGAGCGCCGCCAGTCGCTCGCGTCGTGTCGCCCCTCCGTGGCCGCACGTGGGGTGTGCGATTGTGCGCGACGGTGAACTCGTGGCCACGGGAGCTACCGACGCGTACCACCGCGGGCGCCATGCTGAAACAAACGCGCTTGTGCTGGCAGGCAACGCCGCGCACGACGCGACGCTGTTTTGCACCTTGGAACCGTGCGGACACATTGGTCACCAGCCATCGTGCGCCGATGCAATTATTGCCGCCGGAGTGGCGCGCGTCGTTGCAGCGATAGAGGATCCCGATCTCAATGTGGCGGGGAGCGGTTTCGCGAAATTACGTTCAGCCGGCATTGATGTGGCCGTGGGGTGTCGGGCCGCCGAAGCGTCGCTCCAACTCAACGCTTATCTCCACCATCGACGCACGGGCCGCCCGGCGTGTCTTGTCAAGACGGCGAATTCCATCGACGGATATGTCGCCGCCGCCGACGGCTCATCGCAGTGGATCACCGGGCCGCAAGCGCGGGCAGATGTGCATGCGCTGCGCGCCGACTCGCAAGCGATCATGGTTGGCGCCGGTACTGCATTGGCAGACAATCCAAGTCTGACGATCCGCAATCTTCCCGTTGACGACGACGTGCCCGTTGGCCCGGCGCCGCTTCGCGTACTGCTTGATGCGCACGGACGCGTTCCAGCCTCCGGCCCGCTGTTCGACACGACGCTCGCACCAACGCTTGTGGTGTCGACCGAACGCGCCGATGCGAACCAGGTTCGGGCGTGGGAAGAAGCTGGCGCAGAGGTCGCCTTCGTCGAGTTCGCGAGTGCCGTCACCGGTCGGGGAGTCGATCTCGTCGCAACATTGGAGATTCTTGGATCGCGGGGTGTGTTGCAAGCGATGGTCGAGGGCGGCGCGGCGCTGCACGGGGCGCTCTTGATTCATGATCTGGTGGATCAACTCACGGTGTATATCGGCAACACGTTGCTCGGGACACACGGACTTCCCGCCCTCGCGCACGATGGCCCTTCCACGATCGACGACGCGCAACGATGGCGTTTGTTCGACATGCGACGATTGGGTAACGACGTACGACTCGATTATCGAAGGGATCGTGTTTGATGTTTACAGGGATTGTCGAAGAACTCGGTTCGGTGCGTTCGGTGACACCACGTGAGGGCGGCGCGCGCGTTGAAATCAATGCGACGACGGTGCTCGACGACGTCACGATGGGCGCATCGATCGCTGTAAACGGATGTTGTCTTACCGTGGTCGCGTTCGACGTCATAGCCGGGTGGTGGTCTGCCGACGCCGTCGCTGAGACGCTTGACCGCACAAATGTTGGGGATCTCGCTCCGGGTGATCCGGTCAACCTTGAGCGCCCGGTGCGGCTGCTTGATCGCCTCGGTGGGCATCTTGTGCAGGGCCATGTCGACGCGACTGGCTTGATCGTGGGAAAGGAATCCAACGCCGACGGTTCGATGACGCTTCGGGTCGACGCTCCGCTCGCCACGATGCGGTACGTCGTCGTGAAGGGTTCCATCACTGTTGATGGCGTCAGCCTGACTGTCGTTGAGGCTTTGGAAACATCCTTCACAATCGCGGTGATCCCGCACACGCAACTCGTGACGACGTTGGGTTCCAAACCAGTTGGCGCTCGCGTGAATCTCGAAATCGATGTCGTCGCCAAATACGTCGAACGACTCCTCGTAGGAAGAAGTGTCTAATGCCGTTTGCGCCCATTGAAACAGCGATCGCTGCGATTGCACGTGGTGAAATTGTGGTCGTCGTCGATGACGAAGATCGCGAGAACGAAGGCGATCTGATTATCGCGGCAGAAAAGATGACGCCAGAGAAGATGGCGTTCATGATCCGGTACACGAGCGGTGTGATCTGTATGCCGATGGAAGGTGACCGGCTGGATGAGCTCAACATTCCGTTGATGGTCGAAAAGGATGAAAACACTGAAGTGCAGCGGACTGCCTTCACCGTCAGCGTCGACAATCGACAACACACCACGACAGGGATCAGCGCTGGGGATCGCTGTGCGACGGTGCTCGCACTCCTCGATGACAGTTCACGTGGCGGCGACTTCGCGAGGCCGGGTCACATATTTCCGTTGCGCTATCGGGTCGGTGGTGTGTTGCGACGAGCTGGTCATACCGAAGCAGGCGTCGATCTTGCGCGCCTTGCGGGCTTGTTCCCCGCCGGAGTGTTAGCTGAGGTGGTCAACGACGACGGCACGATGGCCCGCCTTGCGCAACTCGAGGTCTTCGCCGCCGAACACGATCTCGTGTTGATCTCCATCGCCGATCTCGTGCGGTACCGACGCAAAAGCGAGAAGCTGATTCGTCGAGTAGCTCAAGCCCGAATTCCGACCGACTTCGCCGACTTCACTGCGCATGTGTTCGAATCGATCGTCGATGACACGGAACATGTCGCGTTCGTCATGGGTGATGTTCAAGGTAAAGAGAATGTCTTGGTTCGGGTGCATAGTGAGTGCCTGACGGGCGATGTGTTCGGGTCGTTGCGTTGTGACTGTGGTCCACAGCTCCAGCTCGCGATGGCGCGTGTCGCGGCTGAGGGAGAGGGAGTCGTTGTGTATTTGCGGGGCCATGAAGGCCGCGGAATCGGTCTCGGGCACAAGCTGCGCGCGTACGCATTGCAGGAACAGGGTCGCGACACTGTGGAAGCGAACCTCGAACTCGGATTCCCCGTTGATTCGCGCGAGTACGGCATCGGTGCGCAGATCCTTGTTGATCTCGGTGTGACGACGATGCGGCTGATGACGAACAACATGGACAAATACGGCGGGTTGGAAGGCTACGGCCTCGAGATCGTTGAGCGAGTGCCGTTGTTGCCACGACCAAATGTCGAAAACATCGCCTATCTTCGTGCCAAACAGCACAAGATGGGGCACCTCTTGCATATTGACGACGCGAGCGACGGTGATTTGCAAGGCGGCTTCTGATGGGTAAATACGCTGCGTTCGAGGGCTCGCTCGACGCGACGGGATTGCGCATCGGAATCGTGGTGGCTCGCTTCAACCGGGATATCACAGAACCACTCCTCGAGGGTGCGCTGCGCGCGTTGGATCGTGCTGGCGCGAATGCCGGCGCGAATGCCGGCGCGGTGAGCGTCTACTGGGTCCCCGGCGCGTTCGAGCTCCCCGTTGTGGCGAAGCGTCTTGCCGATAGTGGCAAGGTCGACGCGGTGATCTGTCTTGGCGCAGTGGTTCGCGGAGATACCGCACATTTTGATTTTGTGGCGGGGGGCGCAACACAGGGAATTGTGCAGGCTGCGGTCCAGACTGGTGTCCCGGTGATCTTCGGCGTGCTCACGGTCGACACTCAGCAGCAAGCACTCGATCGCATCGGCGGATGCGAGGGCCACAAAGGCGAAGAAGCCGCCGAGACGGCAATCGAAACCGCTCGCCTATTGCAACAGATCTGACGAGCGCGATGACCGACTACGAACGCATCGGAATTCGATACAGCTCGCTTCGCCGAGCTGATCCACGCATTGCGGCACAGATTCGCAAGGCGATAGGCGGCGCCGACGCGGTCGTCAACGTGGGATCCGGTACAGGCAACTATGAACCCTCAGACTGTGCCGTCGTGGCTGTCGACCCGTCGCCCACGATGATGCAGCAACGCGCTCGAACAACTGGGAGCAGCACATTGGTGCACGCGTGTGCCGAAGCGCTTCCGTTCGCATCGGGAGCATTCGATGTAGGGATGGCAACGCTCACGCTGCATCACTGGCGTGACCTCGCCCTCGGATTGCGGGAGATGCAACGAGTCAGCGACCGACAGGTGATCATGTTGTTCGACACCGAACGAAGCAACGATTTGTGGGTCCTCGACTTCTATCCAGAAATTGAGCTGCTCGAATCCGAACGCAATGCTCCGAGCGCTGCTGAGGTTGCGAGCTTGCTTGAGACCAAGACCATTGAAGTCCTTCCGATTCCATTTGACTGCACCGATGGGTTCGGTGGTGCGTACTGGGGGAGGCCGGAGGCGTATCTCGAACCGGCGTTGCGAACCGGAATGTCGTCGTTCGCACAGCTCAGCGCGACGGCGTTGGCGCGTGGTGACGCCCGCTTGCGTGTCGCCCTGGAGTCGGGGGAATGGGACGCAACCTACGGCGACCTGCGGCGCCGGAACAGCTATGACTGCGGCTATCGCCTGGTGATCACCTGATCGTGGGCCCGATGCTACGAATCGCGGAATGACCGAAGTTTGTTGTTGTTCGACCGGTACGGTTGCGGTTCGTGTTACGTGTTGTGCTTCCAAAAGGTTCGCTCGAAAAGTTGACGCTGCAGTTGTTCTCCGACGCTGATCTCGCAGTGACGCGTGCCTCCGATGTCGATTACAAGGCAACGATCGACGATCCCAACGTTGATGAGGTCCGAATCCTGCGCCCCCAGGAGATTGGCCGGTACGTTGCAGAAGGCATGTTCGATATTGGCATCACCGGGCGTGATTGGATCGATGAGACGCAGGCGGATGTCGTAACGCTCGCGCAACTGAACTATTCGAAGGCAACCGCTCGACCGACCAACATCGTGCTTGCGGTCGCGGGTGATTCGCCGTGGAAAACTGTCGCCGACCTTCCCGACGGCGTGCGCGTGCAGACTGAATACGTTGGCCTCACGAAGCGGTTCTTCGCCTCGCACGGGATTCGGGCCGATGTCGCACTCTCATACGGTGCCACCGAGGCAAAGATCCCCGAAATTGCCGACGCGGTCGTCGAACTCACAGAAACTGGGCGGGCACTCCGCGCCGCTGGGCTGAAAGTGCTCGACACGATTCTGGTCTCCTACACCGAGCTCATTGCGAACCCGGTCGCCCACGCCGATCCAACCAAACGGCGCGCGATGGAACAACTGCAAGTGCTCCTCACGGGCGCGCTCGAGGCGCGCGGACGCGTACTCGTCAAACTCAACGTCGACGAGGCGAACTTGCAGGCTGTCATCGCGTTGTTGCCGGCGCTCAAGTCGCCAACGGTGAGCAGGCTCTACGGCGAAGACGGATTCGCAGTCGATACGGTGAT
>JBBRPC010000022.1:0-27880 GCA_038228615.1 Acidimicrobiia bacterium | reverse complement strand
GTCGTCACCAACAGGAACTCGACCGTCAACTCGGGCTCGTCGGGCCACATCGCGACGATGTTGTGTTCCGGCTCAATGGGCTTGAGGCGCGTACGCAAGCATCCCAGGGCGAACAACGTTCATTCGCACTCGCGCTCCGCCTCGCCGGCCATGCAGTGCTGACCGATATGTTGGAAGCTGCGCCTGTGCTATTACTCGACGACGTGTTCAGTGAACTCGATATGCACCGCGCCGCGGCGTTGGTTGGCCTCCTTCCCCGGGGCCAAACTGTGCTGAGTACGGCGTCCGGCGTACCGGCCGGCGTTGAAATTGAACAGTTTCTTGAAATGGAACTCGGCAAAGTTGTGTCGCAGTGAGTTCCGAACCGATTCCAATCGCTACTGCGATTGAAGCGCTCACGAACGATCTGATGGTTGGCGTAGCCCGAGCCTCGCGTCCGGCAGGCTCGCGCGTTGGGTTGATCGCACAGCGGTGGGCCGAGGTGGTCGGGTCGCCCCTTGGCGAATGCACGAGCCCTGGTTCTTGCGTCGATGGGATGCTCACGATTCACGCGCGAGACGCTGGTGCAGCGTCGCTAGTGCGCCAATCATCTGGTGATTTGTCGATGCGTCTGCGGGCAGCTTTTGGCGATGAGATTTCGCGTATTCGCGTGGTGGTCACGCGCCCTCGATAAACAGCCTTTGCAACCTCGAAATGTCGCACCACAATGGTAGACTCGTCCCAGGCTGAGAATGGCCTCTGACCTGGTCATATGTGTATCTGACTGCCGCGAATTCGCAGCGATTTTGGAACTGTTGACCCCTATTGTGTGTGGAGTGTTGCCGTGACGTACGGCGCCAAGGACATCCGGGTTCTCAAGGGCCTCGAAGCAGTTCGCGAACGACCCGGGATGTATATCGGTTCGACGGGTCCGACCGGGCTCCATCATCTCGTATATGAGGTCGTCGACAACAGTGTTGACGAGGCCCTCGCGGGCTATTGCACGCGCATTGTGGTCTCGCTCCGTCGCGACGGTTCGTGTCGTGTTGTCGACAACGGCCGAGGAATCCCCGTCGATGAACACCTTGAATATCCCGGCAAGTCGGCGGCGGAAATCGTGTTGACGGTGCTGCATGCTGGCGGAAAATTTGGTGGCGAGGGGTACAAAATTTCGGGGGGCCTCCACGGCGTTGGCGTTTCTGTCGTGAACGCGCTCTCGACGCGGCTCGATCTTGAGATCCATCGTGAAGGTGGATTCCACCGGATGAGTTTCGAGCACGGCGGCGAACCAGTGGCGTCATTGCAGAGAATCGGTGATTCGGATGAGACCGGAACATCGGTGACGTTTTGGCCAGACGGAACGATCTTCGAAGAAGTCGAGTTTCGTGCGCAAACGCTTCTGGAACGCATGCGCGAGATGGCGTTCCTCAACCGCAGCCTCGAGATCGTGTTCCGCGACGAGCGGCCAGACGAACCCATCGAGCAAATATTCAAGTACGACGGCGGAATCGTTGATTTCGTGTCGCATCTCAACCTGAGCAAGGAACCGATCTTCCCTGCGGTCATCTACTACGCCGACACGCAGGAGAGCAGCGAAGTCGAAATCGCGATGCAGTGGAATACTGGGTACCACGAAGGCATCCATTCGTTTGCGAACAACATCGCTACCACCGAGGGGGGGATGCACGAAGAAGGCTTACGTACAGCCTTGACGGGTGTCGTCAACAAATACGGGCGTGCCAAAGGGCTCCTCAAAGAAAAAGACGACAATTTCACTGGCGAAGATATTCGTGAAGGTCTGACTGCGATCGTTTCTGTGAAGCTTCGTACGCCCCAGTTTGAGGGGCAAACAAAAACGAAGCTCGGCAACACGATGATGCGTTCACTGGTCCAAAAAGTCACCAACGATCGATTGGCTGAGTGGCTCGAAGAGCATCCAAATGAGGGAAAGGCGATTGTCGGCAAGGCGTTACAAGCGTCGCGGGCACGCGTCGCAGCGCGCCAAGCTCGTGACCTGACCCGACGCAAGTCGTTGTTGGAGTCGGGCGGAATGCCAGGCAAGCTCGCCGACTGCGCGTCGCGAGATCCCGAAGAAGCCGAACTGTTTATTGTTGAAGGCGACAGTGCAGGTGGTCCAGCGAAGCGCGCCCGCGACCCCCACTTTCAGGCCATCCTGCCGATCCGCGGCAAGATCTTGAACGTGGAACGAGCTCGGCTCGACCGAATGCTGCGCAGCGAAGAAATTCAAGCGCTGATCACTGCGGTCGGCGCCGGAATCGGCGAGGATTTCAACGTCGAAAAATGCCGATACCACAAGATCATCTTGATGACCGACGCCGATGTCGACGGCGCGCACATCCGAACACTCTTGCTCACGTTTTTTTATCGACAACTCCCGGAGTTGGTGCACCGCGGGTACGTGTACATCGCGCAGCCGCCGTTATTTCGTGCCGACATCGGTAAGGAACGCAATTACCTCAAAGACGAAGCAGCGTTACGCGCGTTTGAGGCAGCGCATCCGAATCGAAAGATCGAGATCAGCCGTTTCAAGGGACTTGGCGAAATGGATTGGCCGGAGCTCGGCGTTACCACGATGAACGTCGCGACGAGGTCGCTCCTCCAAGTCTCGGTCGAAGACGCAGCGATCGCCGACGGAATCTTTGCTCGATTGATGGGCGACGATGTGGAAGCGCGACGAGGTTTCATTCAAGAGAATGCACACGATGTGCGGTTCCTGGATATTTGATTGATGCGCCAGCTACTCGAGGAGCAAGACCGTGCCTGAAGGTGATGGCAACGAAACCCCAACGATGGGCCACGTTGAGCCCGTCGAAATTCAAGAAGAGATGGAGCGCTCGTTCCTCGACTACGCGATGTCGGTTATTACCTCGCGTGCACTTCCCGACGCGCGCGATGGTTTGAAGCCAGTCCACCGGCGCATCCTGTTCGGTATGTATGAAGCCGGTTTGCGTCCGGAGCGACCCCACAAGAAGTGTGCCGCGGCCGTCGGCGACGTGATGGGCAAGTTCCACCCGCACGGCGATGGCTCGATCTACGACGCGCTCGCACGCATGGCACAAGACTTTTCTTTGCGCCATCCCCTGATCGATGGGCATGGCAACTTCGGGACTCCTGATCCCGCTGATCGCCCAGCGGCGATGCGTTACACCGAAGCGCGACTCGCTCCGCTGGCAATGCGGTTGTTAGGTGAAATCGACGAGAACACCGTTGATATGAACCCAACGTACGACGGCGCAAATCAAGAACCCGTTGTGCTCCCCGCACGCTTTCCCAACCTGTTAGTGAACGGCGTCGGTGGCATCGCCGTGGGGATGGCAACCAACATTCCGCCGCACAACCTGCGCGAAGTTATCAACGCGACGTTGTTGCTCCTTGCAGATCCGGACGCAGACACCGCCGCGTTGATGGAGTGTGTTCCCGCTCCGGATTTCCCGACGGGTGCGCAGATCTTCGGCCGCACTGGAATGCGCGAGCTTTATCACACAGGCCATGGATCTGTGAAGATGCGCGCGGTTGCTGAAATTGAAGAACACAAAGGTTCGCAACGCATCGTGGTGAGTGAACTGCCGTATCAAACTTCCCCCGAAGTTGTGGGCCAAAAAGTCGCGGAGCTTGTGAACGATCGCCGCATCGAAGGCGTTCGCGATGTTCGCAATGAATCGGCTGGTGACACGATCCGCTTGATTGTCGAGCTCAAACGCGATGCCAACGCACAGGTTGTGCTCAACCAGCTGTACAAGAACACGCCAATGCAAACGAGTTTCTCGGCACACATGCTCGCGTTGGTGGACGGCATTCCGCGATTGTTGGGACTGCGCGAAGCCTTGCAGGTGTATATCAAACATCAGTTTGATGTCATCACGCGTCGGACCCAATTTCGCCTCGATAAAGCACGCCGGCAAGCGCACATCCTCGAAGGTTTGTTGCGTGCGCTCGACATGATTGACGCGATTATCCAACTCATCCGTGCAAGCGCCGATGCTGGCGCCGCTCGCGAAGCGTTGGTAAATGAACCCTTCTCGTTCAGTGAGGAACAAGCCCAACACATCCTCGACATGATGTTGCGTCGCCTCGCACAACTGGAAGGCCAAAAGCTCAAAACGGAATACGACGAACTGGTCGCCAAAATTGTGGAGCTCGAAGCGATCCTTGCCGACGAAGGAAAAATGCGTGAGGTCATTCGCGTCGAGTTAGAAGACGTTCGCGACACGTTTGGTAACGACCGTCGATCGGTGATCGTGCACGACCCGGGTGATATCGACACGCTCGATCTCATCGATGATGAAGAGCTCGTCATGATGTTGTCGAAGGGCGGCTACATCAAGAGCGTGCAAACCGACCAATTCCGTTCGCAGGGTCGCGGCGGTCGGGGGATCACGGGCGCCAAATTGCGCGAGGAAGACCACGTCGAGCATTTGTTGATGACAACAGCGCATTCATATTTGTTGTTCTTTTCGAATCGGGGCAAGGTCTACCGACTCCGTGCGCATGAAATCCCGATGATGGATCGCACCGCGCGGGGTTCGGCGCTGGTGAACCTGATCGCACTGCAGCCCGACGAACATATCGAAGCTGTGATCGATACCCGCACCTACGAGGACGGCGCATATCTCTTTTTCGCGACGCGCAAAGGTGTCGTTAAAAAGACGCGTATGTCGGAGTACGACTCATCGTTACGCGCCGGGCTGATCGCGATCAATCTGCACGATCACGACGAATTGGTGCGCGTCGTGCAAACCAATGGCACGAACGACGTGTTCTTAGTGTCGAAAGACGGCATGATTATTCGCTTCAATGAGGGTGCAGTGCGGGCGATGGGACGTTCCGCTGCCGGCGTGCGCGGGATGAGGCTCAAAAACGATCGGGACGGGGTTGTGAGTTGTGACGTTGCCCGCGATGACGCCGTGATGCTGTTCGTGTCTTCGAGTGGGCACGGCAAACGAACCCGGCTCGACTCCTTCAACCCGCAAGGGCGTGGCGGGCAGGGGGTTCGTGGGATGAAGATCACCGAAGCTCGCGGCGAGGTTGTTGCCGCGTTCACGGTGACCGACGACGACGATGTCTTGGTGTTTTCGTCGGCCGGCAACGTCATCCGTACGCCGGTGAGTGAAATTTCGGCGCAGGGACGGGCCGGGACAGGAGTGCGCGTGGCGCGTGTGGCCGATGGGGATACTGTGGTGGCTGTTGCACTCGTGCTTGATGGCGGCGAGGCGTCAGACTCCGCCGATGTTGAGTCTGCGTCGAATAGCGCTGAGCTTGAGATACAGGACGTAACGGTGTTGGAGGACGACGGCGAATGAACCTACGGAAACCGCTGCTGGCAACCCCGACCGCGACTCGACCGGCAGCCAACAAGATGGCGCCCACCCCGGCGGTCGACGATCACGCGCCGCGCTTGTCGTGGCCGAGAAACCCAGGTCGAGTCCGTGCCGAAAAGACCGCACCTGCAGGCCAACGCCCTTCTGAGCAGCGGTATCACCAAACCATTCGGCGAATCGACCTGTGGTCGGTACTCAAGGTCTCGGTATGTTTTTATCTGTGCGCTCTCTTAGTAATTCTGGTCGCTGGGGTCATGGTCTGGTTCGTAGCCGATACTGCAGGCGTCATTCATAAAGTGGAATCGTTCGTTGGAGATCTCTTCGACGACAAGGGTTTTAAGTTCTTCCCGTCCGAAATACTGCGAGCCGGTACGTTGCTCGGACTCGTGTTCGCGTCGCTTGCGACGGTCATGACTGTGCTTGCCACGGGCTTCTACAATTTGTTCTCGGACCTCATCGGCGGCATCGAAATTACCGTCGCTGAGGAAAGCTGAGCGACTGCTACGCTCCGAAACCGCTTCAACGGGGCTATAGCTCAGTCGGTTAGAGCGCGTCCCTGATAAGGACGAGGTCGTAAGTTCGATTCTTACTAGCCCCACGTGAAGGTTCCGGCGGTCGTTCGTAACAAGGCGATTGCTGTCGGCGCGACGGATTGGATCGACGGGCTTGACGACCTCGTCGCCGATGTGCAGCACGAATGGTCGATAACTGTTGGTCGACCCTACGAGGACGGAACCGAGGCCTACGTCGCGGAGGTCACTCTCGGCGACGGGACGCCGGCCGTGTTGAAGCTGATCATGCCAGGTGTTGGCGACGCGGCGAAGCACGAGATCGCGGTGCTGCGGCGTACGAACGGCGAGGGTTGCGTCGAGTTATTGCGCGACGACGTCGACCGAGGCGCGCTGCTACTCGAACGTCTTGGGCCGTCGCTGCACGATCTCGGGCTCCCAACTGTTCAGCGGCACGCAATTCTCTGCTCCGTGGCGCAACAAGTGTGGCGTCCGGCCCCAGATTGTGACCTACCGACCGGAGCCGCAAAGGGACGTTGGCTCTGCGAATCAATCGTGGAGATGTGGCACGCCCTCGATCGCCCCTGCACCGAGCGTGCTATCGACCATGCCCTTGCGTGCGCAGCGTCGCGAATTGCCGCGCATGACGATGAACGAGCGGTACTTGTGCACGGCGACGTTCACGAGTGGAACGCGCTCACTGCGGGCCATGGATTCAAACTCGTCGACCCAGATGGCCTCCTCGCTGAGGCCGAGTACGACATGGGAATTCTGATGCGCGAAGACCCGCTGGAGATTCTCGAGGGTGGGGCGTGGGAACGCGCCACATCGCTGGCCGAGCGCACAGGACTCAACGCGACTGCGATCTGGGAATGGGGAGTTGTAGAACGGGTCTCCACTGGATTGCTTTCGACCCAGATCGGGCTGCAGCCCATCGGGTCGGAGATGCTGGCCGTCGCGGATCGTCTTGCCGTGCGAGATCGACGTTCGTGAGGGTTCGCCTCGAACATTCTGTACACTGCCAGGCGTGCGATTGTTCCGTCGTGTGATGTTTGTGCTGGGTGTTGCCGCTGCCATCGGCGGGCTTTCTCGAGTCGTCGGGAAGGGCCCTGTGACACCCTCGAAGGGTGGCTGGCGCCAACTCGACCGCGACACGCTCCGTTGACCACGGCACTCGTGTGCGGCCTCGGCCTTGTCGGCCGCCGGGCGGCCCGACAACTCGTTGACGGCGGGCAGTTCGAGCGTGTCATTGTGGCAGCGCGGGGCTCGCGCCACGCGGAGCGAGTCGCCGAAATTCTTGGGTCGACTGCCTCGGTTGCACCGTGGCCCCTGACGCCCGCGACG
The DNA here is from genome assembly GCA_038228615.1 of Acidimicrobiia bacterium. Classification (GTDB taxonomy): domain Bacteria; phylum Actinomycetota; class Acidimicrobiia; order IMCC26256; family PALSA-610; genus F1-120-MAGs023. The sequence continues at coordinate 20,709 of JBBRPC010000022.1, read as the reverse complement.
TTGGAAGCGGTCGACGTTGTTGCTGGCGCGCTCGCCGGCGACCACGACGTGCGTCTCGCGCGTCTCGCGCTTGAAGCTGCTGTACCGATGGCGAGCGCGGCCGATGGCGTGGAGGCGCTTGCGGGATTGAGGGCACTCGCTGGTGACGTGACTGATCGTGGCGTCGCGTTGATCGTTGGTTGCGGATTCGCGCCCGGCTTTGCCGACGTGTTGGCCATGCATGCCCGGGCGTTGTTCGACACGATCGACGAAGTTCGGGTCGCACGCGCCGGAGCTGCTGGCCCAGCGTCGATCGATTCGGTTCGAGAACAACGTCGCGACGTTCCGGCACTTTTCCGCGGCGGATTGTGGAAGGAATGCGCGCGTCTCGATGAGCAGGTGTGGTTCCCTGAGCCCATCGGAGCGGCTGATTGTCAGGTCGTGCGCGGTGGGGGAGAATCGCTCGCAGAGGCATTCGGGCCAAATGTTGCAATTACAACGTCGTTGGCGGAGGCCAAGGCCTCGCGTTGGCCGAACCGTGACGACGACGGTCTTGGCGCGATCCGGGTCGAGGTCTGGGGCCAGCGTGGCGGCGTGCGCGACGTAGTTGTCTATGGCGCGATTGATCGCGTTTCGATTGCGGCCGGTGCGGTCTTGGGTCGGGTGACTGAGTTACTTGTCGACCCTGCACAATTTGTTGCGCCCGGGGTGCACGGCGTGGCGTCGGCGTTTGAGGCAGCTGAGCTGATTCGATCCCTCGGTGAGCGCGGATTGCACGCCGCGGTCTTCGAGGGCGCACCGATCGGCTGACCCTGACCCACGCTCCACTATGTTTCGTGCGATCAGAATCAGGGTGCACAACATAGAATCGCCGCCCCTAAGGGGACGTAGCTCAGTTGGCTAGAGCACCTGCTTTGCAAGCAGGGGGTCGTGGGTTCGAGTCCCATCGTCTCCACAAAGTTGTCCTGGTCAGGGCATATTTCGAGCGGTCGCGTGTTCGCTGCTTGGGGATCTGGCGCAGATCAGAGATCTTGGTCTTCTCGGATCGGCTGCCGCTCGATCCGGCACAAACCTGCTCGGGGACGACGTGTACCCGGATATCTGGTCGAAGGCGGCTTCGTTGTTGCACTCGATCGTGAACAATCATGCACTCCTCGAGGCAACCCAATGGATTAGTTATCGAGGCCGATCATTTGCCGGAATTCACTCGTCGTGTTGGTGAGGGGGAAAGGTTCGTCTGGCACAGCCATGTTGAGTGCGGCGCAGATTGGACCCCAGCCGTCCGAAGGAGTCCAGTCAATCAATCGACTCGCCGGCACCTCGGCGCGAACGGCCGCATTGTGTGCTTCATAGGCTGCGATCATTGCGTCTTTGTTCTGGAAGTCGTCGTTGAACCGATCGTGCAAACAGCGTTTGACGGCTTGCATCCACGGTTGTAGCTCGGGTGGAGCTCCGTCGAGCGAGACAAAGATTGTGTTTGACGCGCTTTTGTACCAACCCTCGGCATCGCGGCTTGAAAGCAGTACGGGCGCGTCTGGAAATGCAGCTGCGATCTCGCGCCAAAACAACGATCCGGGAAAGTCGACCATCGCCGTGAAGTCGTTCATCACGGCGGACCAATCGGTGGGTGCACCGTCGATCGCGCCAATGAACGATGCCACTTGATCAGGCCGCACAAACATCTCAACCATGTGATGACAGGTTCCGCCGAGCAATTGCTCAAGCGCGATCTTCAGCGAATGTGTTCCAGTACGGCCGACACCAGCACCAACGATTTTCAAGCTCACAGCATCTCCCAATCGTCACGAACGCCACCGTGGTAGTGGGTTCGCGAATCGTAGCGACTGCCACGCATTTGCGAAATCGAAACAATGTCGTCGGGCGGCGCGGCGTTCCAAGAATGCGCGGTCTTGACATGGCAGTGAAGGTCGATTAACATACAACCATATGGTTGTATGTGAACGGGACGGGCCGCCAGCCATCCCTGCGATCGATCTTGTGCTTCGCGCCCTCGCCGATCCGACGCGACGCGACATCGTGAAGGTCGTGTTGCACTCAGAACAGTCCGTTTCAGCGTTGGCGCGTCGCTACCCGATGAGCTTCGCCGCCGTCCAAAAACACGTAGCGATCCTCGCGACCGCAACCGTCATCACCAAACACCGACACGGTCGCGAACAACTAGTGCGCGCCAACATCGACGCGCTGCGCCGAGCGAACCAAGTCTTCGATGACCTCGAAGAAATATGGCGTGGCCGAGTGGCCCGCATGGCGGAAATTCTCACGTCACCCGAACTAGGAGTACTCACGTGACGGTTATGACAATAGAGAAGGACATCGGGACACACACGATGACCATCACGGCAGAATTCGACGCCGACATCGACCGCACATGGCAACTGTGGGCGGACCCGCGTCAACTCGAACGCTGGTGGGGACCACCCTTCTACCCGGCAACGTTCGTCGACCACGATCTCTCGGTGGGGTCCATCGTCACCTATTACATGACCGGGCCTGAAGGCGATCAACCACATGGGTGGTGGCGCATCACAGCAGTCGATCCTCCGAATTCACTCGAAATCGAAGACGGCTTTGCCGACGAACACGGCGTTGCGAATCCCGACATGCCGGTGACGCACATGAACGTTGCGCTGACACGCCGAGATGGCGGTGGCACCCGAGTCGCGATCAGATCGACGTTTGCCTCGCAAGAAGCGATGCAACAACTCATTGCGATGGGCATGGAAGAAGGATTGCGCGAGGCGATGGGCCAGATGGACGCAATCGTCGCGCAATAGCAGTCGCGCCGATGCGTCAACGCGAGACGCGTCCCCAGTTCACGACGCCTAATCCTCGATGCTCCTGCGCTGTCACGGACTGATATTGCAAGGGCAACGAGATCAGCTTCTCAAGACCATGGTCGGCCATCAACCAGCCGTCGTGCGCTGCCTGCGCGAACCGTGCCGCGCGGTTGACGGTTGGTCCGTAGCAGTCGCCGCCTTGCCCGAGCACGTCACCGAACGCGACACCTGCACGTGCCGTAGTGAACACCGGGTGGCAAAGGCAATACTCGATCAGATCGAGCGCGGCTTCGCAAAGCGCACCCGGATCATCGGCCGCGAACATCGCCTCGTCGCCAATCGTCTTTACGACTCGAACGCCGCGATCTCCAGCAACTCTGAACACCGCCGTTTCAAAATCGTTGACCAACTCAGCAAGGTGCGCGGCGTCAACACGCTCCCCGAGATCCGTAGATGCCGCGAGATCGACGAATCCGATCGCCATCGGAAGTAACTCACCATGGTCACCAGCTACTCGCGTTTCGCGCCGGACCGTTTCGCGCGAATGATGCCGAAACAATTGTCCGATTGCCTGCGCATATCCGTCCATCAATGCACCGGCGGCCACGTTTCCTTCGATGAGTTGTGTCAATGCGTTGACCACGTCGGCGCCGGGATCGGCAGCTGGGTCACTCATGAGGACGTTCACACGAAATGCTTCCGACGATGCATGCGCAAGCTGCGACAACGCAAGACCCGCTCGTCGCATCAAGCTCGTGACGGCGCCTTCCCCAAGAAACACGATTCCGGCCTCGATAAGCGCGACCCACTCGGCATCGGACTCGAACCAGTTCGACATGCCGGGCAGCGCAGCGCGCAGGCCGCACATCGATCGCACTTCGTCAATACGTTCGGGAGATACGCCAACGCGACGTGCCAATTCCTCACGCGAGATCGGCGCACCGTTCGGTCGGATACCTATATCTGCTGCGAGCACCACCAAAGCTTCGGGGCTGGTGCGGGCAGCTCGCAATTCGTCGTCGGTCGCGCCGGCTGCGCGTAGGCGCTGCGCGATGAAATCGTCATCGCTCTGCGCCGCCTTGACCACACTCGCAGTCTTGCACGTGCGGGCGGCACGCCTCAGCCGCCACCGGGCCAGTCAGCGAAGGAAAGGCCCGAGATGCGCTCGTACGCGTCGATGTAGCGGCTGCGCGTCGCGGCGATCACGTGATCGGGCATGGGCGGTGCTGGCGGCGTCTTGTCCCAGCCGAGCGACTCGGCGTAGTCGCGCACTGGCTGCTTGTCGAACGACGGTGGCGTGCTCCCGAGCGTCACAGCGTCTTCGGGCCAAAAGCGCGAGGAGTCCTGCGTGAGCATCTCGTCGCATACCCTCAGCTCGCCGTCGATGAAGCCCAGCTCAAACTTGGTGTCGGCGATAACGATGCCGTTGAGCAATGCTCGCTCCGCCCCCATCCGGTAGAGCTCGAGCGACGCCTCCCGAGCCTGCTCGGCGACCTCCTTGCTCACGATCACGCACGAGTCCTCGTAGGTGATGTTCACGTCGTGGTCGCCGATGTCCGCCTTCGTCGACGGCGTGAAGACCGGTTGCGGTAGCTGCTGGCTCTCCTGCATGCCGGGGGGAAGCGGCACGCCGTTCATCGTGCCCGTCGTCTGGTATTCCTTCCACGCCGAGCCCGTCAGGTAGCCGCGCACGATGCACTCGATCTTCAGCATCTCGGCCCGGCGCGCCAGCGTGACCCGCCCGACCCACTCGTCGGGGATGTCGGGCAGCTCCGCGTCGACGACGTGGTTCGCCAGTACACCGCTCAACTCATCGAACCAAAACGACGACATGGCGGTGAGCACGCGTCCCTTGTCGGGCACGGTCTCGCCGAGCACGACGTCGAACACGCTGAGCCGGTCGGAGGCGACGAAGAGCAGGAGCCCGTCGCCAGCGTCGTAGATGTCGCGGACTTTACCGCTGTACAGGTGTTTCATGATCTCCGCTCTCATGCTTCGCCGGGCGGCCTGGAGGCGTTCCTTCGCATCCGCGTGCGCCAAGATTGCCAGTGCGGCGATCACTTCTGCAAAGCGTGGCGTCCGGCGACCCGCGAGGCTAGGGAGTGTGGCCGACCACCGCGATGGAGACGGTCGATGGTCTGAGCGTCACGCGTAGAGAAGACTTCGAACGGTCTCGTCGCAGTCAGGGCTGCGCAACTTCGACATCGCGCGCGCTTCGAGTTGGCGGATCCGTTCCCGCGTCAAGTTGAAATGGGCCCCGACCTCTTCGAGTGTGCGCGGCTCGCCTCGATCGAGACCAAACCGTAGTGAGATGATTTCGCGCTCGCGTTTGTCAAGGACGTCGAGCAAGCAGGAGATTTCCGCAGGGAGGAGCGAGAGGAGCGCAGCGTCTTGTGCCGAAACGCGATCGTTCTCTTCAATGAGTTCTGCTAACTCGACGTCGGAGTCGGCACCAGCTGGCTCGTTGAGCGACAGCGGAGCGGCGGCGAAACGCAACACGTCAGTCACCTTGCTCTCGGGCAGGTCCAACTCCGCCGCGAGTTCTGTGAGCGTCGCGTGGCGTCTGAGTCTGACTTCCAGCAAGGAGCGGGTCGTCTGGATTCGCGCCAGCGCTTGACCCGCATGAACTGGAAGCCGGATCGCCCTGCCCGTATTTGCGATGCCACGAGTGATGGCTTGGCGTATCCACCATGTCGCGTACGTTGAGAACCTGAAGCCTTTACGCCAGTCGAACTTCTCCACTGCCTGGATCAGACCGAGGTTGCCATCTTGTACGCGGTCGAGCAGCGACAGACCGGACGGTCGGTACTTCTTGGCGATCGAAAGCACCAAACGCAGGTTCGATTGGACGAACGTCCTATGAGCAACTTGGCCTTGGCGGACGACGCCTTCGAATTCCAACACGTCGATAGGAGGCAACGCTTCAGCTGAGTTCAAACGTTGTTGTGCGAGGCTGCCAATTTCGATTTCTTGGGCGAGGCGGACCTCATCGTCGTACGACAACAACGCGAAGCGCCCAACGTCATTGAGGTAGAGCCGGACTAGGTCCTCGTCCTCATACGACGCAATTTGCGTCATACGGCCACGTGGTCTTTGTGGATTTCACAACGAGCTGGAATCGCGGCGATGAGTCCGGGCTTTACTACGACGAGGGCTTCGTGGAAGATCTTCGTGAACTTCACTGCTGCCTTGCTTTCGTTGGTCGGTTCGGTACGCCTCGAGTTGGATGACGGCGCGAAGCGTGTTCACTTGTCACGATGCACCACAATGCGATGCCGCGCATCCCTCGAACGAGTGAGTCACGCTGAGCGCGCACGGTTGCGAACGCGACTCGTGCGCCCCGTTACGTGTCGACGTATCCGGCGCGCCTGACTCGACGAAAGTCTGGATCTTTCGCGATGCGGGCGATGACTTGGGTACGAGAACCGACAGAGGTTTTTTGGAAGATGGCCTTGAGGTGACTCTTCACGGTGTGTTCGCTAATGAAAAGCGCGTCGGCGATTGCCTGATTGGAAAGGCCCTCCGCGACGAAAGCCGCGACCTCGCTCTCGCGCGGGGTAAGTCCGAACTCGTGCCCAGGCCAACAACGAGCGCGCGGTCGTGAAAAGACGGGGCTAATCACGACCGTGCCAGCGTTGATTTCCAACAGTGCATCTGCGAGCTCAGCGCCAGGGATCGATTTCGAGAGCACGCCGCGGGCGCCAGCGTCGAGGACAGCGTCGAGCTGTCCAGGAGGGAAGGCCCATGCGTACACGACGACTGCGCCGACTCGCGGGTCGAGCGCCAGCGATTGGACCCGGTCAACGCCACCCCGAGCGTGTCCGTACGTGTCGAAGAGGGCAATGTCGACTTGGTGCGCGGGGTTTGCGCCAATGTCGAGTTCAACGATTTGCAGCCGATCGCGAAAGGGATTGAGCATCTCATCGAGCCCACGCACAATGAGTTCGAAATCGTTGACCAGAGCTACTCGCAGTACCGGCGTCACTGATTGGGGATGCTACGGGAAACGTCGAGGTGCATGTCGGCGCCGCTCGCGATCCAGGCGATGGTGGCTACCATTCGGTGCCGGTCTCGGACGCTGGACCTGCACAAGGGCGGTGATGTCTGGCATTGTGAGCTAGGAGAGCAGTTGATCGAACAGGTAATCGAGAAGTGGCATAAGTATTTGCGTGGCCAACTACCGGGCGGGCTCGACGAGTTGCTCGACGACGACGTCGTGTTCTACTCACCGATTGTGTACACGCCGCAACAGGGCAAGGCAATTACATCGCTGTACCTGCATGCCGCCGGTCAGACACTCCCGGGCGATCCGGCCGTCGCAGCGACGACCGATGAGAAAACGGGCGGGGCTTTTCGCTATGCGAAACAGGTGCTCGCTGGCGACACCGCCGTGCTCGAGTTTGAGACCACCGTCGGGGGCAAGTATGTCAACGGCGTCGACATCATCCGTTGCAACGACGCAGGACGCATCGTTGAGTTCCGGGTCATGATTCGACCACTGCAGGCAGTCAATTTGGTGCACCGACAAATGGCTGCGATGCTCGAAACGATGCAACCACCCGAGTAGTTCGCCAAGGGGGTCGAGGTCAGTGCGATCCCTCGGATGCTCGCACGACATAGCGTCGCGCAACCCCCGATTCGAGAGGAAATGCCATGGATGTTCGCTCTATCGCTGACGTCGAGCCCGAGGTGGAGCACAACGGCACGGTTCCTGTCTGGTATCTCATGCACCCGCGCGAGATGAAGCAATTGACCGATGGTGGCTATCTCGAACTGGTCAATGAATTCGAAGTCGCGGCTGGCGGCTACGTGTATCCGCACGCCCATCCAACACACGAGTTCTATTTTGTGATGAACGGTCGCGGCGTGATGACAATTTCCGATGAGGACCGCACTGTGGGTCCTGGTGACCTCGTGTACATCCCACCGGATGAGGTACACAGCCTGCGCCCTGTCGGCGGCGGAGCGATCCATTGCTTTTGTTTCGCGATCGCCGTCAAAGGAGCGCCGGAGATCGACTACACCTCGCACGCTGAATAAGTCGAAGGAGACCCAGTTTCGCTCTTGTTACGCGGAGACAGCATCCTCAACAAAGTCGACTGGTTCCGCAACTAGGCCGTCGCGCTCCTTGCGTGCCTTGAGAAAGCCGTAGAGCGGCAAGCCGACGAGTACTAACACCATTGCTTGGTACACCGCTTGGTAGCCGGAGGCAAACGTTACCCAGAGTGAAAACAACAGGCCGGTGACGGAGATCGCGAGGTCGCGGGCGAACTGCCATCCCTGCACCTTGCGGCGCCGCGATACCAAGAAGGCGAATTGGGCACAGGCCGAGAAGAAGTATGGAATCGCGACTGTCACGACCGAGAGGTACACAAGGTACGTGAACACCTTCAACCCGGTGCTCCCTGAATAGCTCCATCCCATGAGGACGGATGCAACAACCGTCGACACGACAACACCAACCCACGGAACATTCTTGCGGGTGAGTCGCGCAAAGACATTGAGAAACAGCCCGTCTTTGGCTGCGACATACGGCATCTCAGCGGTCACCATTGTCCAACCGTTGAGCGCACCAATGCCGGAAATCACCGCAGTCAACGCCACGAGCTTTCCGACCCAACCGGCGTTGTGGAACATGGTGCGAAATGCAGCCACGAACGGGGCACCGTCTTTGACTAACGCTTCGTGGGGTACGAGACCCATCACGACAGCCGTCACGGCAACGTAGAGCAGACCACTGATCGCAGTTCCCGCGATTGAGGCCCTCGCGACATTCTTGCGCGGATCTTTGACCTTGCCTGCCACGATTGCTGCGGTCTCGACGCCGATGAATGAAAACAATGCGACACCCGCGGCGATGCCGATGCCGTCGTACAAACTCCCACCCGATGCGTTGAAGGGGCCGAAGTTCGACGCGGTCACCCAAAACCAGCCGATGATTGCTATGAGCAGGAGAGGAAGGAACTTCAGTATCACGGTCGCATTTTGGAACCAGGCCATTTGACGCACGCCGGCCAGGTTGATGAATGCAGGAATCCACAAGCCCGTGAGCGCGATTCCGAAGTTGGTCAAACTCGACGGATTGCTGATGCCAAACAAGGACTCGACATACAAGACCCACGACGCCACGATCGCGGCATTGCCAGCCCAACAGGTGATCCAGTAGCACCAGGCAGTGAGGTATCCAGCGAAGTCTCCGAATTCGTGGCGCGCGTACGCGTACAAACCTCCTTCGTGCGTCGGGATGCGTGTTGTGAGTTGGCCAAACAGGACACCGAGCAGCACGGCTCCAACGGCGATCACCGCCAAGGTGATGATCGAACTTGTGCCAGCGCCCGCCATCACTGCTGGCATGGTGAACACACCAGTACCGATAATGCTGCCAATCACTAGCGCTGTCGATGAGGTCAGTCCGAGGAGCGGAGTCGCGGGCGCGGTATCCGGCGAGGGAGCCGGCGCGACACCGTGATCAGCTGAACCTGGCGGCGCGTCCAATGTGGTCGTCATGATGTTCTCCGACGGTCGACGGCACCCTGGTCGGCACCTATGTCGTGGAGCCTGTACCGAACGGGTTGGCATGACCACAGGCGAAAGACTCTTCGGGGCGGGCCCAACGGCAGCCACGCATCCCACCGTGCCCTCAGTGGTCTTCGTAGTGCCATTCGCCTCTTGAAGGGGGATCTCGGAAACTGCAGTATCGACGAGAACAACCAGAACAATCGGCGAACCAGACAAGGCGACGAAAGATGTTGCGATGAATTCATTCGGTGTGCATTCGGAAGTTGGCCAGCTGCGCGGCGCGATCGTGCATCGTCCTGGACTTGAGTTGACTCGACTATCGCCGAGCAATATCAATGAGTTGCTCTTCGACGATGTGTTGTGGGCGGAGCGAGCGCGCGAGGAACATGACGCGTTTGCCGAAACGCTCCGACAGTGCGGTGTCGATGTGCACTATTTCGCCGAGCTGCTTGGCGAGACCCTCGACATCGCGGCTGCGCGAGCTGAAATTCTTGATCAGGTGTGTCGCGCGGAAACCGTCGGCAGAGCGCTCGTACGCCCGTTGCGTGCGCTCGCCGACGACGCCGACGGTCCCACGCTCGCGCGCTACCTCATCGGCGGAGTCGTGAAGGCTGATTTGCATCCGAAACATGCACAGCGCAGCCTGCGCTGGGCGACGTTACGCCCTGAAGACTTTGTGTTGACGCCGTTGCCGAATCATCTGTTTCAACGTGACAATTCGTGTTGGATTTACCAAGGCGTATCGATCAACACGATGGCAATGCCTGCTCGCCAACGGGAAACGATTCATAGTCTGGCGATGTACCGCCACCACCCAATGTTCGTCGATGCCGATTTTGGAACTTGGTTCGGTGGTGATGGAACCAGTCACCTTCCAGCCTCGATCGAGGGTGGCGACGTTCATGTCGTTGGCAATGGAACTGTCTTGATCGGTATGGGTGAGCGAACCACACCGATGGCCGTTGAATTGTTGGCAGCAGAACTCTTTGCTCACGGTCAGGCAACGCAGGTCATTGCAATCGAGCTCCCGCATTCGCACGCCTTCATGCATCTCGACACCGTCATGTCGATGGTGGATCGCGACACGTTCATTGTGTACCCGTACCTCGATCGCAATTTGCGATCCTGGACCGTGACATCGACCGGTGCAGAGGCGGGAACCGATGAGCAAGAATTCCATATCGAACAGAATCACGATTTGTGGCACTCGATTGCCCGCGCGCTTGATTGCGAAAAGATCACGATTCTCTGCGCGGACGAAGATGAACGTGCAGCGCAACGCGAGCAATGGGATGACGGCACGAATTTTCTGGCGATTTCACCTGGCGTTGTCGTCGGCTGGGATCGCAACGTCACAACGAACACGATGCTGCGCGATCACGGTATCGAAGTCATCGCCGTTGCGGGTGGCGAACTCGGTCGAGGCCGGGGTGGACCTCGATGTATGACGTGTCCGATACGGCGGGATCGCGTCGACTGAGAACGCTATTCGCGGCCGATTTGTGTTCCTGCACTACCTGCGAGGACCGCGGCGAGATCGTCGAGGGCGCCTATTGCGGCGATGCCATCGCGTTCTTTCACGAATCGGCATGCTGCGGCGACCTTGGGCCCCATCGATCCCGCCGCGAACGAAGAGGAGCTGAGCGCGGCGGCCGAGGTTGCGCCGATTGGTGTTGCGCGTTCGGTACCGAAGTCGGCGATCACGGCGGGAACATCGGTGAGGAGCAACAGCTTGTCGGCGCCGAGCTCGGATGCCAGCAGTGCAGCAGCGTGGTCCTTGTCGACGACTGCCTCTACGCCCTGTAGCCCGCTCGCTGTTTCAACTACCGGAATACCACCACCACCCGCGCAGATCACGATGACGTTCGAAGTCGCCAAGGTGTTGATGATCGAGCTCTCGACAATCCGCAACGGCATCGGACTCGCGACGACTCGGCGCCATGCGTCGTTGTCGAGTGCCATTGTCCAACCGCGGGACTGCGTGAGGGAATCGGCCTGCCGCTTCGAGTACACGGCACCCACGAATTTCGCAGGCGCAGCGAAGGCGGGGTCGTCGATCGAAACGACGGTTTGCGTAATGATTGCGACCACCTCGCGGTCGATTGCTGCGTTCGCGATCGTTTGTTGCAGCCAGTATCCGAGCAGCCCTTGGGTTTCAGCACCCAGTGCGTCGAGTGGATACGGACGCGTCAAGGTGACGTCGTCGCCGCTTTCCAGAGCCAGAAGTCCGATCTGCGGTCCGTTGCCATGCGTCACGATGACGTCGTGTTCGCGCGCGGCCAATGCGATCGCTCGCGCCGCGTGCTCCACGCGGGACAGCTGCACGAACGCGTCGGGAACTTCGCCACGTTGCAACAGCGCGTTGCCACCAAGGGCAATGACGATGCGCACCGTGTGACGCTACCCGAGCGACGGATCGTTGCAGTGCGCCTCACCGCCGCCGCCACCAGGGTCGCTGTTGCCTCTCGAAAGCGGCTCATGAAACCCAGCGCCCTGGTCGTTCGTGGTGAGGAATCGTTGTACCGCGTGCGCGATTGCGGAAGCTTCCGCTGCGCGAAAGCTCGACGTCTTCAAGAGCGTTGCTTCAGAACCACTGGAGATATATGTCGGCTCGACCAAGACCGCTGGTATTCCCTGCGTGCGCCGGAGCACGCCAAAGAAATCAGATCCCGAAGGGTTCAGCCGGTAGATCGCGCCGGCGTCGCTTGCGCCGACCCAGTCGGCGGCATACGTCTCGAGGGTATGGACGAGGTCTTGCCACACGAGGCCAGCGAGTCGTTTCGCACTGGTTGACGTGTGCTGATAGTAGACCTCTGTTCCGGGGCTCGTTCTGGCCGCCGCCGCACCGCTGTTGTGATGGAGGCTGATGAACAGCTTTGGATGCACCGCGTTCACGAAGTCGGCGCGCGTCGCGATCGGCAGTCGATAGTCGGCGGTGCGCGTCAGCGCGGCATGTATTCCAAGACGTTCGAGATCGTGCTGCAACACTTTGGCGACATCAAGATTCAATATCGACTCGCGTATGCCATGTTCATCCGCGCCGGTTTCTCGTCCACCGTGACCGGGGTCGATCATGACGGTGATGTTGGAAATCGGCGTACCAGTTGCGATCGTCGTTGATAGGCCGCATGGCGTTATGACGCGCCAGCCTGAATGTTGCTTCGACTGGACCAACACCGTCACGCCCGATGTGGTGATCAACAGTTGCGGCTTCCCCGAACTTGTCGCGTTGTGTTGCGAAGGTTGCTGCTTTGATCCTGCGTGTTGCGCGCCAGATCCAGATTGCGTGCCTGGTTGCGATCCGGCGCGCGTGAAGGTGTACATCCCCAAGGTAAGAGCGCTCACGGCCGCGATAGCGATAGCACGTCGCTGACGCACCCTCTGAGAGGGCCGCCGCCGCGCTCGATCAGTCATTGCGAGCACCATACGAGCGGGAGGTAATGCTCGCGCAGTGTGAGGGTAATAGGAAGGTAAAAGCGGGCGCTTGTAGCTAACCGGGGAGCCGGTACACGATCCATAGGCCCTGACGGTGCGCGATGGGGAGTGGGTAGTCGCGATCAGCGACAAACAAGGTTGCGCCGTACCTCTTGGAGAGCGATTGCAGCCGCTCCGGTGTCAGCTCATGGTAGAGGTCGTCGGTGGAACGACCGCGGTTGAGTGCTTCGATCACCGAGCGATTATCGGAGCCGAGCTGCGCCAGCATCCGCGTCTCCCACACTTCGACGCGGTCCCACCTCGGAACGCCGAACGTGGCGATCTGTCGGCGTTGGGTGTCGTAATGGGGGTCTAACCCTGGTGGCGCGACGAGTACTGCATCAGGCGGTGTGTGATTGCGGATCCAGTCGTAGCTGAGCTGCAGATCGCTGCGCGGATCGTGCCACTCGACCGCGTTTCGACGTGCGAGGAACGCGGCGCTTCGAACCGGATTCTGTGCGACCACTGCCGCGGCAGCGGCTCCAAGTACCAACACGAACCTGAACGAACGAGAGCGGTCGATCCGAAATTGTTGCAACTGGTGTGCACACATCAATGTGAAGAGCAGCGAACACCACACTGGGAAGACGCGAAATGGAAAGAATCGGAGAAGTTCGTAGTGCCCCATTCCGAACGCAACAACGCCAAGCAGCGGTGGGACCGCCGCTGCGAGCGTAAACACGATCAGGGTCGCCCGTGTTGCGTGGTCACCTATCGGATCTTTGCGCAGCACGGAAATCGTGGCGACCAACATCGCGGCGATCGCGACTGCGCTGAGGACTCCAAAATGCCATGGGTTCAGGTGGAACGGATAGATATGCAAGGCCATCAATTTCCAGAGCGCTCGATTACCTGAGCTCCCACCAAAATCGCGAACGATGCCGAAGATCCCGGGGCCAGCACCGACAAGGAGGATGGGGATCCAACGAACTGTCCGAGCGCGTGTCGTGCGTCGCGCGAGTAACGCGACAATCAGCGCGGGTGCGGCCATCACCCCGACTCCAGGGTGCAGGCTGATCGTTGCGCCGGCGAGTAGGAGGGCGCCAGGAACCCTGTTGTCGCACGCCGCGATAATTCCCGCCAATAGGCAGCAGTACGCGATCGGCTTGGCCTCGAATGATCCGAACATCCAGTCTGCGCCGACAAGCTTGACCTGCCATGGCATCCAAATACAGACTGCGACGGCGGTGGTCGTCGGTGTCAACGCAATGCGGCGACCGAACGCCACGACCAGGCGAGCGAGCGTGACCCAAACGATGACACGACCCAGCCAAGCGATCGCGACGATCGACAGCACGTTTGCCAGCGGCGCGAGGAGGGTGTTGAAGACGAGGTTTTCGCCGAATGATCCATTCAGGCTCCAGTCACCCTGGATGTATTGCGGTCTGGCGACGTGGCGGAGCCGGACCAAATAGACGTATTCGTTGATGAACGGAGCGCGCGTTCCAAAGTAGAGCGCGGCCGCAACGACAATGATCGCGGTGGCCCGAATTTCGCTCCGAGATCGTGATTCCACGAGTTGATTGTGGCAGATTGCAGGGATGACTACTTCACACACAGTTCTCAGCGACGGCGCGGTGTTGCGTGGTGCCGAACCGCGCGATCGGGATTCGATTTGTCAGCTGCTCACCGATCGCGGTGAAAGCGCCGATGCAATGGATCTCGAATTGATCGTGGATGACCCGGATTGTGGTTGGGCTGGGGTTGGAGTCGTCGAACACGACGGCGGTGTTGTTGCGACCGCGACCCTGTTAGATGAAGTGTTGCGCGTTGGTGCCACGGAACTCTCGGTAGGTCAAGTCGAGCTCGTTGCCTGTGCGACGAGTCATGAGCACCGCGGTTACGTGCGTGCGCTGATGCGGTGGTGTCATGCACTGAGTTATACGCAGGAACACGTTGCGCAGGTCATGATCGGAATTCCATACTTCTACCGGCAGTTCGGTTATGGATACGCAATACCGATGCACCCGTACGCGCCGCTGCTGCCAACTGCGAGCAGAGATTCTGCGGATACCGAGTTGAAGGTGCGTCTCGCGGGTTCCGCTGATATCAGCGCGATGGCAGATCTGCAATGTGAAGCGCAAGCGCACTTCGATGTCGCGACGCCCCATCAAAGCGAATGTTGGCGTTGGTTAGTGCAGCGAGATGGCAGCGCGAACTATGTGGCGGAACGCCAAGGAACGATCGTCGCGACGGGGCGCTGGACGCCACCTGAAGACGACGTTGTGTTGGTGAGTGAGGTGGCGTCGCGTGACGCGGAGGCGACGCGCGCACTGCTTGGCGATATTCGCAGCGACGGAACGGTGAGCGTACGGGTACACAATCGACCACACGTTCCGGGGTTGGCGGAGCTACTCGGCGCCGATGAACGCGCCGATTGGTATTACGTCCGGATCGAGGATCCAGGGGCGCTGTTTTCGGCGTTGCGACCGGAATTGAGTCGGCGACTCTCGGCCTCGACGTTGCGTGATGCCGACGAGCTTGTCGAGTTGTCATTTTGGGAATCGCAGTTGGCGTTCACCGTGGCGCGTGGCGAAGTCGGAAACATCAGCACAGGAGGCCCGAGGCAGGTGATCGTCAGCCAGGGCGGATCCGGTTTGCCACCAGATGCGATTGCATCGCTGCTCTTCGGATGCGGCGCTGCGGGCCTCGAAGACCGATTTCCAGACTGCTACCTCGGCGATCAACGCGAGCTCATGGTGCAGTTGTTCCCGCCGGTCTCCAGCGACCTGCTGACGTTCTATCTACCCGGCTAGTTCGGCCGAATTTCACGACGCGACCGTCGCTCGACGTTGTCCTACGACAAAACGGCGGTCGCCGTCGAGGAACGTGCCGTAGCTGTGTATTTCGGATTCGGTGATCTCGTAGAAGCGTTCGATGATCGCGAGCGTCTTCGCAAAGGCCGCACCTTCGAGCGCCGGCGGATGCGACTCGAAGAGCAAGGTGCCGCCCGGCGCCGTGTATCGATGGCAGCGCGCGAAGTAGTCCTCGAGGGATTGATGTGTATTGCCGTCGTACGTATGGTGATTTGCGAAACTCAATACGACGTCGAATTGTTCCTGCGACTCAAATTCTTCGAACGAAGAAACGAGGAACTCGACATTGCCAGCATTGAGATGCGTGGCGCCAACTTTGGCGATGTCGATCAGGAGTGGGTTCAATTCGAATCCCACAACGCGAGCGGCGGAACTCGCGACGGCGAGCGCGATGAATCCGGTGTTGCAACCGATCTCGAGCACGGTCTTGCCAGCAAGGCGGCGGCGGAGATCGAAGGCCTCAACGCGACCGGTCGTGTCGCGCAGGCCTGTGATGCCGAGCTCGTCGCTTGACTGATAGTGGTAACCCTCGCCGTAGTCGTAGGTTGACCATTCAGCGTGTTGGCGAGCGAGGAGAGCGTTGATTTGCTTGTGGACGGGCATCAGCTCGGGGTGACCGATGAGGCGCGAGTAGTCAGCTTGGCGGTTTCGCAGACCCCGAACTCGCAACGCATTTTTCGTACGCAGGGAATCTGCATAAAACCTCAGCGGAGCAAGGATCGAGACCTTGTCGTAGTACCGGTTGTATTTCGTTGTTGACGCGACTGACTCTGCGTGGCTCGCAGTCGCGGCCTCGAGCCGTTCTGTCGGAAAGAGTTCATGCAACGCACGCGAACGAACAGTTGCATGCATGAAATGAAAGGTGACGCCCGTCGTGAGATCTTGGGGTATTCCGGTCGTGAGCGTCGCGACATCGCGATTTTCCAGGACGTCGTGTACGAGCAGGTCCGCGCGCAATAAAGGGTCGATGAAACAAAAGAGCGCTCGGTACAGCGTGTCGTCATCCGGTCGTTGTGAGCGGGCGATCGGAATTGCGATCGGTTCGCATTCGCGCGTGGCCAAGACATCGCCATCGTCGAGTCCTGGTGTCATGATGAATGCCGAAATACCGGGGCGGCCCCGAACCATGAGCGACCACAGGAGCACATCGGCGCCACGCACATACGGCAGCAATCCAGTGTGTACGTGCACGATCGAAATGCCAGGAATTGCAAACACGGCTTTGGGAACCAACCCACCGCCGGTGAAGAGCACTGTTCCGGCGCCACCTCCGTCGATGAGTTCGACGGCGAGGGATTCGTGCAGCGAGCTGTCAGCGTACGAAGACGCGGCGACGCGATCGACGCGGTCGGCGTAGTTCGCGTACGAGAATCCTTCGAACATTTCGGCAATAAAACCCGAGGCATCTGGAATGATCGGATCCATCGCAGTAGCGATCGCGCGCACGAGTTGTGGATGCGCATTGCGAATTGCGTAGGCATGGTGATTGTTCTTTTTGTCCTGCCTCCGCTCGCCAAGTTGCAGGATCGCAGAGAGGTGACCTGGCGCTTGAGCAAGTGGATCAGAGACCATCACGATGATTCGTTGTGGCCGGATGCCGGAACGCCGCATACGAACGAGATACGCGCGTGCCTGCGGACCTTCCCACACCAACACCGTGATGGGCACGATTCGTGTCATCGGGTGCTCCTCTCCGTGTGGGCATCGAGGAGTTCGAGCGCCCAGCCGCGCAACTGGGGCGCGTGTGGCACGCCGTGAAATTCGAGCGACTTCAACGCGCTATTGATGCATTTCAGTGGGAAGCCGTCATCGTGCGGCGAGCCGCCGAAGTGAGCCGCATGCGCTAGCAACGCAGCCGCAAGGCCGCCAACAACGGTTGGGTGCGCAGGTAGCTCGGGGTCGACTCGCTGAAATGCCATGCCGTACGTTTGAGAGACGCGCTTGCGCACGTCGATCTGGCGACACAGTGCATCGAGCGAGCGACGATCGTCGGGCGTCGAACTTCCGTGTTGTAACCAACGGCGTACGAGCGCAGATGTAGCGATCGCGCCCGAGGCGTCGACGCTCGGAAGTTCGACGAGTAGCGATGCCAGTAATCCGTCGCGATGCAACGTCATGAGGGGATCCTTGCAAGGTAGGCGTCGGCTTTGGCCGCGATCAGATCGGCGGCGACTCCAGCGCTCGTACCAATGTTCGCGATGTTCTCGCCGCGAACCTGTTGAATTCTCGTCCGGAAAGATTCTGGATCGGCGATCAATGTTCGAACAACCTCAGGAACGCTTGCCAAGGCATCGGGAGCCACGACCGCGCCGATCTTGTCGCGAATCGACGCCTCGAAAGGTTCGATCCCTAAGTCGCTGTAGTTCGGATTGTTGACCTTGCGCGGTACGTCGATGAACAGTACGGGCCGCTCTCGACCGAATGCATATTCCATGGCGGCACCCGACCAGTCGCTGATCATGATGTCGCAGCGGTGCAACGAATCCTGCGACGCGACGTCGCGTTCCAAGGTGAAGCGTTCGCGTCCGTCGAACCGCTGCGCAAAGGCCGTCAATGTGTCGTGTGACCGTTTTGAGGTCATCGGGTGGGGCCGCGCGATGACCTCGAAGCCTGCGCCGAGCAGTACTTCGACAAGCTCCGTGCCGCAGGTTTCGAAGATGCAGGTTGGTCCCCACGATGGTGCGATGAGCACAACCGCCGGCGTATTCGCGGCGCGCGGCACGGTCTGTGAGCCTGCTGCAAGAATCGCGTCGAGTCGGCCGTAGCCGTGAGCGAGGAGTTCCTTCGGTTGGAGATTGGCGAGGCGTTCTCTTGCCCGAATTTCGAGTTCCATGTATGGGCCAACACACAGGACCGTGTCGTAGTAATCGAATGCGTCTGCTTCATAGATCATGTGCGTGCTCGCCATTGAATGAAACACATACACGTATTTGGTGCCGAGCGTCGCGGCGCGCTTTGCTCGTGGAAGCACAGTGATGCCAAGTTGTGGGACGGTCGCCACCATCACTCCCGTTTCCATCATTTGGAAGAGAAACGACCGACCGAACCCATCGCCGATGGAGAAGGTGTGGATATGTGGGTCGTTGCGAGTCAGCACTGGGTCGGCGTCATCAGATGTGAGATAGCAAATGGTGCGCTGATGGCGCGTCGTCAGTTCCGTGATGATTGGTTCGAGGTGCGGCCACGATGCCGAATCTTCACCGTAGAATGTGATCGCTCGCTCGCGCGCCGAAAGCTTGCCGTAGTCCTTGGATCCAGGGAACTTTTGACGACCGGACCCCGAGGGTGTCCCCGGTGATTTCCCCGGTGATTTCTCGGGCGATTTCCGTGACCAGAGTGCCATATCAATTTTCCTCAAGATCAAGGTATAGGTGCAGCGACCCGGCCAAGTACTCGCGCTCGTACGCCGCGAGATCGCTAGTTGTGTCGACCTCGATCCAGCCACCGTCGACGCCAACAGCGGCGATTGCAGTGCCGGTATCAATGAAATGCTGCAGGAAACTGGTCATGAACATGTTGTCTCGATCGCGGCCATCGATGTCGGCGTTCGGGTTGATCGCATCATGTGTGTTCACGAATTCTGTCGCAAATTCGGCTCGGATTTTGATCATTCCGATGTATTGCGCTTCGATCTCGTCGTAGCTGGTGGGTTTGTGCCCAAGTTCCACGAGATTGCCGCGGTGGTCGATTCGCAGCGTTTCGGCATCGCTCAGCGGATCATCCATCCGGAGTTCCCACAACGCCCGCCAATTGCGATCGACAACCACATTGATTGGCGAGTCGGCCGCGAGCGCTGCTTGCACAACGCGCGTCTCGTACACGATGTCGCCGTACACGACGAGTATGTCGTCGTTGCCGTCGAACCAAGTACGCGCGCACATGAGGCTGGCCACCATGTTGGTGGAAGCGAATCGATCGTTGTGGAAGCGCGTGAGACCGAACGATTCAAGCTGTTCGGCGTGCGCGCCAGTGACGATCGCAATATCAACAACTCCAGCACGGTGAAGCGCCTGCAGTTGCCAGAACAACAGCGATCGACCGGCGAACGGGACCAGACATTTTGGTGTCGACGCGGTAAGCCCGCCGAGCCGAGAACCGGTACCCGCGGCAAGGATTACAGCCCGCATGCGCGCCCGAGTGCAACTAAGTCATTGATCATCAACATGTCGGTGTGATCGTAGGAGTCGCGTTCGGGGTGCCACATCACGCCGAACTGTGGATGTTGCTGATGACGAACCGCCTCGACTGTGCCATCAGGCGCAAGCGCAAGTGGAATGAGCGAATCGGGAAGCGCCCCTGCGGTGATTATCCAGTCGTGGTACGAGTTCACCGTTCCCGAACGGATCGCAATATCGGTGGTGTTGGTATGGGTGAGGAGGTGCTCAGATGCGCGGTGCCCCGCCCCGCGTTGCAATTCGCCACCCCAATAGTGCACCAGCATTTGTAGACCGCGGCATATGCCCAGCACTGGGATACCTGCATCCGTGGCGACCGAAAGAACCCGCCGCTCGGTCGCATCGCGCTCGGGTGCACATGCTGTTCCGCCATCGAGGCATCCGAGGTCGTTGCCACCGCTCAGAATTATCAGGGCAACGTCGAGCTCGCGCAGCCATCGCTCGGGTTCGTCAAGCGAATTTGGTATTCCAACGGAGGCGTAGCCGTTGCGTTCGAGTAAGCGCGGCCATCGTTGATCGAGTTCATCGCGACGTTCGCCGACTTCGGCGACCTGAACGACGCGTTGACTGATCGCGATCCGGTCCCGTTTGGTGGTCAAGCGATCACCGCAATTCGGCGCGACGCGCACTCCAACCGGATCACCGATGCGCCTGCGAGCTCCTCGAAGCGTTGCTCACCGACGCCGATCGCGGCGGGAATGCCCGTCTCGGCGGCGCGCACCGCCATGTGGGAGTTTGCTCCTCCATACATGGTGATCAGACCGGCGATTCCGCGGGCGAGCAGGCCGTCGTATCCAGGATCAGCGCTTGGAATCATCACGATCGCGCCTTCTACGGCGGCGTATGGATCCTTGACCACGTTCACGACCCGCGCCTCGGCGGTGTTTTGGGTGATGTAGTTCGCCTCGGCTCCGTGTTGCTCGAAGACGAGGAGATCGACAACCTGAC
>JBBRPC010000021.1:0-28497 GCA_038228615.1 Acidimicrobiia bacterium | reverse complement strand
TGACTCCTTTGGTCATGACTGTGCTCCTGTGAGGTGGACTGCGAGGGCCTCGTAGCCGCGGCGGCCGCTTGTAAGTGAGTCGAGCGTGACGTGTTCGTCGACCTGATGGGCCATATGTTCCTTGCCAACTCCGAATCCGATGGTCGGAATATTGAGCAGTCCGGCGGTGAGCGATCCGTTTGTGCAGAACGAGTAGTGCGTCGGCGTTGGATCCAACCCAGCTTCGATAAGCGCGCGTATCGCGGCTTGCACTGTCACGCTCGATTCGTCGGTCCACCATGCGTGGCAAAACTCGGGTGTGTCAAAGGTGGAACCTGTCCATGTCGAAAAGGTTGCGTCGACCAAACCCACTTCGATTGTTGGTCGTTCTGGCCAGTCGGCCCAGGCGTGATCGCCGGCGTCTTGGAGAAGTCCGCAGATCGAAAGTGGGGTCTCGCCTGGAAGAAATCGGCAATCGAAGCGTGCTTCGGCGAAATGCGGCACGGTTGAGACAGACGGATATGGCATCGACGCGATGTCGATACAGGTGAGATCGCGCCGACCTAATTGGGGGTGTGTCGGGTGGTCGATCGCGTCGGCCGCGACGATGAGCGCCGCGAGCGCGGACGCTGCATTGAGGCCCTCCTTCGCATGGCCAGCGTGACATGCCCGACCGGTTATGCGTACGTAGGCCTTCGCCCGCCCGCGCTGGCCGATGCCAAGCCGCGTGTCGTTCGGTTCGCTCGTGATCACTACGTCAGGTTCGAACGACGAAACTGCGGTCGCGAGGGCCTGGCCCTCCATTGCCTCTTCACCGACGCTTGCGACCACTGCGACCTGCCCGCCGAGCCGTCCCGACTCGGCCGCTGCAGCGACCCCGTATATAGCAGCCGCGATTGACGCCTTTTGATCGCAAATTCCCAACCCGTACAGTGCGCCATCGCGGATTTCGCCACCAAATGGATCGACGGTCCATTGGTCGATCGAATGCAACGGTATCGAATCAATATGCCCATCGATCAGCAGTCGCGGGCCGTTGCCCTCTCCGATGACGCCGACTGCATTTCCAGCCGCATCGATGAACGCGTTGTCGAAACCGATGTCGCGCATGGCCGCAACGACCAACCGTATGGCTGCTTCTTCGGTGCCCGTCACGCTCGGAGTTTGAGCGAGTGCGCGCGCAAGTGCAATTACCGGATCCTGGACCACTGAATTTGCGAGCTGCACCGTCATGGGCCGAAGCTAGGGATTCGCCGTTGCCCCTACATGTGCGTTACATGAACGTTTGGTTTCGAAAACTGACCGTTGACTGCCTGGATCGCTCGATCGAGTCGCACATCTTGAGTGGGAGTTTCAAGTTGCCCGCGCACGACGTTGTACACCATTCGCAACGCTCGACCCCGTGGTTCGACCTGGGCCAAATCGGTGTGGGCAGCGATGACGATTGCTTCGCATGCGAGTGCGGTGCGAGTGAGCTCAACGGCTCGGTATGCATTGCGCGCAGCGGTTGTGGCGTTCGAGGTGTGGTCCTCTGCATCATCGACCGGTAGCCAATTGCCCGTTGCCGACGGCATCCCACGAATCTCGAGCACGAGTGCGGTCGCAGTTGCGAGTAACTGGGTCAAACCGTTGCCTCCCGCTGCGATGTGTGTGAGGCCGGCTGGTGCCCCGCGCCGGCCCGAAAGCAGTTGCGCTATACGGCGACTGCTGAGTGCCA
Organism: Acidimicrobiia bacterium; assembly: GCA_038228615.1. Taxonomy (GTDB): domain Bacteria; phylum Actinomycetota; class Acidimicrobiia; order IMCC26256; family PALSA-610; genus F1-120-MAGs023. Next base: position 26,801 of record JBBRPC010000021.1, on the reverse strand, counting down.
CGACTTCGCCGAGGCCACGAACGAGATGGTCGAGCGGGAGGCCGAGCGGTGCGCCGTGGAAGTTTCCACCCGACCGCACCTGAATGCTGCCGTCGGATCGAACGTCGATCAACGGATTGTCGGAGCAGCCGCGCAGCTCGTCGGCGATCGCTGTCGCAGCAACCGTATGCGCGTCTCGTGCGGCGCCATGCACTGCCGGTGTGCAACGCCATGAATATGGATCGTGAATCCCGCGCAGGCCGAACGTGTGCGATGGAGCACCTACCACTCCATCGCGAACGCGACGCGCGCTGATCGCAGCGCCAGGATGTTGGCGGGCTCCTCCGACATCGTCATCAAACGCATCGAGGTGACCTCCAGATGCCTCAAGCCCGGAAGCAGTGAGGTCATCCGCGAGGTCGAGTACCGCCGCGGCGTCCCAGACGGCGACGGCACCAAGCGACACTGTCGCGGCGGTGCCGTTTACCAAACTGAGACCGTCGCGCGGACCCAGCACTATTGGAGCGAGTCCTGCGCGGTGCAGCGCCGAGGAAGCAGCAATCGGAATGGGATTGCTCAGTACCTCTCCTTCTCCAACTACGGGGAGTCCGGCGTGACCCGACGGAACCAAATCACCGCTTGCTCCGAGCGAACCGATTTCCGGAACCGCAGGCGCGAGATTCGCGTTGAGTAGATCGATGAGTTGATCGAGGAGCGTGAGCGATGCCCCAGTGCGCCCGGTTGCGATAGACGCGGCCTTCGCGACCCACATGCCGCGAGCCACGCGGCGATGCAACAGTGGTCCGGTCCCACAGGCGTGGCTGCGGAGCGTTCCGAGTTGCACTGCCAGGCGATCGCTCGCGGCGATCGCCTGGTCGGACGCGGTTCCGTATCCAGTCGTGACGCCATAGATCACTGTGCCGTCGGCGATGCATTGGTGCAACGCGGATGCGGAGCGAGTCACCGCGGCGCGTGCGGTCGCATCGAGTTCCAGCGCTGCGCCTTCGACGACCTGGATGTAGGCATCGAGGCTCAGGCCAGAAGTGCCGAGCGCGACCATCGGCACCATCGATGTCAGCGTACGTGTTGATGCGCCGTTGCTGGATTCGGAAACACGACCTTCATACAGGCGAAACAGACCGGTGCGACACCGCTCGTATCGTGGAGAACACAATTGAACGTACCTAGGGTTCCGCGGCGTTGCCAGTCTGGTATGCCGGTCTGGTCCGAGAGGTACAGGCGGCTAGCGATGGCCGTTCCACGGAGGGATAAAAGCCCGGGAGGCCCACGAGGTCGCCCGGGCTTTTGTGTCCGGATCCTACGAACTCATCGAACGAAATCGAACAGGGCCAAGTCCGAGGAGCAACGATGCGAACGAACCTTTCACCGATTGCAGCAGATTCGATCGTGCAGCGCGCCCTCGTCCCGGGCGGCGCGTACTGGTCTGGTGTCGTATCCCGGTGGTCGACCCTGCGAATCGTGGATCGCGACGGGCGCGGAAGTGGATCTTGTCTCTTCTACAACGCACGTGAAACGACGGAGCGATACAACGCGCCCGACACGGTCAAGATCCAAAATCAGATCTTTTTGACTGAACCGATGGCGTTGTTCTCAGATCTCGGCCGGATCATGTTTGCGATCGCTGCCGATACGGCTGGTTGTCACGAAACGCTGTGCGGGGCTACGACGGCTCAGACCAATGCCGCAAAATACTTGCCGCGGACCTATAGCGACGCCCGAAACGGATACGTGCGCAATGCGCGTGACAACTTTGTGGCCGCACTCGGACGGCACGGACTCGGCGCACGCGACATAGTGATGCCATTCAATCTCTGGCAACGAGTTGAAGTCGGCGACGATGGTCGATTGAACAACACCACCGACGGTCTGGTTGCTGGTATCGGTATTGATCTGCGTGCGGAGATGGATGTGTTGGCTGTCATTTCCAATACGCCACATGTCCTCGACCGCGGTTTGGAATATGCGCCCGGTCCGCTTGAGATCACGATCTGGTCGTCCTCGCCACCAGTATTCGATGACCCGTGTCGAACGGGAACGCCGGAGCGGTCGCGCGGCGCCGCGAACTCCGACATCCTGGCATCGAGCGGAGGATCTTCGCGATGAGCGAACTGATGCGGATTGACACGACCATCTTGCCGGGAACGCCGTTCGCCGCTGTTGTCATGGCAGGCGAGTTCATGCGTCTCATCGATCTTGAAGGCAATCAAGCTGTCGACACAATCCTGTACGACGCGCGTCGAACGAGTAACCGATATAGCGCCGCCGACACGATCCGCCGTCAGTCTGCGCTGTTTCTCACCACGGGCTCGCAACTCTTGAGCTGCGAAGGGGATGTGTTGATGACCATTGTCGACGACACCTGTGGTCGTCACGACACAGTCGGAGGCGCGTGCAGTGCAGAAAGCAACGTGTGCCGTTTTGGTGAACACACGCGCTACATGCACAATTGCCGTGACAATTTTCTGCATGGCCTCGCTCCGCTCGGGATGGGCAAAGCCGACATCGTTCCCAACATCAACTTTTTCATGAACGTTCCTGTGACCGCCGATGGGCGTCTCGACATCGTTGACGGCATCTCGCAGCCCGGCGCCTACGTGGAGTTGCGAGCGGAGATGGACACGCTTGTGGTCATTTCGAATTGTCCGCAGATCAACAATCCGTGCAACGGCTGGAACCCCACAGCTGTGCGGGTGATCGTTCGGGCTGCACCCTGATGGCACTCTTTTCGAAAGTGCTGGTCGCGAACCGCGGAGAGATCGCCGTACGCATCATGCGAACGTTGCGAACGATGGGAATCGCGACGGTTGCGGTGTATACAGATACCGACGCGGATTCCATGCATGTCGCGTTGGCCGATGAATCGGTCTGTGTTGGCGCTGACGCGCCCTCTCGCTACCTCGATATCAACGCGATCATTTCAGCCGCGAGAGCGACGGGCGCGCAAGCAATCCATCCTGGATACGGATTCTTGTCGGAACGCGCCGAGTTCTGCGAGGCGTGTGGTGCAGCAGGCTTGGTGTTCATTGGTCCAGAAGCCGATCACCTCCGTCGTTTCGGTGAAAAACATTCTGCGCGCGAACTCGCCGAGTCCGCGAATGTACCGCTGCTCGCTGGGACGGGACTGTTGATCGATGCCGATGCGGCGATCGCGGCCGCGACGCAAATTGGCTATCCCGTCATGCTCAAAGCGAGTGCTGGCGGCGGTGGAATTGGGATGCGTCGCTGCGATACACCGACGGAACTTCACGAGGCATTTGCAGTGGTCGATGGGCTCGCGCAACGCAATTTCGGTGGCGGGGGTGTGTTCCTCGAACGGTTCGTCACGACAGCGCGCCACGTCGAAGTGCAGGTATTCGGCAATGGTGTCGACGTGATCTCGCTCGGCGATCGTGATTGTTCGGCACAACGCCGTAATCAGAAAGTGATCGAAGAGGCACCAGCACCCGGACTTGATGCGCAGCTCCGCGTCGAGTTACACGACGCTGCTGTTCGTTTGATGAAGTCGATTGGGTATCGGTCGGCTGGCACCGTCGAGTTCGTGGTCGACGCAGAGCGCAACGAATTCGCGTTCTTGGAAGTCAATACGCGTTTACAGGTGGAACACGGTGTGACCGAAGCCGTTCTCGATATCGATCTCGTCGAATGGATGATCCGCGAGTCATCGGGCGTATTGGGTCCGTTGCGGGAGTTGGAGTCGGAGCTGGCGCAGAATGGTGCCGCAATCGAGGTGCGAATTTATGCTGAAGATCCCTGCAAGGAATTTCAACCCTCTACGGGTGTGCTGACGGCTGTGACGCTTCCCAGCGATTCGCGCGTCGATACCTGGGTCGAGGCTGGAACCGAAGTGAGTCCGTACTACGACCCGATGCTCGCAAAAATTATCGTGACCGGTTTGTCACGCGAGCAAGCGCTGGATCACTTGAACCGAGTGCTGAGCGAAACGCGAATCGATGGTGTGTGTACGAACATCGGCTATTTGCGTGACGCCGTGCAGGATCGATCGTTCGTCGCTGGTGCCTACAACACGACCCTGCTCGACGGTATCCACCACGCGCCGAGGCGCATCGACGTACTCGAGGGAGGAATGCAGACAACTGTCCAAGACACCCCAGGGCGCGTTGGCTATTGGGCGGTAGGGATACCTCCGTCGGGTCCGATGGACGATCTTGCATTGCGCCGCGCGAATCAAATTGTCGGGAATCCAAACGGCAGCGCCGGATTGGAATGCACTCGAGTTGGGCCGTCGCTGCAGTTTGTTGCCGACAGCGTGATTGCGCTGTGTGGCGCGCCGACTGCTGCTGAGATCGACGGCGCGCCCGTTCCGGCCGATACTGCGATCGCGGTGAATGCGGGATCCGTGCTTCGAGTCGGAGCGGTGAGCGGCGTGGGCGCGCGGGTCTATCTCGCGGTTGCGGGTGGATTGGATGTTCCGAGATATCTGCATGCGCATGCCACGTTTGTCTTGGGGGGATTCGGTGGGCATGCTGGCCGTGCCCTGCGCGCTGGTGATGTCGTTCCGGTCGGTGACGATTCGCTCTGCGATCGTGTTGTTGAGCCAGCGCCGGAACCCTTTTGCAACCAATGGGTGATCGGTGTGTTCGATGGACCGCATGGCGCACCGGATTTCTTCACTGAGCGCGACATCTCGATGTTGTACGAGACCCTCTGGGAGGTGCACCATCACTCCGACCGCACGGGAGTCCGCCTGATCGGCCCGTCGCCAGAGTGGGCGCGCGTAGATGGCGGTGAAGCGGGTCTTCATCCATCCAATATTCATGACAACGCGTACGCGATTGGCACGATCGATTTCACCGGCGATATGCCTGTGATTCTCGGTCCGGATGGCCCGAGTCTTGGTGGCTTTGTGTGTCCGATCACGATCGTGGCACGCGAACGGTGGAAGGTTGGTCAGTTATCACCAGGCGACACAGTGCAGTTCGAGCACGCGCACGCGCACGAGCGTGGGGGCGCGGTCGTACGGCGCGTGGCGCATCGAAACGCTCGGCCAGATCTGACCGTGCGTCGTGCTGGCGACGAGTACGGACTCGTGGAGTTTGGTCCCAATCTGTTGGATTTGGAATTGCGGGCGCGAGTACACGCGTTACAACTTGCGCTGGAGAGCCACGCAGTAGCAGGTATCGAAGAAATGGTTCCTGGGGTTCGTTCGTTACTCCTACGCGTCGATGCATCGCGCAGCCTCGATGATGTCCTCTCGGATGTTGTTGCCGTCGAGGCGCGGTTGCCCGACGTTTCGGATCTCGAGGTGCCAAGCAGGGTCGTGCATCTTCCGCTCTCGTGGGCCGATCCGTCAACGCAAGTCGCGGTGGATCGCTATATGCAGGTCGTGCGCGACGATGCGCCTTGGTGCCCGGACAATCTTGAGTTCATTCGTAGGATCAATGGTCTCGACACTGTCGATGACGTGCGCAAGATCGTCTTTGATGCGACGTACCTCGTACTTGGCCTAGGCGACGTCTACCTTGGCGCACCGCTTGCGACCCCAATCGATCCGAGGCATCGCTTGGTCACGACGAAATACAACCCTGCCCGCACCTGGACGCCGCAGAATGCTGTCGGTATCGGTGGCGCGTACATGTGCGTCTACGGCATGGAGGGCCCGGGGGGTTATCAGCTCGTGGGCCGGACGATCCAAGTTTGGAATACCTACCGGCGAACGCCTGAGTTTCCGAGCACCGAACGGTGGCTCTTGCGGTGGTTCGACCAGATTCGTTTCCACCAGGTGACGACCGACGAACTGTCGGTCCTCCGGCGCGATTTCGCGACCGGTCGGCATCGGATCGAAATTGAAAACTCGACGTTACGCCTGGCCGATCATCGCGAACTACTGCGCGAGCATTCGGGTTCGATCTCCATTGCGCAAGGGCGCCAACGGGCTGCGTTCGAGGCGGAACGACAGCGATGGGTGGATCACGGAGAGTCGGATCGCGTCCGGGCGCTGTTGCGGGCATCTGTAGATGCGCCACGCATCGTGGCCGACGACGAGATACCGCTCGCGAGTGGCCTGGTCGGCGTGACGAGTCCGATACATGGTTTGGTGGTACGCGTGAATGCAGTCGGCGACGCGGTCAAGGCTGGCGATGCGGTGGCAGTGGTGGAAGCAATGAAGACGGAAACCCAGATCGGCGCCCCCTGCGACGCCCGCGTCGTCGACGTGCGCTGCAGCGCAGGCGAGATGGTGACTCCCGGGCGCGTGCTGCTGGGGTTGGAACCGACATGAACTCGATTGCTGAAATGCGCGCGGCCCTTCTCGATGGGCGAAGCACGCCGGAGGAAGAAGTCGCGGCGGCGTATCAACGGTTCGACGAAAGTGGCGACCCCGCGATCGTGATTGCAGAAGTTCCGCGGGAACGAGCCATGGTACGCGCTCGGGAACTCGCACGACTCGACCCAGCTGGCCTACCGCTCTACGGGATTCCATTTGCCGTGAAGGACAACATCGATGTTGCTGGCGTCGACACGACCGCAGGATGTCCGGCCTATGCCTATCGGCCTTCGGTCGACGCAGCGGTGATCGAACGCTTGATGGTCGCGGGCGCAATCCCGGTAGTGAAAACGAACCTCGATCAGTTCGCGACCGGACTCGTAGGAACCCGAAGTCCCTATGGAATCCCGCGACTCCCGTGGGCTCCCGATCTCGTTCCTGGCGGATCGAGTTCGGGCTCCGGGGTGGCTGTTGCGCGCTCGTTGGTGCCGTTCGCGCTGGGAACCGACACGGCCGGTTCGGGAAGGGTGCCAGCGGCGTTTGGTGGAATCGTTGGTATCAAGCCGAGACGCGGCAGTGTCAGTAGCCGAGGGGTAGTCCCTGCGATCCGCGCGCTGGATTGTGTGTCGATATTCGCAGGCAACGTGGCAGATGGCACCAGCGTGCTCGACGTGATGGCCGGTTTCGACCCCTCCGACCCAATGTCGAGGATTCGCCGGGCTGCGACGCGTGACCACTGTCGGAGAGTCGGTATTGCCGAAGGTGTTGCGCCGTGGGTTGTCGCTGCACTTGGGAGTGTGTCGCCGACCGAATCGGTTGGACTTGACGCATTTATTGAAATCGGTGAAATGCTGTACGGAGGTCCTTGGGTCGCGGCGCGCTACGCGTCGGTCGGCGCATTTGTTCGCGAGCATGGCGACGGGATGGACCCGACGGTGCGAAGCATCATCCTGAATTCGCAACGCTGGACGGCCGCCGATGTGATGGATGCAGAATTGCGTCTCGCCGAGCTCGCTCGCGGCGCACGTATCGTGTGGGATCGCGTCGACGTGATCGTCGCGCCAACGACTCCCCGCCACCCGACGATCGCCGAGGTGATGGATGATCCAATCGGAGTGAATTCCGAGCTGGGAAGATTCACCAACTTTGTGAATTTGCTCGACCTCTGCGCGGTAGCCGTACCGCCGAATCTCACCGTGATCGCTCCTGCGTGGTGCGAAGTCGATGCGATCGAGGTTGCTGCGCAACTCGCGGGCCGCAGCGGTGTCGTCGACAGGGTGGAACTTGCCGTGGTCGGGGCGCACCTCCGCGGTGAACCGCTCCACCACCAGCTTGTGGATCTCGATGCTCGGTTCCTCGCCGAGACGCATACGGCCGCCCAATACCGACTGTTTGCGCTTGCGAACACAACGCCGCCAAAGCCGGGCCTGGTGCGCCAAGCAACGGCAGGTGCGGCGATCGAGGTCGAGGTATACAGCCTCGAGTGCGCCGCATTCGGTCGGTTCGTTGCCGCAGTGCCACCTCCACTCGCCATCGGCTCAGTGGTACTTGCTGATGGCCGCACTGTCCGCGGATTTGTTTGCGAGCCGGCAGGCTTGGCGAACGCCATCGACATCACGCACCTCGGAGGTTGGCGCCAATATGGCGAACGAAGTGCGGTCGCGCGTTCTGGCTGAAAGACTGCGCCGGTGAATACGCAGATCAACGGACAATGTGACGCGGCGTTCAACGCGGTGCGCGATGCGTTCGCAGAAAACTTCTCGGAACGGGGCGAGGTTGGGGCTTCGGTGTGTGTGATTGTCGATGGTCACACGGTGGTGGATCTTGCGGGCGGATTTGCCGACGAACGAAAAACGCGTGAATGGCTTCCCGACACACTTGTGAACTTCTATTCCGTCGGGAAGGCAATTGTCGGTGTGCTTGCGTTGCAACTTGTCGATGCCGGACTCATCGACCTCGACGATCCGATCGCGTCGATATGGCCGGAGTTCGGTACCGCAGGCAAGGAATCGGCCACCATCCGACAAGCGTTGTGCCACCGGGCTGGTGTTCCTGCGATTCGTGAACCGCTGCTCACCGACGATCTTTGGCATTGGGAGCGCATGACCGCAGCGCTTGCCAGAACTGAGGCTTGGTGGGAGCCGGGAACGCGCCACGCCTATCACACCAATACCTTCGGCCATTTGATCGGCGAAATTGTCCGCCGGGTGACGAACGACATGCCATCTGATCGATTGAGGAGCGTTGTTGGGCCGCTCGGCGCGGATGTGTTTTTCGGAGCGCCACCATCGGTCCGACACCGTTGTGCCGACGTGATCTGGGCCGCGCCACTCGCAGCTAGTGAAATCAATATCGATGAATTGTCTGGTGACGCGCGAATGGTCATGCTGAGCTATTTCAACCCTTCCGGATATTCCTCGACGGGTGTCGTGAACACCCCGGCATGGCGCGATACCCAAATACCCTCGACGAATGGCCACGGGTCTGCCAACGGCGTCGCGCGGTTCTACGGCGCGCTTCTCGACCCGAATCGTTTGTTGTCGACAGATCTGCTCGCAGAAGCGACACGTCCGCAATCCCATGGCTTTTGCCCGGTACTCGGCGAAGAAGTGACGTTCGGGCTTGGATTCAAACCCACAGTCCCTCGCCGTCCATTCGGTCCCAATCCTCGCAGCTTCGGACACTTCGGTTCAGGAGGTGCGGTGGGGTTTGCCGATCCCGACTCGGGCATTGCATTTGGATACGTCATGAATCACGTAATCCCGAGGTGGCAGAGCACGCGCAACAGAGCGCTCATCGACGCGGTGTACGACTCGTTGCACTGACCTTCGCAGCGAGTTGTTGTACGCCGAACGTCATTCGACGGGCCAAAAGTCTCAAATTGGGAACGAGATTGGTTTGTTGTGTGTTGTCACCGATGAGACGACGGCGAGTGCCCGCGTTCCCATGTAGCTGTACCGCCAAGGAGAACGGATGACCCACGTGAGTCAGGGCGCGATATCTACCTCGGCCGCGGTGTATGGCGGAGGTGGCCTGTTCGGGATCGGATACACGCTGGGGATCACTGAGGCATTTGTCGATGCCGGTATCGATCTTCAATCCTTGCCGTCACTGGGTACGTCTGCTGGCTCATGGGCCGCGGCAGCGCTTGCACTGCGAATCCGTTTCATCGACGCGCTTGATCTCATCGGCGATGACGTACCGCGTTTCCCCGACCCCCGCCGTGGCCGACTCCGGACAATAGCGAGAGAACTCTTTGGCGCAGCGACGTTGTGTCCGACCGTGCGTGTCGTTGCGTGTGCGCTACCCGGGCTGCGTCGCACTGTGTTGCGTGGCGCCGAGACTCCGATTGCCGACCTGATTGCAGCATCGGCATCGGTGCCGGGCATCCTTGCACCGCAGCGGATTGGGAATACCAATTACATCGACGGTGGTGTGCGCTCGATGGCATCGATCGATCTTGCGGATCCCGTCGATCGCCTTCTCGTCGTGTTGCCGCTATCGGCACCGATGTTCGGACCAGCGGGATGGTTGATCGAGCGCGGCATCCAGTCGGAATTGCGAAAGTGGCAAGGCGCGAACGCGACATCGCAGCGCGTTGTCGCGCGTCCGACGAGCGAGATTGCGGCGCTTGCTCGTCGCCCTGATCAACTTTTCGACCCGGACCGAGCCCGACGTTGCTATGAACTCGCGTATCGCCAAGGTCTCACAATCCTGCCGAAATGGAATGATGCAGTGAGTTCGGCTCAATTCGTACACGAAGTTCCGTTCCGCTCGAACGACGCGGTGGTGCAATAGTTGCCCCGTGGCGCGTACTGGCCATCGATGTCACTGCGAGTGCGCCAGGATCAAGATTGATCGCAGCTTCGTGAAATGTCTTCGCCGCGAGCATTTGGCGCATGAGCAACAGGTTGTCGACTGCGGTGCTTCCCCACGTGAGCCAGGTGACACCATTGGCAATCGTTGCGTTTGCCGGACGATCGGCAGGGGTCGATACGACGATCGTGTACGAACCGTTGCGATCCAACGCGACGTTGCTATCAGCAACGCAGAACGACACGGGGTATGGCTTTCGAAACTCGTCCGTGCACAACGACCAATACCTGACTTGCTCGGCGCCAGTGACTGGAAGACCAATCTGTGTATCTGGGAACGTTGGGGCTTTGGCATGCACGACCACGATGTGGCCTGGGGTGTGGTGCGCGATAGTCGCTAGGTACGCGTTGTCGGGATTCGGGTAGAGGTTCGTCGCGTTCTTTTTGGGTCGAATGAACACCGGCTGTGCCGGTGCTGGCGTATTTGTCGCCGGTCCGTTCGCGTCGACGATTGCTGTGCCAGCGGGGTTCTGTACAGGATGCCCACAGGTTGGTACTGCGCTATGGGTACCGTCGGCATGGAGTACGGAAATTTGGGGAAGACCGCCGCCGGTGTCATCGTTGCGAATATTCGACACGTACACACGGTAGATAAGGGTGCCAGTCACCACACCGCGCTCGCCAGGGATACCAGAACCGAGCGGCATCGAACCATTTTTCGCGTTGACCGGAACCGAAGTTGTGGTTCCGGCTGATACCCGAGGGGTTCCTGCGGTTGAACTTGTGACCGCACTTAACGAATTCGCGACAGAGCGAGTATCGCTGCGCACCTCGATCGTGTAGCGCCCTCCTGAGCGGCCACCGTGGGTGAATGGGTTAGTACTGCCAGGATCGGGAGTGATGTCGCGGTCGGTGAGCACGCTGTTGGCACCGCCGCTCGGGCCGTAGGTGATGAACGATGCGTACCGGGCATTGGGGAAGCGGCCGTTGATTATCAGGTGTTCGGCGGGGGCGAGGATGTACGCAGTGCTCCAGTACGTCGCGGCGGTATCCGGATATGCGATGTTAAGTGTGTCTTTGCCAGCCTTCGATGGCCATCCGCAAACGATGCGGACTCGCGTCGTCGATACCGTCGAACGGTTGACGGATGCGCGCGGCGATGAGCCGGGGCTACTGCATCCGGCGATCACGGTCACGAGACCTGCCACCAACAGACGAGTGGTCGGGGTACGGAACTGTGCATCGCGGCGCGTCACTGCGTCAGGCTAGAGCGCCCGTCGCTGCGCACACTGAGAAATGAAAAAGGTTGACGACCGAATTGTTGTGGTGTGTAGGTTTGGGTCATGAGCGATCTTGGGCTCGACACGACGGTCAGCGGCACAGACGGTATCTACACCGCAACGCTGTCGCGAGCGTGGGAAATCTGGGGACCGATGGGAGGCTACGTCGCTTCGTTCGCGTTGCGAGCAGCCGGTCGACACTGTTCCATGGCTCGGCCAGCGAGCCTGGTTGGCCACTTTCTCGGTGTCGCGACGTTCGATGAACCGATCACGATTACGTGCGAATCGTTACGGGTGGCTCGCACCGCGCACTCGGTGCGTGTCTCGATTGACCAAGGCGAGCGCCGCATCTTCGAAGCTCTGATTTGGGGAGTCAACGATGGCTTGCAAGGGCTCGCACATCAGCACGAACCGCTGCCGGAGGTCGAACGGTGGGATGTGTTGCCGACACTTCGTGAACGCCTCGATGCGATTGGTGAACCGTACGTCGCGTTCTATCCCTTCTGGGAGAACTTCGATGAACGTCCTGCGCGTTGGCGCGGCGACTGGCTTGAGCGATTGCCCGGCGAAGAACCACCGTTGTGGCAAGAGTGGTTGCGTTTCGTGCCCACGGCAACGTTTGCAGATCCTTGGATCGATGCATGCCGCCTGTTGATCCTCGTCGATCTCGGTTCGTGGCCAGCCACGCAAGCGACCCATAACACTGCGACGATCATGGCCCCGAGCATTGATTTGGCGTGCGAATTTCACCGCATCGATACCGACGCCGACTGGTTGTTCGTCCAGGGCCACTCGCCGAGCGCGCATGTTGGTCTGGTCGCAAGCCACCAACGCGTGTGGAACGACCGTGGTGAACTCCTCGCGAGTGGCATCAGCCAATTGCTCTGTCGACCCGTTCCATCGCCGGCCGACTGACGCCTCTATTGTTGAAGTATGGACAGACTCGAACTCCTCGATCTCGCTCGTCGAGAATTCGCGCGTCGCCTCGCTGTTGTCCGATCCGACCAACTCGACGATCGCACTGGCTGCGATGATTGGACCGTGCTTGAGTTGGCGCGCCACGTGATCATCGGTGATCACATGGCTGTCGCGTTGCTCGGCGGTGCCAGTCGCGACGAAACGATGGCACTGATCCCGTCGGTCCAACTCAGCGACGACTTGGATGTCGAGTTCGAACGTGCGGCGGATGCCGTTGCGAGTGCATTCGCTGCGGGCGGTGATTTGGAACAGATCGTGCATCACCCGGCGATGGATGTGAGCGCAGGCACGCTGCTCGGATTCCGCACCGGCGACTACACGTTGCATGCATGGGATCTCGCGCGTGCAACAGAGGGCGACGAACAACTCGACGTGAGGTTGGTACAAGCAGTGTGGGACGCCCTGTCGCCGATGGCCGATTTCCTTGGCCAGACGGGTCGCTTCGGCGAGGGTCCTTCGGGAACCTTGCAACCGGGAGCCGATCTCCAAACTCGCCTCCTCGATCTTTCCGGTCGGCGCCCAAGCTGAGCCGACTCGCGCCGACGGTTCGAACGCCGCCTGACTTATGGCGCGACCTGTATTCCGAGAACGGCCAAAGCACGCGCGAGGCAATCGTCTTGTCCTGTTGCAAGCGCTGCATCGGGGCCGTCGACAAGCTGTTCGAACGCGGCCAGCGCGCCCACATCTCCACCAATCCCCATGATCTGCGTGAGAAACTGCAATCGGAATGCGGTGAGCGATCGGGGCCGACATTCCTCACGTAGCAACGTTTCGATCGACGCGGTGAGCATCCCGTTGAGATCAAGGTACGCGGTTGTGAGTGGGCACACCGTCCGGAGCTGTTCCTCTGCCCATTCGGTGATATAGCGCGCTTGTAGCTCGACGTTGTGGTGCTGCGGTGGGTCGATGCCACGCAACTGCCGGGCCAACTCGGATTGTTGCGACATCAGATCAGTTCCATTTCAGATTCCGCGGTCATGATCGCGCGAATGCTGTCCAGTTCGCCTGCAACGCAATCGAAGCCGAGGAGCGGAACCGCTTGGGCCAACAGTTCGAACACAACGAGTTCAACGTTCGGGCACAACGCCAGAACGTTCTGAAACATCGCCAACGTTGATGGGGCGGTCGGCCTGGCATGGACGTCAAGGTGCAAACCGTCGCGCCAGATCCCACCTGCGAGGTGGATCTCGCGAACATGAAGCGAATTGAATTCTTCAAAGAATGACACGAGATCCAAACGTCCGTTGTCGGCGTCGCACTCGAGGTTGTGCAGATCAAGAATCAGGCCGCAACCGGACGCAGTCGCGACGTCGTTGAGAAACGCCGCGAGCGACATTGTCCCGCCACTGTCGATCGGACTCGCTACATGTTCGAATACGATTTCAATACCAAATCGATCGCGGAGCAGCCGTGCTCGGTGGGCGATCAGGTCGATGAATTGGTTCGTTCGCGGTACCGCTGGCATGCACCCGAGGAAGTGTCCATCCACGGTTGTGTAACCGAGATGCTCGCTGAACCACCGGAGCGGAAGTGCATCGAGTGTCGACTCGATCGTTTCGAAATAGTCGTGATTCCACTCACTGACCGTCCCGATCGAAAGTCCGATGCCATGCGCAACCAGCGGTCGCCCGTCGGCAACTTCGAGCACTTCGGCGGCGTGGCGGGTGCTGATAGTTCGCGACCCGCCGTCGAGCATGCAGTCTGGAAGGATCTCGACGGCATCACACCGATCGATGCAATATTCCAAGAGGGCCGTTGGGCGACCCTCATACGAGAGGGCGAGAGCCCGTTTGACAGACTCCCGCCCTTCCGGCATCACGCACCTACGTATGTGACGCTCGCTGGCAGGCCTGCGAGTTCCGAGGTCACCCTCGACACGCCCAGATCCTTGAACGACTCCCGATCGATCGGATTGCTGATTTGATCGATGGCGAGATGAAGGTCGAAACCGTTCAGGCCGCAACCGGGGCATCCGTACGAATCAACCAGGCGCTTCACGGCGTCGAGTAGCTGGTTCAACGTGATGTTGTTTTCGGGATGAAAGAGAATCCCGACACGTGCTCGTTGCATTAAGGCTAACTGCCGATTGCTCATCGCTGCTCCTTGTTGTGGTCGACTTATGTCGACGAAACAAAGGTAGAACGCGTCATAGTTGCTGAAAAGAGTCAGCTCTGCTGCGGCAAGTGGCAGGCAAGCGATTGCCGAAGAACAATGCTGCAAATATGTCCTGTCTATGATCCGCTGATGATTCGCACACTGCTGGCTCCGCCGCTGCAGACATCACTCGACACCTCATCGGAACAGTTCGCACAAAACTGCTCCGACATGCTCCAGCAGCTCGCGGTCATCGACGAATTGCTCGACCAGGCCGAAGCCGGTGGTGGTCCCAAAGCGATGCAACGAATGAGAGATCGCGCCAAACTTCCTGTGCGCGAACGTATCGCGAACGTTCTCGATCCGGATTCTCCGTTCTTCGAGATCAGCGCGCTTGCCGGTTACGACTCCGACTACGCGATGGGAGGCGGAATGGTCGTCGGTATCGGCGTCATCGCCGACACCGAATGCGTGATCATTGCCAACGACCCATCGGTGCTTGGCGGTGCACTCACTCCCTACGTCGCGAAGAAATGGATGCGAGCACTCGAGATCGCGCGCGACAATCGAATTCCGTATGTCAGTTTCGTCGAGTCGGCAGGTGCAGATTTACGTGTCGAGTCCGGTGGCGGCGGTCGCAAAGTACAGACCACGCACTTCGCGGAGAGCGGTCGGTTCTTTTATGAGCTGATCGAGCTGTCAAAAATGCGAATTCCCACAGTGTGCGTTGTGTTTGGGTCGTCGACGGCGGGCGGCGCGTACCAGCCTGGTCTTTCCGACTACAACATTGTCGTGAAAGAACAGTCGAAGATCTTCCTTGCGGGACCACCGCTGGTCAAGATGGCAACGGGTGAAGAATCTGACGACGAAACGCTCGGTGGAGCGCAGATGCACGCGGAGGTATCCGGCCTCGGCGACTATTTCGCGAAAGACGAGATGGACGCGATCCGCATGTGCCGCGAGGTCGTATCCCATCTCAACTGGCGTAAGGCTGGCCCGGAACCCTCGTTCGACGCCGACGATCCGGTGCACGATCCGGAGGACCTGTTGGGTCTTGTCAGCCGCGATCTTCGTCAGCCGGTCGATGTGCGAGATGTGATCGCTCGAGTGGTTGACGGTTCGCGTTTTGAGGAGTTCAAGCCTCGCTACGGCCACACGATGGTCTGCGGATGGGCGAGCATTCACGGTTATCCCGTCGGAATCCTTGGCAATAATGGTGTGATCTACCCGCGGTCAGCTGAAAAAGCTACCCATTTCATTCAGTTGTGCAATCAGATTGACGTGCCGTTGGTATTTCTACAAAACATCACGGGCTACATGGTCGGCCGCGATTTCGAAGCGGAAGGCATCATCAAGAAGGGTTCGCAGATGCTCAACGCAGTAACGAACTCAACCGTGCCACACCTCACCGTCACCATTGGGTCGTCGTATGGGGCTGGCACCTACGGAATGTCTGGTAGGGCGTTCGGCAATCGCTTCACGTTCCTGTGGCCGACCGCGAAGATCGCGGTGATGGGTCCGAAACAGATCGCAGGTGTGATGTCGATGGTGCGCCGCGGTCAAGCCGCGCGTCAAGGAATCGAATTCAACGAGGAAGAAGACCGACAGGTTGTCGAGATGGTGGAGGCAGTCCAAGAAGCTGGATCTCTTGCGTTGGTTGCGAGTGGCGCGATCAGCGACGACGGCATAATCGATCCGCGCGACACGCGCACTGTGCTGGGAATGTGCCTATCGGTGGCGCACAACCGAGAAGTCAAAGGTGCCGACGGATATGGAGTGTTCAGGCTGTGAGCTTCTCCACGCTGTTGATAGCGAATCGTGGCGAGATCGCTCGTCGCGTCATCCGTACTGCGCACGAGATGGGCGTGCGTTGCGTCGCAGTGTACGTGGATGTCGATGCTGCGGCCCCCTTCGTTTTGGATGCCGACGAATCAGTGCGTCTCGAGACTGGCTATCTCGACAGTGATGCGATTGTCGCCGCGGCATTGTCGGTAGGCGCTGAAGCGATACACCCCGGCTATGGATTCCTTTCCGAGAACTCGGACTTCGCCGCTGATGTCATCGCCGCCGGATTGTTGTGGATCGGGCCATCGCCGGGTGTCATGGCGGCGATGGGCGACAAACTTGCAGCAAAACGAGTCGCAATCGCCGCGGGTGTTCCCACATTGGTGTCGGTCGACGATCCCAAGGATGCTGGCACGGTCGGGTATCCACTCCTCGTCAAAGCCGCGGGAGGCGGCGGCGGCAAGGGCATGCGCGTCGTCGCCACGCCGGCCGAGCTCGACCAAGCTATTGCTGCGGCCAGCCGTGAAGCAGCGAACAGCTTTGGTGACGAACGTGTATTCCTCGAGCGCTATATCGCGTCGTCGCGCCACATCGAAATACAGATCCTCGGCGACATGCATGGCAGTCTCGTGCACCTCGGCGAACGCGAATGTTCGATTCAGCGACGACACCAAAAGGTCATCGAGGAATCTCCGTCGCCCGCGTGCGACGCGACGATGCGTGCCGCGATGTGTGCGGCGGCGCTACAACTTGGCGAGACGATTGGTTACCAATCGACGGGCACCGTTGAATTCTTGGTCGACGACGCGACTCGCGAGTTCTTCTTTCTCGAAGTCAACACGAGGCTGCAGGTTGAACATCCCGTGACCGAGGAAGTCACTGGGATTGATCTGGTGCGCGAGCAGATCAGAATCGCGATGGGCGAACCGCTCGGTTATTCGCAATCCGACATCACATTTACCGGTCATGCCATCGAGGTTCGTCTCTGTGCCGAAGATCCGGAGGCAGGGTTCCTTCCCGCGACAGGAACGCTTGTTGCGCTGATGCCTGCCGATCAACCGAAAGTTCGTTGGGAATCTGGTGTGCAACAGGGTTCCATCATCGGGGTCTCGTTCGATCCGATGCTTGCCAAAGTTGTCGCCCACGCCGAGACGCGGACCGAGGCGGCCGCCCGGCTCGCGCTCGCACTCGAGCGACTCCATCTCGGCGGCGTGACGACCAACCGAGATTTCCTAGCTTCGACTCTGCGTCATCCCCGATTTGTCGGCGGCGACACAACAACAGATTTCATTGAACGAGTTCGACCTCCCCGATCGCTCGTGCTGACCGATGCTGAGATGCAACGTGCGGCCACGGCTGGCGCGCTATGGATACAAGGTGAACATCGCGCGACGGCGTTGGTGCTCGCGAGGATCCCCAGCGGTTGGCGCAACGCGAGGTTGCCAGCGGAGCGCGTGTCGTTGCGATCTGGCGATCGCACCTTCGATATCAACTACCGTTCGCAACGCGACGGGTCATTTCTCGTGGGTGAAGTATCGAAGGCGCGCGTCCATCGCCGGTCAGTCATCGATATCGATCTGGAAATCGACGGTCGGCGATTCACCTCCCGCATCACCCGAGCAGCCGACCGGATCTACGTACAAGCTGTGCGAGGAACAATCGAATTTGGTGTGGTTCCGCGTTTCTCGGTGCCAGGTTTGGATCAAACTGTTGTTGGCGGCCTCACCGCGCCGATGCCAGGGACCGTACTCGAGGTGCGCGTCGCGGTCGGCGATCACGTTGACGCAGGAACCACGTTGTTGGTGTTGGAGGCAATGAAGATGGAACATCACATCGGCGCTTCTGGTGCAGGTGTCGTGACCGAAGTGTTCGTACGCGCTGGCGACCAAGTCGAAAATGCTGCCGTGTTGTTGATGGTGGAGCCCGACGAAGACGCCGGTTCGATATGAGCGCCCCTATCCGTATCGCAAACTGTTCAGGGTTCTACGGCGATCGCTTGTCGGCCGCCGCGGAGATGGTGAACGATGGCCCGATCGATGTGTTAACTGGCGATTGGCTCGCTGAACTCACGATGTTGATCCTTGCGCGCACGCAAGCGAAGCGCCCCGGCGGAGGATACGCACGCAGCTTTGTTGCGCAAATGGAACAGGTGATGGGCACGTGCCTTGATCGTGGAATCAAAGTCGTGTCGAATGCGGGTGGTCTTGATCCTGCTGGGTGTGCCGAAGCGGTTGCGGCGATTGCCGCAAAGCTCGGGCTCACACCGAACATCGCGTATGTCGATGGCGACAACCTGTTGCCGCGGCTCGACGAACTAGTGGCGTCTGGAATCGACTTGGCACATTTCGAGACTGGCGAACCCATCGGAGATACATCGCGTTTCATTACTGCGAACGCCTACCTCGGTTGTTTCGGCATCGTTGAGGCACTCAACATGGGTGCCGACGTTGTGATCACTGGCCGCGTCACCGACGCTGCGGTCGTGTGCGGGCCTGCTGCGTGGCATCACGGTTGGGCACGCGACAACTGGAATGCGCTTGCTGGAGCCGTCGTGGCTGGACATGTGATCGAGTGCGGCGCCCAGGCGACGGGTGGCAACTATTCATTTTTTACTGAAGTACAAGGTATGGCCAGGGTCGGTTTTCCGTGGGCTGAGATCGCGGCCGACGGATCATGCGTGATCGGTAAACACGAAGGAACCGGTGGGGAGGTATCGATCGGGACTGTCACGTCGCAATTGCTCTACGAAATTGGTGGTCCTTCCTATTTAGGGCCCGATGTTTCAGCGCGCTTCGACACAATTCATCTGACCCAAAGCGATCGCGACCGTGTGTTAATTAGCGGAACGAAAGGCGAGCCACCGCCGACGACATTGAAAGTTGCGATGAACGAAGTTGGCGGGTTTCGTAACGACATGGCGGTTGCGCTCACGGGACTCGATATCGAAGCGAAAGCCAAGTTGGTGGAGGACGCGTTTTGGGTTGCGTGCCCGTACGGTCCCAGTGATTTTGCAAGCGTGACGACGCGGGTCGTGCGCACCGACAAGCCGGATCCCGCGACAAATGAAGAAGCCGTCGCCTCGTGGCGCATCACACTCAAGGATCCAGACGAACGCAAGGTCGGGCGTGCGGTCACAAACGCAGTGACTGAGATTGCGTTGGCAAGCATTCCTGGAATGTTTGGTGTGAGTGGCGGCGCGTCGGGTGGCGCGTATGGCGTGTACCGACCAGCGCTTGTCCCTGCCGATCTCGTACCCCAGCGCGTCGTGATGCTCGGAGGCGCTCAGAGGGTCGTGGAATCTGTGGCGCCCCGCGCCGAAGTGCAGGTTGGCGAAGTGCAGGTTGGCAGCGACAACGGCCCCGATGCAATCGCACCTGATGGTGCTACCACGGATACGCCGCTCGGCGTCTTGTTCGGCGCCCGTTCTGGCGACAAGGGCGGTAACGCGAACCTTGGCGTCTTCGCGCGTAGCGATGCTGCGTGGGCGTGGCTCGACAAATTCCTCACCGTCGATGTACTGCGCGGTCTGCTTCCCGAGACCGCGCCGTTGGCGATCGATCGGTATCGACTCCCCGCGTTGCGCTCACTGAACTTCGTGATCCACGACCTTCTGCAAGAAGGCGTGGCAGCGTCTACTCGACAAGACGCGCAGGCCAAGAGTTTGGGTGAGTGGCTGCGGAGCAGAATCGTTGCGATCCCAACGGCGTTGTTGTAACCCTCACGACGTGCGTTGCATGAGCCGTTTGTGCTCGATCACGACGTTGCGGTCTTTGGTTGCGAACCCAGTCGCGAGTTCCAGCGCTCGGTCCACAACGTCTTGTTCGCCAGCGAGTTCGTGGGCGATGCCCGCAGCCAACATCTGGGGTCCGTCGTAGCGTCGACCCGACAGGATTGCGTCGCGCAATGTCGCGGGTGGAAGGTGCGCCGCGACGACGCGAAACATGGTCTCGGTCAAAGGAAGCCCGAGATCGACCTCGGGCAGACACCAATACCCGCGGTCCTCGCGCATTACCACGTAGTCGTGCGCGGTCGCGAGCATTGCTCCGCCGGCGAACGCATGCCCGTTGACCGCAGCAACTGTGATCGCCGGGAACCCGAGGATGCGCTCTAACAGTCGATGAACGTCGCCGATAAACGAAGAGTCGCTCGTGCCGGCGCTCATGAGCCAGTCGAGGTCGAGCCCATTCGTGTAGAACTTTCCGGTGCCCGTCGTGACGAGTGCGACCGGACCGTCGACGGCTTCGATGCGATCGAGTGCCGCGTGCCATGCATCGATCGAAACGCGATTGAATCGGTTTTCGCCGTCGTCCATGCGGACGAGAAATACCTGGCCATGTTGTTCAACGGTGATCATCCGCGAATGTCTACGCGGCCCGCCTTGAAGTCGTCGTATCGGCAACGATGTTCGCGACGTGGCGCGGTTGAGGCTGGCGTGTGGTTGCCAACGTCTCAGCTCGCAGCGGGATACCGTTTCGCGCGTGTACCGGGCGGATTGCTCGCTCCCGGAACCGCATCTGGATTGGCGACGCAGAGTTCGCATTCGAGGCCATCGGGATCACGAAAGAACACGCTGAGGATGCGGCCAAAATCAGTAACGAAATCGTCGGTTGCGCCTCGCTGCATCAACCGGCTACGAGCGGTCTCAAAAGCCTCGAACGACGCGGCCTGGACTGCGAGGTGATCAATGCGGCCGCGCCGAAACGACGGGGTTTGACGATCGGCCTCGGTATTTCCTGCAAATTGAAACACATTGAGTTCTGAATGAGGGCCAATGTGGATCACGCACATGCGAGGCGCGTCCGGTGCATCACGTTCGGGACCATCGCGCAGGATCTCGGCGTCGAACACCTCCGTGTAGAACGCCTGCAGTCGATCCATGTCGTTGGTCAACGTTGCGACATGATTGAAACCGTCGAGCAACATGGTGCGCCTCCTGGTTGAGAACATCGCGACCATACCGCCGCGACCTGCGGTTGCACAGAGCCCCGCGTGCGGTGAGAATGGCCGCGTGGAAGCCCTGCACCAACTCGCAGTTCGCCTCGACAAGAAATGGTTCCGCGCGACGGCCGGACTTCTGCTGCTGTTTCCGATCGTCGCGTTGGTGTGGGTCGATCGTTCGGCTCCGGATCCTGGTTTCCATCAGCGCCTCGTGTTCCCTGGTTCGCGTGTCGCGTACGCGGCATTCGTCGCCCGATGGGGCAATGAGCTCACCGCGGCAATGTGGCACGATGCAGTGTTCATTTTGCTGTGGCTGCTGATCGTGCCGGCACTGCTCGTGGTGTGTCGTGTTGTGCTTGCGCCGGTGCATCGCCGCGAGACACCTGCGAATCGGCCGAGATCTTCGTTCGATCTATGGGCAGCGATGCCGTTCGTCGCGTGTGCTGCCGGTGCGTTCGACATCTGCGAAGACGTTTGTGTGCTGGTTGCTCGTCACCATCCTTGGTGTGTGCCGGTGATGACGACGTTTGCGCTGTTGAAGTTTCTTGCATATGGGGTTTCGATGATCGGTGTGTTCGGCCTCGTCGTCGGCCCGTGGGCGGCGCCGGCGCTCCGTCCCTTGCTGCGGTGGACTTTCTCATGGTTTGACAAGTTGGCGCATCATCACCCTGATGTCCACCCCACAACGTCACTCCCCGAGGATGGTCACGAAACAATAGGGATCGCCGTATCGGGAGGCGGCATCCGTTCCGCATCGGTGGCGCTCGGCGCATTAGGCGTGATCGACCGACCGAGCACTAACGGATCGCCGTCGGTCTTCGCCCGAGCTCGTTGGCTCAGCGCGGTATCGGGTGGCGCCTACACCGCAGGTGGCTGGAGGGTTGCGCGGCGACCTGGCGATCCTGTCGCTCCTTCACCGACTCCAACGAGCGACGGATTGTTCGAAACGACAGGAGATTGGTTTCGGTCGATCCAGTCGCGGCGTCGCTACCTCGACAACGGCGTTCTGTCGCTGTTCGGTGGCATAGTGAACGTTGTAGTGCGGACTGCGATTGCGGCCGGAACTGTGCTGGCGGTGGCGGCGATCGGCGGCTGGTTCACTGGTCGGCTGGTGCACAGTCGAGTCGTGCAACCATGTTTTCCGCAACGATGTGTTGGGCATCCCACTGCGCCGACATCAAAAATGACGACACCGTCTGCTCTCAAGTTTGGAGACCTCTTTCGCCAAAGCACCGTGGTGCCGTGGGCGTTGCTGTTGTCGTTCGGTGCTGTTGTGTGCGTCGTCGCGTTGTGCCTTCGAGGAGATGCACGAACGGCGGGAATGAATGCTGCGCTTGCCTGCGCGGGAATTGCCGTCGGGTTGTTCCTGATCCTCGTCGGTGTACCGGCGTCAATCCTCTATGTACACAAGGTGCTTGGGTTCGTCGCTCCAGCTGGCTACAACGCGACCGATAGCGCGACGGGTTTTGGGGCCGTCATCGTTGCGGCGGTAGCGACATCGCTACGTCGCGCGCTGGTGAGCGAAGCCAAGAAACGCTGGTTGCGTCTGGGTGGAGCGTTGATGGCGCTCGGAGTGTTCCTCTGGGCTGGCAAGGTTGCCGACGCCGTCGCGCGTCACGGCACGACGGGCCACAGCCGGTTGCAGAGTGGATGGACTCCGGTGTTGGCGCTGATCGTGGTTGTGTTCTACGAATGCATTCCAGCTCATCGCCTGACACTTGGCGGTGTCTATCGCAAACGTCTCGCTGCAACTTTCACATTGGCGAACGGGACGACGATCCCGCTACCGGCGCTTGCGTACGACCAAGAACCAATGTGGGCGTCGTATGTTGGCGCAGACGGACCGGAGTTAGTCATCGCGGCGACGGCACACGCAACGGGCAACCAGATCGGTGGTGTGGCTGGGCTTGGTTTCACGTTCTCCGCTGAACAGTTTGTGCTCTACGACGCGCAGGCGTGGGTCAGTCCTGCCGCCGCATTTCCTTCCGGTTCCTGGTGGGAGGGGTATCCGCGCGGTTGGATTGTCTCCCGAACCGTCGCTCTATCGGGGGCGGCGTTCGCGTCTGCGATGGGTCGCCAAGGCCTTGGTACTACCAATGCGCTGTTGGCTGGCCTCGGGTTGCGGCTCGGAAGTTGGATTCCAAACCCACGATGGAGCGTTGCGTTCAACGATGACAGCAGACGCCCGAGGGTGCACCTTGGGTATTTCGCAAAGGAGATTTTTGGTATCTACCGACCAACAACTGATCCGTTCCTCTACGTTGCCGACGGCGGGCATCGCGAGAACCTCGGACTCGTGGAGTTGTT
This sequence comes from Acidimicrobiia bacterium, assembly GCA_038228615.1. GTDB lineage: Bacteria > Actinomycetota > Acidimicrobiia > IMCC26256 > PALSA-610 > F1-120-MAGs023. The sequence continues at coordinate 3,381 of JBBRPC010000021.1, read as the reverse complement.
GCGCCAGCACCCGCGGCCGCGCGTTGTCCTGGTGATCGACGCGAGCGGCGACACTCCCGGGACCTTCACCACGTTGCATGAAGCCATCGAACTGGCCAGCGTCGAACTAGGAATACACATCGAAATCGATTGGCAGCGAATCGAACACCCAGCCCGCGGCTTGCCCGGCGACTGCGCGACGAGTGGAGTCGTGACCTTCGAGGATGGCACCCGCGCATTGCTGTTGTTCGCCCACTATCAAGTGTGTGAGCTGTCGCCAGCGGCTCTCAAACAGTTTGCAGCGCAACACAAAAATTTCCCGAACTACTCAACGGGTGATCAGTTCCTCACACAGGAGGAGTTCGATCACTTGGTGGCGCTCGGCGAACACATGGGGGAGCGCATGCTCGCGCTGGCATCCGAAGTCGAACCGGGCTGATCCAGCGCGATTGAGATGTTGCCGCCACGTAGCATGACCGCGATGTCGACGCTTCCAGTCACGCTCCCCGCGGATTGGTATCACGATCCGATGCGGTATTCGCAAGAGCGCAACTCCATCTTCGGTCGCGAATGGCTGTGGTACTCGCCCGAGTCCGTGCTCATGCATCCAGGGGCGTATCTGGCTCGCGACTACGCGGGCTGGCCCCTCATGGTCGTGCGGGCGCCCGATGGCACGCTATGTGGATTCCATAACGTATGTCGTCATCGTGCTGGGCCACTCCTCGCCGATGGCGAAGGTACTTGCACAAATCTTGTGTGTAAATATCACGGTTGGGCCTACGGCTTCGATGGTCAACTCCGCTCAGCGCGCGACTTCGGAACAGAACTCGATCCAGTCGACTTCGCGCTCTGGCCGTTGCGGGTGGAAATTTGGCGCGGTCAGGTGTTTGTGAATCTGAGTTCGACAGGTCCAACCTTGCACGACGACCTCGGAGAATTCGTCAATGAAACCAGCGAGTTTGCAATGGAAGGCATGACGCTCGTCAGCACGTTGCAACACGATCTTGCTTGCAACTGGAAGACCTACGCCGACAACTACCTTGAGGGATATCACGTTCCGCTTGTGCATCCGCAGCTGAATCGTCAGATCGATGCGAAGCGATACCGAGTCGACCTCGGCGATCGATATTGTCGGCATTCCGCGCCACCGCGGTCCGGGAGCACGGGAACCACGCGGTGGTTATTCCGCTGGCCAAACCTTGCGCTCAACCTTTACGGCGACGCCATGAACATCGAAGTCGTCGTGCCGACTGGGCCGACGACGTGCACCGTGCTCTACAACCACTTCTTCGTCGATCCCGATGCAGCAGAGATTGCGGGTGTCGTGCACTTTTCGAATGTCCTCATGGAGGAGGATCGACACATGGTCGAAGCAGTGCAGCGAAACCTCGAATCGGGGCGCTACGACGTGGGCGTACTCAGCAGTCGCCACGAAAATGGCGTCTTGCAGTTTCACGACCTTGTGCGTGGCGCCGGTGAATGAACGGGGTCGGGTCTTTCTCCTCTTCTCATTTCGCCGCGAACACGAAAGAGTACGTTCGTGACCTACCCACCGCTGCATACCGCGGATCGCCACCTTGCGCTGATTCGCCGACCCGGACCGCGTCTCGCCGAGGGGATCGTCACCACCATCGACCGAGTGCCAATCGACCTCGCGCTCGCACGTTCGCAATGGGACACGTACGTCGAGACACTCCACTCGCACGGCTGGCGGACGCTCGAGGTTCCGCCAGCTGATGACTGCCCCGATGCGGTATTTATCGAAGATACGGTGGTGGTATTCCGCAATGTTGCGGTGATCACTCGGCCTGGAGCCGATGCGCGTCGGCCGGAAATCGTCGACGTCGAACCCGTGTTGGAGTCGCTTGGCTATTCGATCAACCGCATCCGCGAGCCAGCCACCTTGGATGGTGGGGATGTACTCAAAGTCGACAACACGATTTTCGTCGGACGCGGTGGCAGAACCAATGCGCCTGGGATCCGACAGCTCCGATCGATTCTTCAGCCGATTGGAGCAACCGTTGTCGCCGTGCCGCTGTCGAAGGTTCTGCATTTGAAATCTGCAGTCACCGCGCTTCCCGACGGTTCGATTGTCGGATACCGACCGCTTGTCGACGATCCGGCGTTCTTTCCCCGATTTTTGGGAGTTCCTGAGGAGTCTGGTGCGCACGTTGTGTTGTTAGGAGGCGCGAAATTGCTCGTGGCGGCCGACTGTCCGAAATCGGCGGAGCTGTTCTACGAAATGGGTTACGAGCCGATCGCGGTCGACCTCAGCGAATATCAGAAGCTCGAAGGTTGCGTGACGTGCTTGTCGGTGCGGTTGCGCGACCTGAGCGAGTAGTGCCATTCGACCCTGTCGCGTTCGCCGTTGCAAACGCCAAGATCGCTGTGAATGTCGTTTCTTCAACTCATCCTGCACAACGTTCATGCTCGGCGTGCACGGTCATCGTTCACCGCGGTGGCCGTGGCATTCGGCGTAGCAACGGTCGTAACACTCGGGGTGGTGACGAGCAGTCTTCGTCAATCTGCCGCCGCAGTGCTGCAAACTGGCACGGCAGATTTCACGGTTGCGCAAAAGGGCATGGCCGACGTGTTGAACAGCGCTATGGGGGATCGAGAGCTGACCGCGCTGCGCGCCTATCCGCAAGTGACAACGGCCGTTGGCGCGCTCATCACGACGGTCAAACTCAACACCGACACCCCAGTTTTCATACGGATTGGGTTGCCGCCAACTGAATTGGCCGTGTTTGGCGTACGGATCCTCGATGGGCGTGCGTATGGATCCGTCGCGAAGAACGAACTGTTGCTTGGCTACCGCGCCGCCCAGAACCTGAAGAAGCGCGTTGGTGATCATCTTGCAGTTGACGGTGTCACATATAGCGTTGTCGGCCTCTATTCGACGGGGAACGCGATCGGCGATTCCGCGGCGATGTTTCCACTCGTCTCGCTCCAGGCGGAACTCCGACTCACTGGCAACGTCACGCTCATCTTCATCCGCGTGCGACCAGGGACAGATATCGAAACGTTCCGCAAAGAGGTTGAGGCCGACAACCCGCAACTCACCACAGTCCGATTCGCAACAGAATTCGGACGCGTCGACCGCAACCTGCAGCTGATAACGGCAGCAGATCGGGGAGCGCTGTTTGTGGCTCTCGTCATTGGGTCGGTGATTGTTATGAATACGATGTTGCTGTCGTTCTTCGAGAGAACCCGTGAATTTGGGCTCCTACGCGCCATTGGCTGGACGCGCAAACGGGTGATTTCGCTGGTGATCGGCGAAGCATTGGTGATCAGCGTCGTTGGTGCGGGCGTCGGTGTGGGCATCGCGTATGGAAGTACTCGGTTGCTGCAACGCATGTCGCAACTCAGAGGGCTTCTCGATCCGAATTTTTCTCCTGGCAT
>JBBRPC010000020.1:0-29468 GCA_038228615.1 Acidimicrobiia bacterium | reverse complement strand
GAAATACAAGGAACAGCGTTTTGTTGGCAGATGGTCCGGTCGATCGTCGGCACGTTGGTCGAAGTCGGACTCGGCAAACGTCGACCGGGTGAGCTCCTCACCGTATTGCGAACGGCCGACCGTGGCGCCGCGGGTCAGCTCGCGCCGCCTCACGGACTCTGCCTGTGGGAAGTCGGGTATGAGCGATCGTTCGGCCCAACCTCGCCGAACTCCGTTGAGCCTTAGTACGCCGCGCCTTGGCCTTCGACTCCGAAGTACAAGAAGCTGTAGGCCTCGTCGCGCGCGTGAATGCCGGCCTCTCGCAGGGCAACATCCCAATCGCCCCGACACGTTGGGTCGCTTTCTTGCATGCCGTGATCTGCCATCAACATGAATGCACAATCGTCGAAGACGCCGGCCTTCTCGATGGCGGCAAGTACGTCGCCGACACGGCCGTCGGAGTCGCGAACTGATGCGGCCGCCATCTCGGAATGCGGGCCGCCTTCGTGCATCGCCGCGTCGGTGAGCGTGAAGTTGACCCAACAAAAGGTTGGGATCGGGTAATTCTCGTCGCGGTAGCGGCCGCTCCAGATACCTACGGCTTGATCCGTCGCCATGTGATCGATCACCGATGACCAGGAGTAGTCCTTCGATGGCCGCACAAATCGTTCGGTCGTGTGCGGGAGTTCGTCGGCGCGTGAGGGGATAGGTGGAACCTCGCCCCTGCGAAAGAAATCGAAGGTCGAGTAGTCGGCGCCGGTGTCGCAGGGTTCGTTGATCGATACTGCGAACGCTTCCGGATAGGCCCGCTTGATCACGTTATGCATGGAATCGATGCCGTCGTTGAGTGTGTTCATGGCGAATGGCCATGTCGCGCTCGAGTTGGTGATGATCTGTTCCCCGCGAGCGCGGTCGTACCAGGCGTTGTTCAAAATACCGTGATGACCGGGGTGCGCGCCGGTGAGAATCGTCGTGTGGTTCGCCAACGTGATTGTGGGCAGCGATGAAATAGCGCCGTGTCCGAACGCAACTCCCATTTCGATGAGGCGCGCCACATTGGGTGCTTCGCCCCGCGCGGCCATGTCGTAGAGGACGTTTGGATTCGTGCCGTCGAACAAAATGCCAATCATGTGCTTTGGTCGTTGCGAGTCGTCGATGATGTCGAGACGTGCCTCGCCGTCTTGGGTTGTCAGGTAGCGCCCAGGCGCGATTTCGGGACAGCCCATGAGCGCCGCGACGGTGGGGGCAACGTCGACGAGACGCATCGATTTTGCAGCGACACCTTGTTGTTGAATGCCTTTGCCGCCGATGATGAACGGCGCTCGGGCTTGGGTGATCCCGAGCGATCCATGCTCGCCAAGGTGGCCGCCTTGGTCTTCCCAGTTGTGGCGTGCCGAGTGAATGACGCACAAGTCGGGTGTGGCCGGCGAGTCGAACAGTTGGGCAATGTGGTCGAACGCGTGTGGGTACTGATTGTCCGACCGCAATGGGTGCTTGTTGGCGTATTCGGCCTCAAGCCCGACGAATTTATCGGTGCCCTGGTCGCCAAGGGGGTTCTTGCCCGTCGTTGACGTCAGCTCATAACTCTCTGCGCCGTTCCGCCGAAAGGTCACCGAGCCATCATGGGCGAGGGCTTCGTAGGCGCCATCTCGATGCACGAGCACCATGTCGACGATCGGCTCAAGCGCGGAGTCGAGGAGTATCTCAAGGGCAGCATCGGCCTGATCGCGATAGATCTCTGGGAGCTCGTAACCCCCGGATGCGCTCTGTTGGGGCAGTGTCGAGGTCATGTTGCAACTGTAGTCTCGCTTGGGAACGGCGGCCACGCCCCTGCTACGCTCGCAGATCGCGTTTGGCGCTGCCTCTTCGCGCCAACTGCTCGCCAGTCTGCACGGCGACTCGAGCACTCAGATCTATACAAATAAGCAGGTAATTCTGTGCGTACGTACACGCCAAAACCGGGTGACATCAAACGAGAATGGCACGTCGTAGATGCCGACGGCGCGATTTTGGGTCGTGTCGCCACCGAGGTCGCAACGCTGCTTCGCGGCAAGCACAAACCGATGTGGGCGCCACACGTCGACACCGGCGACCACGTCATTATCGTGAACGCTGAAAAGCTTTCCATCACGCCGAAAAAGGCGCGCGACAAGATGTATCACCGGCACTCCGGATACCCGGGCGGCTTGCACAGCGAAAATCTGCAAACCTTGATGGGTCGCGATCCAGAACGAGTCCTCAAACTCGCCGTCAAAGGCATGCTGCCGAAAGGCCGCCTTGGTCGTCAGATGATCAAGAAGCTCCGCGTCTATGCCGGCCCCACCCATCCGCACCAAGCGCAAGCGCCCAAGGCTCGTGCCTTGGCAAGCCGCTAAACGCATCGCAGATCGAAGAACGGAAGCTCTCGTGCCCAAGCCGCTCACACAAACCACCGGCCGTCGCAAAGAAGCCGTCGCGCGCGTGCGTCTTCGGCCAGGAACGGGCAAGATCACTGTCAACGGCCGCGACTTTGACGCGTTCTTTGGAGTGCTCACACATCGAGTGATTGCAAAAGAGCCACTGCGGCTGACCCAGACCGAAGAGGTCTACGACGTGGATGCGACGGTCGACGGCGGTGGCATCAGCGGCCAAGCAGGAGCGTTACGCCTCGGTATTGCGCGTGCGTTGGTTGAACTCGACGGCGAATGTCGCGGGTTACTCAAAAAGGCCGGGTTACTCACCCGCGACGCCCGCGAAAAAGAGCGTCGCAAGTACGGCCTCAAGAAGGCCCGCAAGGCACCGCAGTACTCAAAGCGGTAACGCCGAGAAGCTGCATTGGCCATCCTGCATCGGCGCGGCGAATAGCTCCACCACGATTTCGCTGCTCGGCTGCGTTCCCTAGCGCAATAGGCTCAGTTCGATGTTGCGATTCGGTACCGATGGCGTACGCGGGGATGCCGAAACTCAGTTGCCGAGCCAGTTTGTTGTGGCCCTCGGTCGTGCCGCAGCGCAACTCCTCGGAACCGAACACGTTTTCCTCATCGGGCGCGATACGCGTGCGTCTGGAAACCGTATTGCTGCGGATCTCGCGGTGGGTCTGCGTGCTGAAGGCGCGAATGTGGAACAGCTTGGCGTGCTGGCGACTCCCGGGATTGCGTTCGCGAGCCAACGGCGGGGTGTTCCGGCCGCGGTGATCTCGGCGAGCCACAATCAGTGGCGAGACAATGGAATCAAGTTGTTCCGTGCTGGGGGATTCAAACTCGACGACGATGCCCAGACAGCGATTGAGCTTGCACTGGAACCGCTAGCACGAGGTACTGAGAGTGTTTCCTCGGCCGATGCAGCCGATGCAGATGAGCCAGCACATCATGACTGCGCGCATCGTGAATATGTCGAGCATGTCACGAGTGTGTTGGAAGGCAGATCTCTCGACGGATTGCGTGTGGTCCTCGACACGGCCAACGGAGCAGCGAGTGTCGCAGCTCCCGAGATATTTCGTGCGTTGGGAGCCGATGTCGTCGTACTCAATGATCAACCCGATGGCACCAACATCAATGCCGACTGTGGCTCAACGCATCCGCAACAACTACAGCTTGCGGTAACTCGTCACCGTGCACACGTCGGATTTGCGCTCGACGGTGACGCCGACCGTTGTCTTGGAGTCGATGAGCTCGGGCGCATCGTCGACGGTGATGAGATCATGGTGTCGTTGGCGTTGGATCTCTCGGCGCGAGGCCGACTTGCGGGCAACGCCATCGCTGTGACTGTCTTGTCGAATCTCGGCCTCCACGTCGCGCTCAGTGCCGCAGGGATCAGGGTTGTCGAAACCGATGTTGGAGATCGGTCGGTCATGGCGGCCATCGAAGCGGAGGGATTGGTCCTTGGCGGTGAACAGTCGGGGCATGTGATTGTGCGCGACAAAGCGACAACGGGTGACGGTACGTTGACCGCAGTCCTTGTCGCCGACGTGATCGCGCGCACCGCTCGCTCGGCATCGGAGCTGAAAAATCAGATGATGGTTGTCCCGCAGGTCATGGTGAATGTGCGTGTCGCTGTGTTGCCGAACCTCGCGACTGCCGACACGCTGTGGAACGAGGTTGCGCAGGTGCGAGCGGTCTTGGGCGCCAAGGGGCGGGTACTCGTTCGCCCATCAGGAACGGAGCCACTCATCCGTGTGATGGTCGAGGCAACCACGGTCGAGCTGGCCCAAGCCCAGGCTGACCGTTTGGCTGCAGTGGTGCGCGATTTGTCCGCATAAGTTCCCAACTTTGGGTGGCGTAGACTCCAGTCGATGTGTGGCATTGTCGCGGTAGCGACCCGACGAAGCAGCCGCCGCCCGCCGCAACTCGCGGTGCTCTGTGATGCGCTCGAACGTGCCAATACGCAACTGTTGGACTTGGTGGCGGTTGGATGCATTGCGGCCGAGCTTCGGTCGATCGCCGAGGCGTTACAAACGACCGACAGCGCGCTCCATGGCGTACCTGGCGTGCGAGCCATACTCGGCGACCCCGATGGAAGCTCGCGCCTGACGACGATGATTGAGCTGTTTGCAACGAATCTCGCGGCCGTGGAGGTAAGCCTCGACCAAGCGATGGAACTCGGCGTGATCGACGATACGGTCGAGGAAGTCAACGCTGGCTTGGTCGGCGCGAAAGACGCAATCTGGGCTATCGGACATGATCGAATCCGTGGTGCGTTCGCCGTGCAAGCGATGGCATGCGGCGCGAGTTCCGATGCCGCGCTTGAGGCGTATTACGCAGTGCAACTGACGTTTTCAGCCCTTGACCGACTTGAGGTGCGGGGCCGCGACTCGGCTGGCATCCATGTATTGGTGCGCGATCACGGTCTTGACCTCACCGATGAACGCATCTCTGAAGAACTCACGGCGCGTCTGACGGATCCGCTCTTTCGGCGATCTTCAGTGCGGGTCGCCGACGGCTGTCTCAGTTTCGTCTACAAGGTTGCAGCCGAAATCGGCGAGCTTGGTGACAACACCGCGGTACTTCGCGATCAGATCACTCGCGACACATTGTTGCGAGCGTCATTGTTCGCGAACGACTCGCATGCGTTAATCATCGCGCATACGCGCTGGGCGAGTATCGGCATCATTTCTGAGGCAAACGCACACCCGCTCAACAGCGATGAGATGGAACAGTCGATCGATTCCGGCCCGTACGTGCTTGCGTCGCTCAATGGAGATGTCGACAACTACGCCGAACTGTCGGCGCACGAGCATCTCCGCTTACCTGCCGAGATCACGACTGACGCGAAAGTTATCCCCGTGTTGGTGAGCCGGAGAGTCGCCGATGGGGCGTCGCTGTTCGAAGGGTTTCGCGCCACGGTCGCAGAGTTCGAAGGCTCGGTTGCGATCAGTCTCGTGAGCGCTGAGGAGCCCAACACGATCCTGCTCGCGCAGCGCGGCAGCGGCCAAGGTTTGTACGTCGGTCTTGGCGAAGATACGTTCATGGTTGCGAGCGAGCCATATGGGCTAGTTGAAATTGCGTCGCAGTATTTTCGCCTCGACGGCGAGACGATGCGCGTCGACGGCGAACCGGCGACACAAGGCCAGATCGTGATCCTTGATGGTCGCCTCGCGGGGGAACTCGCAGGTGTGCGCCGGGTCGGGTATGAGGGTGCTGAACTTCCGGTTGGGAACGCAGAACTCCTCACTCCCGAAATGACAACGCGCGACGTCGACCGCGGCGATGCACCCCACTATTTCTGGAAAGAAATCACCGAGGCACCGCTGTCGTTGCACAAGACATTGCGTGGCAAAATTGTGACGTCATCCGACGGTGTGCTGTCGGTGTCGCTCGACACGACAATGTTCCCGAACTCGATCCGCGAGCGTCTGCGCCAGCAAACGATTCGCAACGTATTTGTGATCGGTCAAGGGACCGCGGCGATCGCTGGTCAGAGCCTCGCCCAGGCCCTGACGCGAATCGCAGGTTCTGCATTGAAGGTGGAGGCAGTCGCGGCGACAGAGCTATCGGGTTTCGGGCTCTTCGACGACATGCAACATTGTCTGGTGATTGCGATTTCGCAATCGGGTACGACAACCGACACGAATCGTACTGTCGACCTTTGCCGTGCTCGCGGCGCCGCGGTGTTGGCGATCGTGAACCGGCGTCAAAGCGATTTGGTCGAAAAGAGCGACGGTGTGTTGTTCACCTCCGATGGGCGCGACGTCGAGATGGCGGTTGCCTCAACGAAGGCGTTCTACGCGCAGATCGCTGCTGGACTGTTGCTTGCCTATGCAATTGGCGGTGAAGTCGGTACGGTCGCATCTGACGAGTGCGACCGAGTGCTTCGCGCGTTGCGCGAGCTCCCGACTGCAATGGATGTCGTCGTGCAACAGCGCGAGGCGATCGCTGCGATCGCAGCTCGCCACGCGCCGTATCGACGTTCGTGGTCGGTCGTCGGCAATGGTGTCAATCGCGTCGCGGCGCAAGAGACTCGGATCAAGCTGTCGGAGCTGTGTTACAAGTCGATTGGTTGCGACGCAACGGAAGACAAAAAACACATTGACTTATCGGCTGAGCCAATGATCCTTGTGTGCGCCGCCGGTCTCACGGGATCGAACGCTGATGATGTCAGCAAAGAGGTCGCGATTTTTCGTGCGCACAAGGCGGCACCGATCGTTGTGGCAAGTGAAGGTGAAACGCGTTTCTCCGCCGCGCTCGACACGATCTTTGTGCCGAGCGTTCATCCTCAGCTTGATTTCGTGTTATCGGCGATGGCCGGGCACGTGTTCGGGTACGAAGCGGCATTGTGTATCGACGCCTCGGCACGCCCCATGCGTGAGGCTCGCGCTGCGATCGAAGCGATAGTCAGCGCGCACACCGACGACGACAGCACCATGACGTCCCTGGCGAACCGGCTGCAAATGAGTGCGACGCAGTGTTTTGAGGCGATGCGGAATGGCTCCTTCAACGGCGCCATGGAAGCGGCCACAGCAGTGCAACTCGTGGGCTTGCTGCGCTACGCCATTGGGCTTGCACCCCTCGATGGTTACGTCGCAGAATTTGGAAAGGTCGGGACACCAAGCACATTGATTCAAGATCTCACGGTCGGTCTCACGAGCGCTATCGATGAACTCACGAGGCCAATCGACGCGATCAAGCATCAAGCCAAGACTGTTACGGTCGGAATTTCGCGTAGCGACGAGACGCTCCTTCGCGTTCGTATCGTGCAAGAATTGTTGGCGACGGGAACGCCTCGCGATGCGTTGTCGTATCGGGAGCTTCGGACGCTCGTCGAACTTGATGCCGCAGTGTCGTCGGTTGTTGGATTCACCCGATACCGGATTGAGGGCGACATCGAACACGGTGCCACGATTCATGTCATTGATCGAGGCGGAATCGCGGCGACGATCAAGTCGCGAACTGACGCCGACCCTCGGCTGCGCGGGAGCAAACATCGTGCCGCGTTCGAGCGAGAGGTCACAGTGGTACGCGGTCGTGGCGATGGTCGAACGATGATTTTCGTACCGGAACTCAAAGGTTCCAAATCCGTTGGTTTGACGCTGTTGCACACTGCGTTTCACGACCGAGTTCCACATGAGATCGCCCGTCGGATACTGCAGGGTTACCGCGGGCGCTACGCCGCGATTCAGGATCAAGTCACTGAAACTGAGCCGGTGTTCGACGACTCGTTGTTGGGTGGGATCGATCTCATCGACTTGCTCACCGAGCCGGTCGTGCAGTTGGCTGATCACTGGCGCCATTAGCGCATGGAGCCGGTGCTCACTCCAGTACAGATGATTGCCGCCGATCGACGAACCATCGCCGCCGGCACGAACGAACTTGCACTCATCGAACGCGCCGGTACCGCGGTTGCTTGGCAGGCTCGGTCCATGTTGGGCGGTTGCTATGGCCGCAGAGTGGTCGTGGTCTGCGGCAAAGGGAACAATGGCAATGACGGCAGCGTTGCAGCGCGTGTCCTGGCCGGCTGGGGAGTACGCGTCGATCTTTTCCAGCTTGAGCATTCGTTTGCGGCGCATGAACTCGCTCGCGCGCTCGACCGATGTGATCTTGCGATCGATGCGATGTACGGAACTGGATTTCGGGGCGTGTTGGACGGCGCAGCCGCGATCGTGGATGCCGAGTTGTACCGCGCTCCGAGCATCTTGGCGGTTGACATTCCGAGTGGCGTCGATGGAGCCACAGGAGAGATCCGTGGTGATGGCTTCATCAGCGGTGCGGTGCTCGCAAACGCGACGATCACCTTTGGAGCTCTGAAGCCGGGACTGCTCTTCGAACCCGGCCGTTTTCACGCGGGCGATGTGACCGTTGCGGATATCGGCATCGATCTCGGTGTCACTTCGACATGGAGCTGGACATATACAGACGCAGCTGCCCTACCGCTCGAACGGTGGCCCCAGGAACACAAATGGACGAATGCGGTGATGGTGATCGGTGGATCGCCGGGTATGACGGGCGCGCCGGTGATGAGCGCGATGGCAGCGCAGCGAAGCGGTGCCGGAATGGTCGTGGTCGGAGTCCCGACCGCTGGCGATGTGGGCCGCGTGGCGCCCGAGCTCGTTACGCACCAGTTCTCGTCCACGCCGCAAGGCGCGCTCGACGAACCTGCCGCCGATGAGATAGTGGATGCTGCACAGCGGTTCGGCGCGTTGGTGTTGGGTCCTGGCCTAGGCGGCGCGGCGTCGACTCAACGTGCGGTGCGTTCCGTCGTGACGCGTGTAGGCGTGCCACTCGTGATCGATGCTGACGCGTTACGCGCGCTGTCGGGCGACCATTGCGAACTACTCAGTCGAACTGCGTCTCTCCTTCCACCAGCGGTATTGACGCCGCACGATGGTGAGTACGAGGCAATTGCAGGCCGACCGGTTGGCGTCGATCGTGTTGCAGCAGCGCGTTGGTTGGCCGACGCGACACAATGTGTTGTGTTGTTGAAAGGACCTGGGACCGTTGTTGCTGGACCAAATGGATTCGCGGCAATTGTTGCGAACGGTGGCAGCGAACTCGCGACTGCCGGGACCGGCGACGTGTTGTGTGGAATCATTGCCGCGCTCTGTTCGAAAATCTCAGATCACACGCCGGATTCAATGGTTTCAGTCGCGGCGTCGGCAGCGTGGATTCACGCGGATGCTGCACGGCGGACGGGGCTTGGTCCGAGCATGACGGCTGGAGACCTCATCGCCACGCTTGCAGCAACGATGGCAATTGTGCGGCGTGGTGAGCGACCCGTGATTCGCGATTCGGTTGGTCTGCGATGAGGCCGTCACTTCGGCGAGTCTGGGCCGAGGTGGATCTTGGTGCCATTCGCTCCAACATTGTTGCGTTGCAGGCGCACGCCGCTCCGGCGGCGATGCTCGCTGTCGTGAAAGCCGATGCCTACGGGCACGGAGCGGCGCAGGTCGCCCAGGCAGCGGTCGCGGCAGGTGCGCGGATGCTTGGCGTCGCGTTAGTCGAAGAAGGCGTCGCGCTCAGAGGGCATGGAATTACTGTCCCGATCTTGTTGCTCTCAGAGCCGGTGACCGATGCTGCGGCGACCGTGATCGATCATGAGCTGACACCCACGGTGTATACGACTGCTTGCATCTTGGCGCTCGTCGAGGCGCTCCGCTCGGCGGGCCGAACGGGCTATCCGGTGCAACTCAAAGTCGATACGGGAATGCACCGAGTCGGTTGCGAACCTGGCGACGCGTTGACACTCGCGCAGCTGATTGTCGCATCTCCTGAACTCGATTTCGAGAGCGTGTGGACACACCTCGCGGTGGCCGACGAACGAGATCAGCCTCACACCGATGAGCAACTCGATCGCTTCGATGATGTGGTCGCAGTGCTGGCACAGCACGGCATACACCCCAGGATGTTGCATGCAGCAAACACTGCAGGCGCAATTGCGCACAAACGTGCGCGCTACGACATGGTGCGGTGTGGCATCGGGATGTATGGAGTCGCTCCTGCGCCGTGGATGCGCGGCGCCGTGGAGCTAGAACCTGCACTTTCGGTGCACGCCGAAGTTTCATTTTCCAAACGCGTTCGGGCCGGCGAAGCGTTGAGCTATGGGTTGCGGTACGCGTTGCACCAGCCCAGCACGATCGTCACTGTGCCGATTGGGTATGCCGACGGAGTCCCGCGGGCGTTGGGCGAACGAGGTGGCGAAGTGCTGCTACGGGGACGGCGAATGCCAATCGCGGGAACGATCACGATGGATCAGATCTTGATCGACGCGGGTGACCTACCGATCGCCGCGGGCGAATCCGTGGTCTTACTTGGTGCCCAGGGCAAAGAATGCATTGCCGCGCAAGAGTGGGCAGATCGCATTGGAACAATCCCATACGAAATCGTGTGTGGCATCGGCCCTCGGGTTCCGCGGCGCTACACGGGTACATCGGCGTGAGCCGCATCGGTGCCCTCGCGAAAGGGGCGAGCGTTGCAGGCGCAGTTGCTGTCGCTGTCGGCGGGGTTGCCTATGGAATCGAACGCCTAGCGATTGCGCGGATTCGACGCAACCCAGATGGTGACCCCCTCAGCGTGCTCGCTCCCATTGAGCTCTCGACGCACACGATGGCGAGCCACGATGGCGGGACGATCAATTTTGTTGATTCGGGGTTCGGGGTTCAACCCGCCACCTTGGTGCTCTCGCATGGTGTGACACTGTCGATCCGCACGTGGATTCGACAGCTTCAGACATTTCCAGCCGCGGGATTCAGAACGATCGCGTTCGATCACCGTGGTCACGGTCTTTCTCGGGCTGGTAACAGCGGCTTTTCTGTCGCAAACTTGGGCGATGATCTTCGGACGCTGATTGTTGAGCTTGACCTCCGGAACGTGGTGATTGTGGGCCATTCGATGGGCGGGATTGGCGCGCAGGCATTCCTTGCGCAACACCGCACTCTTGCGGATGACCGTGTCGCCGGGCTTGTGCTGCTCTCGACGCTTCCATCGGCACTCAGTGGGTCGCAGTCGGCGCGACTTGGCCGTGCCGCGGAGCGACTCACCCGGCGAACACCCGACTCGACTCGGCTGTGGGCCAACCCTCAACTTGGAATGTTGATGGCCCGATTTGGTTTTGGACGCGACCCGGTCGCGAGCGAGCTGGCATTGGTTCGTCAAATGATGCTCGCGTGTCCTCGCGAGACGCGGGTCCATGGCCCGCGTTCTCTCATCGGATTTTCCTTGGTTAATGAACTGGCCAACATCTCACAACCGACGCTGATTATTGGCGGCACGGCCGATGTGATCACACCTCCGCGTGATTCGCGACGGATGCATAACGCGATCCCGAATTCGCAGCTCATCATGTTGGACGGCGGCGGTCACATGTTGATGTTGGAACGCGCTGAGACCGTGAACCGGTTGATCACTGAATTTGCTAGCAGCGTTTGCCCCAGTGGTTCCGATGACTGATCTTGATCATCCCGCGGCTACCGCGGGTACGACGCTCGACGAAGTGCGCTCAGTCGCCCTCGGCTGCGATCGCTGCCAGCTCTCGCAACTTGGTCGTACGCAGGTCGTGTTCGGAATCGGCCGAACCGATGCGCAGCTCATGTTCGTGGGCGAGGGACCAGGGGCACAAGAGGACCAACTCGGCGAACCGTTCGTCGGACGTGCGGGGAAATTGCTGACACAGCTCATCGAGGGCATTGGGATGACGCGCGCCGATGTGTATATCGCCAACGTTGTGAAGTGCCGTCCACCCGGCAACCGCGATCCACTCCCTGTTGAAATTGCGCAGTGCGCGCCATGGTTGGATCGCCAGCTTCAACTCATCCGACCACTGCTGATTGTGACCCTCGGGAACTTCGCCACAAAGCTGTTGCTCGATACAAAAATTGGGATAACGAAAATTCGGGGGCAAGAATTTACCTTTCAACGCGCTGGCGTCGGAGCGATTGTTGTCCCAACATTGCATCCTTCCGCTGTGCTTCGTAACGGTGGGCGTGCGCTGGCAGAGACCCGGGCAGATTTCGTTGTCGTGAAACGTCGTTTGCACGAGTTAGCTGATGCTTGAGTTTCGGAGTGGGTCGCGCGCTGTGACAGTCGCGGTGGGCGAGTTGCTCGGCAGGCGTGCCCAGCCGGGAGATGTCGTCGTGCTGTGCGGCGAGCTAGGCGGCGGTAAGACTGCATTCGCTTCGGGAATCGCTCGCGGCCTCGGAAGCGACGATCCCGTCACGAGTCCGACGTTTGCAATCGTGCAGGAGTACGAAGGTCGGATCGGGATTGTGCACGCCGATTTCTATCGACTGAAGACCGTCCAAGAGTTGTACGACCTCGGCTTCGATGACGTGTTTGACGGTGAACGAGTTGTGCTTGTGGAATGGGGCGATCGCGCAATGGAGGTGCTCACATCGAATGTGCTTCGAGTGTCGTTCGCGCATGGGGCATCGGCAGATGAACGTACGATCACGTTCGAAGATATCGGCGGCACGTGGGGCGAGCGTTGGCCGGCGCTCAAGGAAAGCGTCGAATGCTTGGCGACTGCCTTCCCGGAGCATTGCTGATGTTGCTGCTTGGTATTGATACGTGCACGCGGCGTGTAGGCGTCGTGTTGGCCAACGACCATGGCTCGATGGGCCAGATACTGCTCGGTGGGCCGGGAACCTCGGGACCTCCGCGCCATGTTGAACAGCTTGCTCTCGCGATTCAACAACTCAGCCAACAGTGCCAGGTGAGTTTGGGCGACATCGACGCGCTTGCTGTGACGATTGGACCGGGAATGTTTACCGGTCTGCGCGTCGGCGTTGTCACGGCGTGCACGATGGCCACCGCGCTTTCCGTCCCGGTGATCGAACTCACAAGTCTTGACGTGCTTGCTCACCCTTGGCGTGACGACCCGAGTGATGTGGTTGTTCCGATGATCGACGCTCGTCGCTCGGAGGTGTATTGCGCGTACTACCACCATGAAGGGGACCGTCTTGTGCGAGTGGGCGAATATTTGATCGTGCGCCCTGAGGAGTTTGCTCACGAGTTGGGTCGAAGTGGTGCGACTGTTCGCCTGTGCGGCGACGGAGCCGTGCGTTTCCGAGACGCATTTGTTTCGAACGCGAAGGTTGCGGCAGCGGTTGCAGCGCACGCATCCCCGAGTCTTGACTCGCTCACCGAGTTGGCAACCGAGTCCTGGCGTCGCGGCGAATGTACCGATCCACTCACGGTACGGCCGCTGTACTTGCGACGCAGCGACGCAGAAATAAACGTTGTCCGAGTTGCGGGAAGACAATCGTGACCCAGCCGGCGATTTGTGTCACCACAATGCGAAAGCGACATGCGCGTGCGGCGCTCGTGATCGAACGGTTAGTGAATCCGAAGCCGTGGTCGCTCGAGGTGCTCCACAGCGAGCTTGGACTTGCCGAGACGCGCGCGTATTTCGTTGCTATGTCGGATCGAACGGTGGTGGGATTCGCGGGGTTGATGATGGCCGTCGACGATGGTCATGTCACGAACATCGCGGTGCATCCAAATTGGCAACGGCAACGCATTGCGTCGAGACTGCTTGTGGCATTGACGCGAGCTGCGATCGAGCGTGGTGCGACGGCGTTGACGCTCGAGGTTCGTCTTTCGAACAAAGGGGCGCAACAGCTCTACCGTCATTTCGGCTTCGCGCCGGTTGGCGTGCGGAAGCGGTACTACCAGCAGCCCGAGGAAGACGCCCTCATCATGTGGGCTCACGACATTCAACGAGCTGAGTATTGCGAACTGGTCGCGGCCTTAGAATCCCAACTGCCTGAACCCGTCGTCGTGTTGAAATCTCGTCGGGTGAGTTCCAACGAGGGCTTCGCTTGCAACTCAGTGGCGGACCTTTAGTGCTTGTCCTGGCGATTGAAACGAGTTGCGACGAGACTGCGGCAGCGATCGTCGACGAGCGCGTTCGCGTATTGAGTTCGGTCGTCTCAACACAAGTGGAGCTGCATGCTCCTTTCGGCGGCGTCGTGCCGGAAATTGCCAGCCGCGCACACCTAGAGCTAGTGCTTCCAGTGGTGCAACAAGCGGTGTCCGATGCGGGAATACGTATCGATGAGGTCGAGCTTTTTGCTGCGACGCGCGGGCCGGGTTTGGCCGGCGCGCTCATTGTTGGTGTCGCAGCGGCGAAAGCATTTGCGTTGGTGTTTGATCGACCATTTGTTGGCGTGAATCACCATGAAGGCCATCTCTATGCAGCGGTGCTGCAGGAGCCGGATCTTGCACCACCGTTCATGACGCTGATTGTTTCCGGCGGTCACACGATGATTGTGGCAACGGATGCCTTTGGGTGCTATCGCATTCTCGGCCGAACGGTCGATGATGCGGCAGGGGAGGCATTCGACAAAGTCGCTCGGTATTGTGGCCTCGGTTATCCCGGCGGTCCGATCATCGACCAGCTGGCAGCCACAGGTGATCCGTTGGCGGTGCGCTTACCGCGGCCGATGCTGCACGACGGGTACGACTTTTCTTTTTCCGGTCTCAAGACGGCCGTTGTCCGCTATTTCGACGACCATCCGCAGACACGAGTCGTCGATTTGGCGGCGGGATTCCAAGCTGCTGCCGTAGAAGTCTTGACGACGAAGCTGGTGAAGGCGACCGTCGACGAACATATGGACACGATGGTGATCGGCGGAGGTGTCGCGGCGAATTCGGCGCTGCGCGCCGCGGTGGTTGCGGCCGGCGAGACAGCTGGGATTCGGGTGGTGGTGCCGGATCGAGCGTTCTGTACCGACAATGCTGCGATGATTGGTGCAGCTGCCTTGGCCCAATTCGCGCGCGATGGCTCCGATGGCCTGCCCAGTTCCTTGGCGAGCTCGGTCGTTCCGGGGCTGCGGCTGAGTTAGCACTCTCATGGGGTGAGTGCTAATATCGCTGCTGCGTACCGCATTCGGTATGCGCGTTTGTTCCATTCGCAATCAATCCGCACATCCCTGGAGATGCACCGATGAAGCTGCAGCCGCTGGAAGACCGCATCGTCGTCCGCACCGCCGAGGCCGAGGAAAAGACCGCGAGCGGTCTTGTTATCCCCGACACGGCCAAAGAGAAGCCCCAGCAGGGCGAAGTTCTGGCTGTGGGTCCCGGCCGCCGTTCTGACCAGACCGGCGACATCATCCCGCTCGGTATCGCTGTCGGCGACACTGTCGTATATTCGAAATATGGCGGCACCGAGATCACCCACGACGGTCAGGATTACCTGATTCTCAACGCCCGTGACGTGCTGGCCAAGGTCGGCGCAGCTGGTGGCAAAAAGAAGTAGTTGTGTCTCGACCAGGTAGCCGATGTCGGCTGCCTGGCGTCCGACATCCAGAAATTTTTGTGACAGCGGCGGCCTCCTGGTCGCCGCTGTTGTTGTGTGCCGCACTGCTGTGGTTCCAGTCACCGATGCCGCCTTGATCGGCGCTACGAGCTGACCCAGCTCAGATATCCGGGTCCTTCGCCGATATTCATAAGCGGAGGTCTCGCGCAATGCGACGCACGCAAAAAAATCGTGTTCAACACGTTGCTGAATCGTCGCGCGCCCAATCCCGGGGTTCTGTTCCGGCTGGTTCGCGACGGGCCGGTGCTCGCGCTCGAGTATCTGAGGCAGGAGAGATGTTGTTGGAGTTGTTGATGACAACGTCGATTGTCACGATTTGCGTCATCGGTCTGGTGGGCGCCCTCGGTTCCAACTTTCACTTTTCTGCTGTGAGCCGACAAATCAACAATGCGGATCAGTTGCTCTCGCGCTACGCCGAAGCGCTGGCAGCGCAGACCTACGAGCCGTGTGGATCGACTACCCCGTACGCGCAGAGCGCGGCCACCTCGATCCCGAATAGCAATTTGCCGAGCTCCGTGACAGTCGGAATTCCCGGCGCAGTCTCCAATTCTCCGAATGCGTTTGCGCTCAGCGTCGAATCGGTGCAGTACTGGAACGGCGACACTCAGCCGGCAACCTTCACCTCGACGTGCCCAACGCCAGATCGAGGCGTGCAACGGTTGGTCGTGTTGGTCGCGGCAGGCGATGCATCGCTCGATCGCCGGGTCACGATCGTGAAACGTCAACCATGATCTTCGCCGCCAAACGGCGCTTCCGTTGCATGCGAACAACGCATCGATCACGGCTCGGCGCGTCGCGATCGAGTGCAGGCATGACGTTGATTGAGCTCATCATCGGAATCAGCATGCTGTCGGTAATCACCGCGCCTCTCACAAGCGCGGCGATCATGTTTGCGCAGCACGGAGCCGATGTCGATAAACGTCTCAGCGACGACGGCTCGATTCGCGCCGTTTCTGCGCTTTTCATCACCGACGCGCAAACGGCACAATCGGCGACGCTGAGCGACTCGCATGGCTGTGGGAGTTCGACTACTGCGATCGCGACGATGCACTGGAACGATGCTGGCACCCCATATTCAGCGTCGTGGTATTCGGAGACGGTCGACGGTTCGCTGGCTCTCGTGCGGCGTCGATGCGCCGGGACCGCGATGGTCGGATATCAACGTGTTGCCGAAATTGCAAGTGCGCCGAGCATTTCATGTTCACCAAGTTGTGCGTCGCCCACGTCGATCACGATCGTTGGAACTGCAGCGAATACGGCGACGTTCTCGTTCACTGGTTATCGGAGATCGTCGTGAGACGCGGCGCGAAGCAGGAGCGGACGAGTCGTCACGCACGGAGCGAACGCGGCGCGTCGCTCATCCTCGCGTTGATGTTCACGACCTCGGTAGCGTTCATGATCGCTGCTTCTCTCGATTTCGCTGCGTCTTCGTTCGGGCAGTCGACTGGACAGACACGATTTCGCAGCGGGATATATGCAGCCGAGGGTTCAGTACGCACGCTGATT
The DNA here is from genome assembly GCA_038228615.1 of Acidimicrobiia bacterium. GTDB lineage: Bacteria > Actinomycetota > Acidimicrobiia > IMCC26256 > PALSA-610 > F1-120-MAGs023. The sequence goes on along the minus strand of JBBRPC010000020.1, from coordinate 12,758 downwards.
GAAGCAATGCGTGGTGACGCGGCTTGGGGTCGCGCTGGTCCTGCGTGCGGAGGTCTGACGCTTCCGGTTGGTGACGGCCGTTCGGCCGTCGCCGCGTGCGTTCCTGCTCCGGGCAGCGGCGCAACGCTCGGCGGAGGTTCGGGATCGCGCGCGAATCGAGTGGTCGAACTTACTGGAACAATTGGCACGAACCTCATAGTTCGCGCGCGCGTGTTGTTCAACGACAATGGTGGGGCATCGGCTGGAACAGCGGTCACCATTGTCGAGTGGAGCGCGGCGCTATGACCTCTCGCGTTGGCAGTGAAGGAGGCTTCACGCTGATGGAGCTGCTCATCACCATTTCGATCATGGGCATTCTCAGTGCCGTTGTCGTGTTCGGCGTGGGAAATTTCGGAAACACCAGCAGCTGCCTTGCCGATGCGAAGATGTTGCGCAACGGAGAGTCGTCGTTTTACGTATCGAACGGTCGTTACGGCACACAGGCCGAGTTGCTTGCGTCGGGGCTCATTCCCGCGGTGAGCACTCTGCACGACGTACAAGTTGCCGGTCTGAATTTCACGTTGACTGAGCTGAATAAGTGTGTGAATAGCGGTACTGGCGATGCCGGCGTTGTCGCTGGAACGACCTTCACCAAACAGAATGGATTCACCGTGCTTGTCGCGGCGAGTGATGGGACTCCTGTGGCCGGTGCAACGATTACCTATCGCCAAGGCGGCGGGGCATGGTCTGTGATGGGCACCACTGGCGCCGCCGGAACCGTGAACGCTCCTCTGGCGGAAGGAACATACGACATCGAGGCCACGCTCTATGGGGCGACGAATCAACTGCAAGGAATAGCGGTGCAGTCGGGGACACTGATGGTGCTCCCGACGGTCGCGCTGACGACACAACTACTTGATGTGAACGGTGTCGGTGTTGCAAACGCGGCGATGAGCGTTCGACATAGCGGCGCCAACGCGTGGCAACCGATCGGCACTACTGCGCCGGGAGGCGGTGGCTTCACGGTGCAGGTATTGCCAGGCGACTACGACGCACAAGCGGTGTGGAACACGAGTACGGATACTCGTAGCGCCGTAACTATTGCCGCAGCAACAACGGTGACATTTCGAATGACGCGAGTCTCGGTGAAACTTCACACGGCCGCGGGATCAGCTGTCGTGGGTGCGACGGTGGTCGCGCGAATTCATGGTTCGACCAGCATCGTGGCGACCGTTGTCTCAGCTGCCAATGGTGTGGCACTCGAGCAGCTGCTCCCTGGAAACTACGATCTTTCTGCGAGCTATACGCCTGCCGGAGCAACGTTGCCGACGACCGTGTCGTTCAGTTCATTGCCCGTTGCGTCAACGCCGATCGTTGCGGAGCTGACGGTCCCATGAACCGCGTTCGCTCCCAATCCTTGCATCGCCGTATCTCTCTCGGAGTTTTGCTGGCCTTGCTGTCGTCGACCCTTCCGATGCAACTGATCGAACCTGCGTCGGGTGCGGTTGTGTCGTCGCTCGCAATTGTTGTCACTCCGCTGTCGTCTGGAACGGCGCCGTTCGATCCTCCAGCCAGCTGTGGTGTGTCGCTACAGGTCGGTAGGTTCGATGTTGTGCCGCGTTCGGCGAACTTCACACGGACTTCGCATTGTCCTGGCATGGATCACAGCGGCGATCCCAAACTCGACCGCATCGTTCGAACAGGCGACACAATCAACGTACGAATCAATTGGGCGTTGGAGCGTGTTCCATCGCGCAGCTACATGATCAATGGTGTGAATGCCGACCCCAATGTGGTGGTGCGTTCGACCCTTCCATTGGGGATTGATGGACAGCCCGCTGCGGTCTGGCTGGCCGTGCCTGCCGGGTGTTACACCGCGTCGGCCGGAACGCCCGTGATCGCGCCGCTGTCGTCAGTCACGAATGGTGGACGCACGCTGACGTGCAACGTAGGGCCTCGTGTTGCAGGTGCTCTTGGGAGCCTTCGCGCGACGATCCAAATAAGTGGCTATGCAAGCGACGGTCAGCGAATCGATGTTGTCGCGGCGATCAGTTCGGCGACGACGCGAGCGGCAGGTTTTGTCGACCGGTTGAGTGCGCCGCAAACCTTCTGGAGTTCGGCCTCGCAGCGGCTCAACCTCAAGGTCGATGGCGGCGCGATGCAGCAGAAATTTCCTGCCTACGGTCGCTCGCGGCGTGTGGGCCGTGTCGTTGCGGTAACGGTCGCGATTCCGGTGACCAAGGGTCTCGCGGCGCTCGCGTCCAGCAGCTGGTCGGGTGTAGGTACCGCGCCGACGGGACACCCTTTGAGTTTCGACATCGACTTGTCGCAATTTGGATCGGTACCGGCACACGACGGATCTCCTGGATCGCTGGCCAGCCGCGCGGAGCTCTACGACTGGGGTCGTTCCGGAAACGGTTGTGGATCAAGTGGTGCAAGATCAAACGTTTCGAACGGGGCGGTCACACCCAACGATTGGTCGTTCACGACATCGGGCGCAGACAGGGCAACCGCCGCGGTGCAATGCAGCCAAGCCGGTGGCGCAGGGAATTCCGTCCACGTCGATGTGTTTGGCATCGATTACAGCCTGCGCCAGCGTCGCACCGTGTGGGCTGGCTGGATCGCGATTTGGCTACCGAACGACGCGATCCCCAAGACCCCTACGTCGCTCATCGCAAGCGTAACGAATTTTGATCAAGCTTCACCAGCGCGTGGAACCGTTCGTGGCACAGAGCGTTCGATGAGCGTTCGCCGCCTGCCGACGACACAAGAAACTCAGTACGGATTCGTCACGCAACAGTCGGCGTCGTCGGTGAGCAAATCGATGATGTTGTCCGATCAGGATGTCCGAACGGGTGCCACCACCGGCACGCTGTTTGGTGAGACCGCGGGCGGAACGAGTGCGCTGAACTACGGACACGGCGACAGCGACAGCTATCTGCAGGTGATTCCGGGCGCGACGTATCTGGACTCGGTGAGCCTCGGTAACAACGGAAGTACATCAAATAACGCTCCATCACTGTGCAACAAGTGGGACAACCGAACGCAACAGCTCGTGGACTTCGGGGATACGAACCGACCGACTGGGGCGCTGCAAGGAAATATTCCGTTCGCAGCGAACACGTACTCCGTCGTGAACACGTCAGGAGTTACGCCGAACGTCTGGCACCCAAAATCGACATGGAACCGCACCGCGCCGTTCAATAGCGGAACGCCGCACGATATTGGAGCCGATCCGGCGTGGTATGTGGTGGAGTTTGGTGTTGGGGAATTCGACCCGTACACGCCGCCGCCGACGAGTCCGGCAGAACTCGCGATGCGCAACACGGCATGTCGCGATCAGGACTCACCGATCGGCTGGTTCACCGATCCGAACGATCCCGCAATCCAAACCTGGATCGATGCGACCTACGGAGCTGGGAGTGGGATTCGTCCCTTGGATGTGGTGAACAAAGTGAGGGCCAGCCTGTTGGGACCGTTGACTCCCGACAGCTATGTCGATCTCACGATCCGGCTCGTGGCTCGCTCCACGTATGGCCCGACAGCGACCAACGGGCTCGCTGCGACCGCGATTCCATTCGGCACTCCTCTCGGAACGAACGCGGCGTTTACAGATTCGAACCTTGCGACGAAGTCGGGATCTGGATATCTCAACGGCTGGTCCGTTGGCAACTACGACCCCGGTACCGACGGCGGAGCCGATGGCGACCGGTTGACGTTGGCAGGTGTCGATACGCGGGCACGCGTGTACTCGTTGTGGAGCTCGCCGACAGCGTTGAACGGCACCTCGACAGTCATCGCAGGACAAGATGTGTGGTGGCGCGGCGACTACACGTCATTTGCGCTCACTGCGAGCTTGCCGACGAGTCCGCCGCCGACAGCGATGCCGTTACGAGCAGTGACGGTGGTCCCGAATGGTTTGACATATGTTCCAGGAAGTGGATGTCGCGTCGCAGCGGCGTACATCCCAACGAGCTGCGGTGCGGCGATTAGCCCGGCCGCGATTGTCGCAAACAATGATGGCACCACGACGCTGGTGTGGGATCTCGGTTCGATTGTTCCGACGAATGCTGGTGTTGTCACCTCCATCACGTTTCGAACCCAGACCAACGCGCTCACCGCATCGGGCACACTTGCCGTGATGCAGACGTTGAGCGAATCCATGAATTCCGACAGCACGAGCAACGACACCATGCCAGCCTGTACCTCGTTGGCTGCGCGCACCAACCGATCGGTTCCAGCGACGGCGAACGGCCCGGCGGAGAGCCTCGCGATACCTACGATCCAGTGCGATACGAACGCGTTCAATTATCGGCTGGCTCGCCAGCCCATCACGATCAATAATTCATTGACTCTTGCGGTGTCAGGCGCTGTTGGATCTCAAACAATCGAGCCAGGCGAAGACGACAATGGAACGGGCACGCGTGTCGCGTACACCGTGACACTCAAGAATTTTGACACCAACGTTGTCCCGGATTCCGATGTTGTCATGGTGCTGCCGTACGCATCAGACAACCGCACTCCCCCGAGCGTGTTCGGTGGATCGATTTCGTTGCAAGGCGTGAGCACCTCTGCGACGCTGTCGAACACACCCAACGGTCTGCCGACGTCGAACGGCCCTGCCTCAGGGCTGTCTGGAACGACGTTCTATTACACGTCGCGATCGGCGAGCGCGATCGCCAATGATCCGGCCGATCCGACGAATCTCCTCGGAGGCGCGACGAAGTGGTGTCTTGCCACTGAGTTTGTGAACACCAACTTGTGTCCTGCATCGATGGCAGGTGTTACTGCAGTGAGGGTGATTTCCGACACGTTGGCGAACGGTGGCGCGACGAGGTCGTTCACGCTCCGGTTCGATACTGCTGGGAATAGCGCTGGTGACTCCTACACGATGCGCGCAACAGAACGATCTTCAACCGCGGCGCTTACTGCCACGGCGACGGATGTCTCGATGGTGGTTGTGGATTCGCGCATCGGCGACACATTGTGGGACGACACCAACGGCGATGGCATCATCAACCCGAGTGAGACTGGCCGGTTGTCGGGCGTTCGCGTCGATCTGTTGAACGCAGGAGCGACGGTGATCGCGACCACGCTGACCGACTCACTCGGCAACTATGTATTCACGTCGCTGTCTTCGGGGTCGTACACAGTGCGCGTCGTCGCAGCGAACGGGTCGGACGGGCTTGCCGATCGCTATCCCGCGTATTCACCGAGTTACGACTTCGATAACCACACGGTGGGAGGTTCCGACGGGAATCCCGACGGGATCGCCGCCGTATCGCTCGGAGTTGGGCAACCACGCCTCGATGTCGATTTCGGTTATTTCGCGGCTTCGTTGAGTGGAACTGCGTGGAACGACATGAACGCGAACAACGTCGTTGATCACAACGAAATCGGCGTCGCGAACGTACCCGTGACTTTGACGGGTACCGACGATCACGGCCAGCAGGTGTCGCGCAGCGGCGTGTCGCTGGCCGATGGCAGTTATCAATTTGTCGGACTGCGAGCCGGAACATACGCGATTGCCGTTGGCGCCGGCGCTGGTGCCGTGGTCCCGATAGCGGGAACTGCAGGTGGTGTTGTTGCGGCCAGGACTGTCACTGGCATCGTGCTCACGACGGGTGCCAGAGCGACGAGTTACAACTTGTCGCTGCGTGGCCCCGCTGTTTCTGGTTCGATTTATACCGATGTCGACGGCAATGGCACACGATCGGCTGGAGATATCGGTATCTCAGGCGTCGGGGTGACGGCGACTGCGCCGACGGGAGTCGGCGGCACAACGAGTGGCGCTGGAACCACCGACGCGACTGGCAATTTCAACATTTAACGCGTTGGTGTCGTCGGCGATGTTCTCATGGCCCTGTTCTCATGGGGAGGTGGAGGACTCGTTCAGAGCGGTTGTGACCGCGAGCGCCTTCGCTGCTTTGTAGTCGGCCTTGCCGTTTGGTGCTCGCAAGATCTCGTCGGTGAAGACCCAACGTCGCGGATGCTTGTATCGCGACAATGCACTGAGTGAAGCAACGATCTCGTCGCCGGTCGCAGTCGACGCCGACGCAAGCGTCACGACTGCTGTGATCGCCTCTCCGAATCGTTCGTCGGGGACGCCAACGACAAGACAATCCGCGACACCTGGGTACAATTTGACAGCTTCCTCTACCTCTTCCGGATACACCTTTTCGCCACCGGTATTGATGCAGTTGCTACCGCGACCGAGGAGCGTGATTGTGCCGTCGGCCTCGACTTTCGCATAGTCGCCCGGGATCGACCAGCGTTGTCCCTGGATGGTCTTGAACGTTCCGGCAGACTTCGATTCGTCTTTGTAGTAGCCAGCGGGAATGAAGCCACCAACGGCGACCATTCCTACTTCGTCGGAGCCAGGAGCAACCTCGCGGCCGTCGTCGGTGAACACCTTTGCGGACGCTCCAACGGAAAACGTGGCGGTCGCTTGGTCGACGCCTGGGCCGCTCATCGATGCCGCCATTCCCACCGCTTCGCTTGAACCGAGGCTATCGAGACAGAAGCACTGCACTTTGTTCAGTAATTCGCTTTTGACCTCGGCGCTGAACATCACTCCGGATGAAATCAGTAAGCCGAGCGAATCAGTGTTATAGACGACGCCTTTGGCTTCGGCGTCGTTGATTGCCTTCAACATCGGTTTCGCGAACGCGTCGCCGACGATCGCCATTTGGGTGACGTGGTTGTGTTCGACAGCGCGCCACAATTCATGGGGATCAAAGGTGCGACCCTCGAGGGTGACGATGGCGCCGCCGCCCATCATCGATTGAAACGACGTGAACATGCCCGTTCCGTGCATCAATGGCGATGCAGGGAGGTGCACCGGTGCCTTACCGGCTGCAACGACTGCTGCTGCGATAGCGCCAGCGCCGCTCGACGCCTCGGGCATCACTTGGCCGAACAGCGGATAAAAGGATTCGGCGAGTACCCCGAAGAGGTCTTCATTGCGCCACATCACACCTTTCGGCATACCGGTTGTACCACCGGTATACAGGAACAACATGTCGTCGCCGCTGCGATCGATGCGCGGCATTGGTTGATGTTCGGCGATCAATGCTGCGTACGACCGCGCACCTTCGATGAGAGGTGCGTCGCTGTCGTCGATCTGTATGAGGAGTTTCAACAACGGTGCGCGATCGACAACTTTGGCGACCCGGTCGGCGAGGCTGGAATGAAACAGCAGTGCTTCTGCGTCAGAATTTTCCAGCAGATAGAGCAACTCATCTTCAAGATATCGGTAGTTGACGTTGACGGGTATCCCTCGCATCTTGAACGTTGCGAACAGGCCCTCGACGTATTCGTTGGAGTTGTAGCAGTACGACGCAATCTTGGAACCGTGACCGAGACCCGAAGCCACGAATGCTGCGGCGAGGCGCGCCGAACGATCATCAAACTCCGACCAGCTCACCGTGCGGTTTCCTTGAATGAGCGCAGGCTGGGCGGGAACCGCATCGGCGACTGACTCAAAGACGGTTGCAAAGTTCCAGTCCATTGAGGCTCCTTGTTTGCTGGCCAACGCGCGAATGCAAAGTATGACCGCTCGGCAGCACTCGATGCGAGGTGTGGACCGTTTGTAGCCTCCGAGGATGTCACAGCGGGGCGGCCGACAGCAGATCCCGAGACCGAACGATGCGACTGCTGGCCCGCCGCCGCCGTGGGCCCACCTTGATCCGGCTGAGTTGCGTTTCGACCTCGCGAGCATACGAAGGATCTTGATGGCGACGCCGCGGGTTGGACCAGCGGATGTCCCGTCTGGCGGATATCCCGATTGGTCACGCGCAACCACCAACGCGGCCCGAGAAGCTGCCGTGTTGATCGCGCTGTTTGAACGCGACGGTGAGGCGCGAGTTGTGCTGACGAAACGTCCGGAGACGATGCCGTCACATCAAGGTGAGATTGCGTTCCCAGGGGGCAAGCGCGAGCCTGCCATCGACGCGTCGCTCAGCAGCACTGCGTTGCGGGAAGCGTTCGAAGAAGTATCGCTCGACCCTGATGCCGTCGAACTGGTCGCCCAACTTGAATCCTTGAGTACGGTCGCGTCGCAGTTTGTGATTACGCCATTTGTTGGATTACTTGACCGACCGCCAGTCTTGGTCGCGCACCCTCGAGAGGTCGCCAAGATATTCGACGTCGCGCTGAGCGAACTGTTTGCGCCGCAGACGCACCGAAGTGAGATATGGCCGCTGCGGTCTGGCCGAGGCGAGCTCACCATCCACTTCTACGAACTCATGGGGGAGACAGTGTGGGGCGCGACCGCTCGGATCCTGACGAATCTTCTGTCGCGACTGGCAGCGAGCCGTTCGTAGTAGCGGGGCCGTCGACACGGGGCCGTACACTCCAGCGACCGAACTGCGGAGGGAACAGATCATGAGTCGACCGGCAACGCTGGGAGAATTGCGGGCGAGCGGCTGGGTGTCGCGTCCGGTCAAGGATGAGTTACGCGAACACGCGATTGATGCGCTGTCGAAGGGTGTCCCGCTTGTCGATGGCGTCCTTGGTTACGAAGAAACGGTGTTGCCACAACTCGCGAATGCTGTGCTCGCTGGTCATGATGTCATCTTCCTCGGCGAGCGCGGTCAAGCTAAGACCCGCACGATTCGGTCGCTCGTGAATTTGCTCGACGAGTGGATGCCAGTTGTTGCTGGAAGCGAGATCAACGACGATCCGTATCACCCGAGTTCGGCACACGCGCGCCATCTCATCGCCGATCGCGGAGATGAGACACCCATCGAGTGGGTGCACCGCAGCAAGCGCTATGGCGAGAAACTGGCTACCCCTGATACATCAATCGCCGACCTCATTGGCGAAGTCGATCCGATCAAGGTCGCTGAGGGCCGCTACCTCTCCGACGAACTCACGTTGCACTACGGCATGGTGCCGCGCACAAACCGGGGGATATTTGCAATCAACGAACTCCCCGATCTCGCAGAACGCATTCAAGTCGGTCTGTTGAATGTGCTCGAAGAGCGCGATGTGCAGATTCGTGGCTACAAGATCCAATTGCCACTCGATATCGTGTTGTTCGCATCTGCCAACCCTGAGGACTATACGAACCGCGGTCGCATTATTACTCCGCTCAAAGACCGTTTTGGGGCACAGATTCGAACGCATTACCCTCTCGAAACGTCGATTGAGGTCGCGATCGTTGCCCAAGAAGCACGTCCCATGGCTGCCGATGGCGTCACAGTGATCGTGCCCGACTTTATGGGCGAACTCATCGCCGAAATCTCGCAGCAGGCCCGCCGTTCTCCACATGTGAACCAGCGGTCTGGTGTCTCGGCTCGTATGTCGATTACCAACTACGAAACCTTGGTGGCCAACGCAACCCGGCGCGCGCTGATCGCTGGCGAACACGTCGTCGCGCCTCGGATCAGCGACCTTGATGCGATAGTTGCCTCTACGGCAGGCAAAGTCGAAATCGAAACCATGGAGGATGGGCGTGAGGAGTATGTGCTCGACCGAATTGTGAAATCCGCGATTCTCGAAGTTTTTCGCGCTCGTGTGAAACCCGAACATTTGGGCGCGGTTGTAGCCGGATTCGAGGGCGGCTACATGGTGAACACGGGCGAAGACATTCCAACCGACGACTATGTGACGTCGATGGAACAACTCGGACTCGCGCCGATTCTCACGGATCTGGGTGTTGGCGACGAGCCCGCCGCCGTCGCGAGTGCTGTCGAGTTCGTGTTGGAAGGTATGCACCTCACCAAACGTCTCAACAAAGACGAGGTGCGCGGTCGCGCGACCTACCGCGGCCGTGGCTAAATAGGCGTTTTGTTACTACGCACCACCGTGTTGCGACGCCGAGATGATTTCGGCGATGGCAGTTGCTGATCCTCGCGGCTCGCGATCGCGGTTGAACAGGCCGAAACGCGCGTCGTAGCCGTGTGTCCATTCGTAGTTGTCGACACCGGTCCAAAAAAATACGCCGCGAACGTCGATTCCGTCGTGCAACGCTGCTTCAACGTAGCCGAGAGATTCGCGCAAATAGCTTTCGCGCCATGCATCATCGTCGTTTGTGCTTGGCGTTCCGAGACCGAGTTCACTGACAAGCAGTGGTCGTCCCGGTAGCTCCTCCGCGAGCCGATGCAACACGATCCCGAGGCCCTCTGCCCACGGCGCGTAACCCAACGGCCCGACGCGTTCGCTGCGCGGGTAAGGCTGAAACGTGAGGTCGCGATCGACTGCGTTGGCCGAGTAGTACGAAAATCCAACGAGGTCACATGCCTCTCGCAGGTCGGGTACCTCAACGTCGGAGCGTCCCGGTATCGCCAAGACCCCGTCGCGATCTGCTCGGATCCAAACGTTCCACATCAGTTCATCGATCGTGCGTGTGTTGCGCTCGGCCGGAACAGAGTCATCGACAGAAAACAGCGGCGACAGGTTGTGCACCGTCGCGACAGGAGCCGCACTGCCGCGTAGTTCCCGCCAAGCGTCTCGTTGCGCGAGCAGCATGCCTCGGTAGGCGTCGAGGAACTTGCCAACGTCAGCGACGCCCGGTGGGTACTCCCCGGTGAGGTACGCGGCTGCTGCATAGGCAAACGGCTCGTTGATGGGCTTCCAACCTGCGACGAGGTCTCCGAAGGTTTCCGCGCAAAATGCGACGTACCGCGGCCAGTAGTAGCCACGAGCTTTGTCGTCGATGAAACCGTGTTCGTCGCTGAACCAGCCCGGAATTGTGAAGTGGTGCAGGCATACCCACGGCGCAACCCCTGCGTCTCGCGCGGCGCTCAAAACTTCTCGGTAGTGATCGATGGCCCGCGAGTCGCGACGTCCCATCTCTGGCTCGATCCGCGACCAGTCGATCGAGAGCCGGTGCTGGCGTAATCCGTGCGCGGCGTATAAGGCGAAGTCGTCACTGAAGCGCGTGGCGAATCCGTTGCCGTCGCCCGATGGGGGAGCGTGACCCGCCCGTTCCCATGCCCACCAATCGGACTGTGGGGCAGCGCCTTCGCACTGCGTCGCTGATGCCGCGGTGCCCCACAAAAACGAATCAGGAAACATCGCCGCACGCTAGTGATCTACGTCGGGCTACCCTGCGCGAATGGCTCGGTTTCGGTACTCGCGTTGGGACGGCTCCCAGGTCGGTTTCGACCTCGATGCCGATGCGTTGCTGTCTGAGATGACCGATGATCTGTTGTATCACGGCGATCTCAATGCGGCGATGCGACGCATGATGCAGCAGGGTTTCCAGGATCGCGCCGGTCGAGATGTGCAGGGACTGCGCGAAATGATGCAGCAACTGCGCGAGCGGCGCCAAGAGATGCTCGACCGTCACGACCCTGGCGGCATCTTTGAAGATGTCGCCAGGCAACTCGATGAGATCCTCGATGCCGAACGTGAAGGCATCGAGCGGCGCCGCGCGGAGGCACGCGAGTCGGGCGATCAGCGGCGTGAAGACCTTGTCAATGATCTCGCCCGTCAACGTCGTGAACAGCTGGATCAAATTCCACCAGATCTTGCCGGTCGCGTGTCGGAATTGCAGGAATACGACTGGATGGACGACGACGCTCGCGATCGCTTCGAAGCGTTGATGGAAGACCTCAAGAAACAACTTCTCGACAACATGTTCAATCAAATGTCGAAGGGCCTCAGCGAAATGAGCCCTGAGGAATTGCAACGTACGAAAGACATGATGGCCGACCTCAACCAGATGTTGCGTGATCGCGAAGCTGGCAACGAGCCTGATTTTGATGGCTTCATGGAACGCTACGGCGACATGTTTCCTGGTAACCCACAAAGTCTCGATGAGTTGCTCCAGCAGATGGCGGCATCGATGGCCGCGATGCAAAGGCTGCTGAATTCGATGTCGCCAGAACAACGTGCGCAACTCATGGAATTGTCGAACACGCTGCTCGACGATATAGACCTCAAATGGCAGGTCGATGAACTGTCACGAAACCTCCAGAATGCATTCCCGCAAATGGGTTGGGGACAGGGGATGGGATTCCAAGGCGACGAGCCGGTTCCGCTCAATGGCATGACAGGAATGCTCGACCAGATCAACGATCTCGACACGCTCGAACAGATGATGCGCAATGCCAACGAGCCGGGAAAGCTGGCTGAAATCGATCCCGATCAACTTCGCGATCTCTTAGGCGACGACGCCGCGTCGTCACTCGCCGAACTCCAGAAGTTGGCGAAACAGCTTGAAGAGGCTGGTCTGATCGAACAACGTGAAGGGCGCTACGAACTCACCCCGAAGGCAATTCGCAAGATTGGACAGAACGCGCTTGGTGATCTGTTCAAGCGTCTCTTGCAAGACCGGCAGGGCAAACACCAAATCGAGAGCAGCGGCGCCGGACACGAACGCGCCGACGAAACGAAGCAGTACGAGTTCGGAGACCCGTTTCACCTCGATGTCGGCCGAACGTTGCGCAACGCGGTATATCGCCAAGGTTCGGGAACGCCTGTGCAACTCCGTCCCGAAGACTTTGAGGTCGAACGCACCGAACTCGTGACTCGTTCGGCGACCGTGCTCTTGCTCGACGTCAGTATGTCAATGGAAATGCGCGGCCGTTTTCTTGCGGCCAAGAAGGTCGCGATGGCGTTGCATTCGCTGATCAGTAGCCAGTTTCCTCGCGACTACTTGGGCCTCGTCAGTTTCGGCCGGGTCGCCCGCGAGGTTCCTGCGAACAAACTGCCCGAGGTCACCTGGGACTTCGAATGGGGAACCAACATGCAACACGCCATGATGTTGGCGCGTTCGTTGCTCAATAAGCAGCACGGTCAAAAACAAATCATCATGATCACCGAAGGCG
>JBBRPC010000019.1:0-30096 GCA_038228615.1 Acidimicrobiia bacterium | reverse complement strand
GGCGTTCTGCGCATTCGTGGTGTTTTCGAAAATCGTCAACGAGCAGTATCTGGTATGGGCAATCCCATTCCTCATCGTGCTTGTCGCCGCTGGCCGCGGCCGGCATCACGCGTGGATGCTCGCAGGATTTACTGTCGTGGGATCGCTTGTCAATCCACTGGTGCATCCGCTCGGTCGCCAGGGACATCTCGCCACCCTCTGGGTCAACGTGTTACTCGCCGGCGGAACCGCGACATACCTGGCCTGGCAATGGAGAACGCATCGTAAAGCGATGCAACGGTTCGATTTCTTGAACGATTCGTTCCTCGATGAAAACGAACGAGCGCTGCTCTACGAGCCAGCACCAGCCGACATCGTTCCCTGAGCCCGGTCAGCGACCAGCCCCCAACAACCGTGGCTGTCGAGCGACCAGCACGAGCCATGCTCCGAACAACACGCCAGCGAGCGCTAACAATACGAGCATTGCGCTGTTGCTGCCGCTGAACGCCAAGCCGTTGCCTGGTTGGCTTTCGATGGTCGCAGCCGATCGGGCGAGGACCTGACCGTTGCCGCCGCCAGCTGGCAGCACGTTGTGCGCTGTCGCGACGTTGGTGAATGAACCCGTCGATGCAACTTTGGTTGTCAAGGTGAAGACACGCGTATGCCCGGAGTCGAGATCGAAGATCGGCCATGTGACTGTGCCTGCGTTCAGGGTCGCGGCGCTGCTCGCGGCGACGAAGTGCAGGCCTGATGGCAGTGGATCATCAAGCTCGACGTGCTGAGCAGTTGCGTTGCCAATATTGCTCACGGTCAGTGTGTACGTCACCGCATCACCGATCGCCACCACATTTGTGGCCGCGAGTTTCTGGAGCTCGAGGCGCGGTGCGGAATCGACGGTGATGTTCGCGCTGTCGGAGCGCGATGTTCCGTTGTCGCCCGAGACTGTCGCGTTGTTCAAGATGTTGGTGTTGTCGTTGATTGCCGGGTCGAGCTTGACCCGGAAACTCTCGGTCCGCGAAGCACCGCGAGGCAACGTTGTGTTGTGCCATCGCAGCGCGTCGATCGAGGATAGGTCCGTCGGCACGCTGGTCCGTTCGATTCCCGCGACGACATATGTCGGCGAGCCGGTCGCTGAGCCCGCCACGAATGTGGTGTGGCTCGGAATCGGATCGGCCACCATGACGTTGATCGCATCAGCGGTTCCATGGTTTCCGTACGTCAGGGAGTATCGCAGCGTTGTCCCAGGCTTCGACGTGCCGGTTGGGCTGACCGATTTGTCGATGCTCAATTGCGGATGCGCGGTCACGATGGTCTGTACCTGATTCGAATCGACGTTGCCCGTCTCGTCGCTTGTGGCCTGAGCACGATTCTCGATGGACGCGCCGTTGACTGCCGGTAGCTGTATTGCAACTGCAAATCCAACGGCGCTGCTCGTACTTGCCGTTGCGAGGTTGCCAATTGTCCAACGAATCGCGTTTGCAATCGACAGGTCGCTCGGGCAAGTGCCCCAACCCGCCCCGGCATTGCTCGAACAATCGACTGTGTACCCGCCATTTGTCAATGTTGTCAACGTTGTTCCGTACGGCACATGATCCACAATCTGGGTGTTGTGGGCGGTGACGCCACCGGCGTTCGACGCCGCGACGGAATAGGCGATGTGATTCGTTTCGGTGTCGAGGTTGATCGCGTTGCGATCGACTCCTTTGAGGAGGACAAGATGTGGATCCCCAGCCAACGTGTGCTCGACCGGACCGAGGGTGATTCCGTCGGGTGTTTGATCGGAAGTCAGTGACCCGGCGTTCACAATGCGTGTCCCGGCGTCGATTCCAGACTGCACAGTTGCGTTGAACGATACGATCGCAAGCGGAGCCTGCGCAGCAACTGCTCCTACGTGCCAGCGAACACCGCGAACTCCAGTCATTTCTGACGGGGTCCAATCGCTGCCATCGCAGGTGACACAAAATTCAACTGCGTGAGTGTTGAGAGATGCCGGGGTAGCCGAATGTGCAACGAAATCAACTTGCGCGGGTAGGAGATCCGTCACGGTGACTCCAGTCGCGTCACCTGGGCCGTCATTTTCGTAGCTCAGCTGGTAGCCGATCGTGCTCGCTGCTGTGACCGACGACATGCTTGGCGGCGTTGCGCTTTTGGTGGAGTGCGACGCGAATGATGGGGCGTCGGGGTCGACGACGAGCTGGCCCGGATCGCTCCCGGCAGGTGGGCCGTGCGGGTCGTATTCGTCGGAGCGAACTTCCGAGATGTTGTCGAGGTTGCCAGTACTTTCGGGATGCACGTGTACGCCGACCACGATCAAACGGGTATGGGGTGGTGTGCTCACACCGTGCGACGCAATCGTTCCTAGGTTCCACACGATTGTCTGATGACCGCTGTCCGTTGTGACCGAGATCGGCGTGGGCGCAGTGTGCGCCACGTCGAGCGTCACCTCCGGCGGAAGTGAGTCTGTCACGATGACGTGGTGTGCGGACGCGTCGCCTCGGTTTGAGATCTTGATCGTCCATTGGGCGATTGCATTCGGGGCGACATGATCGCCGTCCGGCGTCTTGGCGATGTGCAGATCGGGCAACTGAAGGTGCGCGGCTGCGCTATCGCTCGGTGGGTTGTAACTCGCGGAGTGGTTCGCGGGCGCGCCTGAGCTATCCGTCAACGTGACGGAGGCCGTGTTCACATGGGGATCTGCTTGCGCCTTGGCGTCGAGAGAAGGGATCGCATCGAAGGCGATTGTTAATGAGCCTCCTGCGGGAACGACGATCTCGTGACCAGTTCCGTCGACAATCCAATCGAGCGTCTGAGGTGCCCCCGTCACCGTCGGCTGCGAGGCGCTCCCAGCCGAGAAGGTTGCGGAACCGGCGACGAACGTCCAGCCGGGAGGTAAGACATCTTGGATGTTGACGTTGTGAGCCGCGGCGAAGGTTGAAGCGTTCGCGACGGTCACGCGCCAAGGAAATGGCTGGCCGAGTTGCGCGTTGCCAAGGCTGGGAAGATCGATGTACGCGCCGAGTCCGTTGGATTGGCCAGTCGTCTTGGTGAGTGTGACCTGAGGGAAATGGAGGGTGACACTGCTTGTCGCGGTCGGATCCGCCGTGTATTCGGTGAACGCGACGGGATCGACGCGGTCTGCCGCGGGCGCCGCCCAGTACGACGGTGCGCTGACGGTATTCGTCAATACGTCCCCTTCGTTGAAGTGCGAAGAGTTGATCAAATCAGTGTGATATGTCAGCGTTGTCGTTGCTCCAGCTGCGATGCTCGCAACGTTCCACTCAAGGTCGGGGTCGATCGCGACCTCACCATCGACGACCGTCGTCCCCGCAATCGTGTCGACACTCAAGTTGATGAACGGCGCGACCGGAGTCGTAGGTGTGTTGTCGACGACCGTCACGTCGTATGCGTCTGCAGTCCCAAGGTTCGTGATTGCGATCCGGTAATAGAGCTGCGGACTCCCTGCATTTGGTTCGGTATCGAGTGCTGTCGACCAATGCGTGCCGTCGTTCGAAACTTCCTTGGCAATCGAAACGTTGGGTGCGACGACGTGCAGATCGACGGGCGCCATCGCCAGAGCTGCGCCGCCATCTAACGCGATTGTTGCGCCGTTCGTCAGCGTGTCGCCAGGGCTCACCGTGACATCGACTCGCGCTTGATAGCGAACGATGACGTAGTTATTGGTGGGGATGTTGTCGCCGACGACCGTGGTCGTGCCCCATTGCAGCTGCAGCAGCTGACCGGTTGTCGACACCGTCGGAACGCCAATTGTCCCGTTGAAGTCATCGCTGAGCAGCGGATCCGAGCTCGTGCTCATCGCCACCGACCCCGCGACGAATGACATGCCGTTTGGAACCGTGTCGTCGACCACCGTCGAACTGATGTTGCCTTCGGGTAGCTGTAAGCGCAGGTAGTACGTGGCGACTTCTCCTGCGACGACATCGTTGCCGACAGTTCCTGCGATCGATGTCGTGGCCAGACCCTTTGTCGATGGCGGGGTGACGACGTCGACCGTTGCTGCGGCGGTTGTCGCGTAGTCGTTGAGTATTCCGCCTGGACCATCGCTGCCATCGCGCGCGTGGCCTGCGGTGTTGTGCGCGGCGCTATCGGCGGGAACGCTTGCCACGCTCTCCCAATCGATGCTCGCTGCGTTGACCATGCTCGCGCCTGCAGGAACGTTGCTATCGAGTGTGGCCTGATACGTGAAGGTACGAGTTTCACCGAGTGCGATTGCATCCCACGTTGCGGCCAGTGTTCCACCCGACTCCGAAAAACCCGATTCGGGCGCGCTCCCAACGAGCGTCACAGCCGATCCGGCCACATAGGAGCTGAACGCCGGCAGTGGGTCGCGAAACGCGACGTTGTAGCCGTTGCCGTCGGATCCGCCAGCATGGCTGATCGAGACTGTGTAGGTGACCGTATCGCCTGCGTCGGCCGTCGCCTTGTCGGAGCTCTTCGTAGTGACGAGTGTTGGTTCGACCACGGCCACCGCGGCCGCAATGCTCGTACCGAGTGTGGCGGTGGCCGTGCCGTCGTCGTAGTCGGCTGTCGCGTGGTTGGTCATGGTGTGACCACGCTGGTTCGTTGCGACGTCGAGAGCAATGACTGAATAGCGAACGGTCAGAACTTCTGGGGTTGTGTTTGACGAGTTGGTATTTGTGATGTCGCCGAGCAGCATCGAAATGGTCCGCCCGCTATTGCTCACTCCGGCTTCGGCGTCTGCGATGGATTGCGCGAAACCTCCTGCATAGTTTGTGGTGACGCCCGATGGTGCGATCACTTGATCGACGCGTACGAACGCGAGGCCGGTGTCGAGAGTGTCATCGAAATGAAGTTGCGTGGTGGTGCCCTCCGGAACAGTGAACCGAACGTCGTATTGCGTGATTGCTCCAACGGCGACACTGGTGTGTAGTGGGTCCGTCAGCACTTTGTTGAATGTCGGCTGTGTCATTGCGACATCCGCGGCGGCGTTCGTCACGTAGTCGTTGGAGTTTCCGCCAGCGTTGCTGATGGATCCTGTGCGTTCGACTCCTAGAGCATTGAAGCTGTCGGCTGCAGGATCAACTGATCCGGCGACACTCGTCCACGCAGTATTGCCGACATTGTGAATGGTGGATCCTGCAGTTGCACTCGCGCCAACCAGGAGTTGGAATGTGAACGTGCTCTGAGATCCGAGGGGGATGGCGCTGATTGAGATCGTGAGTGTACCGGCCGTGCTCGTTCCGGCACTCGGCACCACACCACTGATTGGCACTACGGAGCCCGCAACAAATGAAGTCCCTTGTGGGAGGGCGTCGGTGAACGCGACGTCGTACGCAGTGCTCGTCGAGGCTGCGGTGTGCGCGACATGAATTGTGTAGGTAATCGTGTCACCGCTGTCGACGGTGGCAGGCGTCGCCGCCTTTGTCATCGACAAGTCTGGTTCAACGACGGTGATGTTCGGTGCCGACACGTTCGCCAGAGCGACAGCGCCGCTCCCTGGGTCGTACGTCGCGTGGGCCTGATTCCCCCGAAGCTGCCCGTCTTGATTCATTGGACTGTTGAGAATGACGACGGAATACGTCACGACAATCGTTTCAGCAGTGCTGTCGGTGGTGTCGGTATTGGTGAGGTCTCCGAGGTTCATATTGAACGACCCGCCTCCTGAGGCAACGGTCGTCGCAAAGTTCGACGGATCCGAGAATGCGCCGAGGCTTGATGTCAATGCACTTGATGAAGGAGTGACGCTGTCGATGCGCACCAACGCGAGACCAGCATCGAGTGTGTCGTCGATCGTCACGCCGTTGGTGGTGCCTTCCGGGAAGGTCAACGACACGTCGTACTGCAATAGGTCGCCGATCGCGTGCGTGGTATGTGTGGGATCGGTCAGGGTCTTGGCGATTGCAGGTGCTCCGATCGTGACCGATGCAGTGGCCGTCGCGCTGTACGGGTTGAGGTCACCAGGATCACCCGACGTGCCGGTACGTTCGACGCCGATTGGATTGTGATCTGTCGCCGCGCTGAGCACCGCGGCGTCGATGCTTTGCCACGTTGCACTGCCGGAGTTGGTGATCGTGCTTCCCGCGACCGCGGATGTCGCGATTGTGGTTGTGAACGTAAACTCGCTGTACTCATCGCTTGCGCCGTTTTCGGCGATGGTCCCGATTGGTACGGTCAGTACGCCACTTGAAAATGTCGGACTTCCGACCCCTACATTGTTCGCTCCTCCCGTACTGAGCACTGTTGGGATGCCGTCGAATGTGAGGCCGGCCGGAATCGTGTCGGTGAACACAACATCGTGCGCGTCAGCATTAGAGAGAACTGTGTGGTCGACGCGAATCGTAAAGGTCACGGCATTGCCCGCGTCGCCAGCGGTTGGCATTGCAGACTTGGTGATTGTGAGTGATGATTCGACCACGCTCATGGGCGCGGGCGTCGAGGCGGAGGCCTCGGGTGTCGCGCTCGGGTTGTCGTTCCAGTCGACTGTTGCAGTGTTGCCAAGCGTGTGACCGCGCACGTTCACGCTCGCGTTCAGGACCACGGCACGGTACTGGATCGTCACGTACTCTGGGTTGGAATCGAGTGCTGTGTTCGTGATGTCACCGAGCACGATTGTGAGCGATCGTCCTTGATTTACTGGTCCTGCGCCCACGTTGGAGATGGTCGTCACGAAACCAGTTGGGGGAGTGCCCGCGGTACCTCCGTGCAAGGAAACGTTGGAGTCGCTTGTGATTGAGGTGACATCGACGAACGCAAGGCCTTGGTCGAGCGTGTCGGCGACGACGACGCCGTCGGTGTGTCCCTGGGGCACGTCGAGTTGGAGCTGGTAGGTCACGACCTCTCCAATTGCGACCTCATTTCCCGTCGTGTCGGCTTCACTCGTGCCGACCATCGACTTGTTGAGTGCGATCGACGGCACGACAAACGACACCGTGTGCGAAGCGCTGTAGTCGTCGATGCCACCGAGATCCGTACGTTCATGGCCTTCGGAGTTGCCTCCTGCTGTGCTGTCGAGGTTGTTTGCGGTGCTTGTCCAGACAACATTGGACGTGTTGTTGACGGTCGCTCCCGAAGCAGCATTCACATTGACTATGACGGGGACGGTGAACGTCAGGGTCGGATCGGTCGTCGCGAAGTGCGCGCACGTGCCAGATACAACTCCTCCGTTGGTGCTTCCGTCATGGACAAAGGTGCAGACGGGACCTCCAGTTTGCACGATCGGGCCGGCGATACTGACCTCGTTGGGGAGCTGGTCGGTGAACGCCACGTCAAACGCGTCGCTATTGCTGCTCGCGGTGTGCGCGACAGAGAATTGGTAGCTGAACGCGCTCCCGGCTGCGAATGGTCCTGGCGCAGAAGTGGAGCTGGTGATCTTGAGCGTTGGCTCTACGACGGTTTGAGCTGGGGCGTGAATCGTGATCGTGCCGCCAGGGTTGCCACCCCATGTGATGACGACTGAGTTCTGTGCAGTGACGCCCCGGGTGGCGCCGGCAGCATCGACTACAACCGCGATGTAGGTGATGATGATTGTTTCGGCGTTGCCGTCGTTGTTGGCATTGTTCACAACGTCACCGAAATCGAACGACAGTTTGCGGCCGTTGGTTCCGCCGACTGCGGCGATCACCGGATTGCCCGTGGAATGCGCGAGCACGATGTCGGGATCTGCTGTGACGACGATGCCGCTGACATCAGTGGCGACCGCCAATGCGGGTGGAAGGGAGTCGACGACCGTGAGGTTTGGCGAGATCCCCTCTGGAATCGTCACCGTGATTTCATACGTCAGTTGTTCTCCGACCGAAACGAGGTTGCCGACTGCTGAGGTTGTTGGTTCCGACGTGGCGATCACAGATTTCAGCGCCGTAATTGGAGCAATCGTGAGGTTTGCGGTGCTCATCGCGGCGTAGTCGTTCACCGCTCCCGAACCCGTCCGTTCGTCGGACAGCGAGTTGTAAGCCGAGACGTCCTGCACGGTGCCGGGAAGGCTGGTCCAGTCGAGGTTCGCTGTGTTGGCGACAACACCTTTCGGCGTCACGTCGGCATTGACAATCGCCTGCAGCGTGATGGTGCACGTTTCGCCTGGAGCCAATGTCGACCACGCGGTTGAAACGGTGCCGCCGGTTTCTGCTGGGCCACTTGTCGGAGTCGCATTGCAATGGCTGAGATCGAATCCACTGGTGCCGAACGTGGCGTCGAACGTCGTCGAGATGGGAAGCGAATCGGAGAGCTCCACGTCGTACGCCGGCACAGTGCTTGGGTTGGTAACGAGGATGTCGTACTGCACGGCGTCGTGTGCATCGCCGGTGATCGGTGTTGCAGTCTTCGATATGGTGAGCGTTGGTTCAACGACCGTGATATTCGTTGCTGTTGCCGTTGCGTTCGAAGCGAACGAACTCACAATGATCGAATTGCCGCGCGTTTGCGCGGCCTGATTGATCGATGTGTTGAGCACCACAACCGTGTACGTGATCGTGATTGTCTGTAGGCTCGTGTTGTCGTTGTCGGCGTTGGTCACGTCGCCGAGATCGATCGACACCCGCCGGCCGTCACCAAGGGGAGAACTTCCCACAGTGGAGATCGTCGGGGTTGCGAGCGCGCCTGCAAAGCCTCCGCTCGCATTGGTACTGAGATTGGGAGCGTTGATCGAATCCAGGCTCACGAATGCGAGCCCACTGTCGAGCGTGTCGACAACTGTGAGTCCTGATGTGGTGCCTTCTGGGACTGAAATTGTCGCTTGATACTGATACGTCTCACCGAGTGTGTGGGTGTTGTCACCGCCAACGATTGTTTTTTGGGCGCTGAGGTTCGCGATCGTCACAGAGGCCGCGTCGGAAGGGTGCGTGTAACACGGAGGGGTCCCGCATTGAGACAGGATGTCGGCGTAGTTGACCGTGCCGCCGCCTTCGGTTCCGTGATACTGAGTGATGGTTGCTGTATTTGGCAGCGTGGAACCAATCTCGACGGAACCAGCGACCGCGAGGTCGTAGGTAATGATGGCAATGTTGTGACCGTTTGTGGGGTCGTAGGGGTCGAGCGAGCCAGCGTTGGTGTCGTCTGGCGATGCCGTCGTTGGTCCCGGGTCGTTCAGTTCGAGCCCTCCGTTCGCGTCGAAAAACCCAGCGCCGTGCGTTGTTGTACCGATCGTCGCCCCTGTGCCATCTGAGACGTTGAGATTCAGTCCACCGCTGGGTATCTGGAACCCTGTTGGCAGTGTGTCGTTGACCACCACGTCGAAGGCGCCTTTTCGGCTGACACCTGTATTCTCAATCGCTACTGCGAACGTCACGATGTCGCCAGCGTCGATTCCGCTCGCGTTTGAATTGATGTTGAGGTTGGCGGAATCTATGGTGCCCGAAAATCTCGGCCCGAGCGTGCCAGGTGTGCTCCAAGGACCATTGCTGACCGCTGGTGTGAAGGATGGTGGCGTCGGGTGCTGGTCGTCGACTTGGTCTGTAGCGACTACACCTTTGGTGATCGACAGATTGGGTTGGGAGAGCTGGAGAGTTGCGGTCGCGTCCGTATTGCTCGCTTCCAGAGATGTGTTGTTGAAGTTCGCTTGCACCAAATTGGTGAGTGCAAGACCCGGGCTGAACACCGAATCGGTCAATGTAACGGTATACAGGATGTCGACCACAGATGGCGCGTTCGTGTTGCTATTGAAGGTGCCGAAGTCGAGCGCAAAACTATTGTTCGCGGCGATCGTGTTCAGCGTTGGAAACGGATGTGAACCCGCGCGTCCCCACAACGTGTCGGATCCAAACGTATCGGTAGGTCCCCATTTAATGGTGCCGGCGGGAGGCGCCGCACTTGAATACGAGCCAGGATCGTCGACAGGATGAGTGTCTTCGACTGTTGACAGTTCTGAGCTGAGCATTACAGGGAGCGGGAGGTAGTCATTGAGAGAAAAGTTTTCCATATCGCTGATTGTGTTGAGATATTTGATTCGATAGGTGATGGTGTCGCCGGGCGAAAACGGGGAGCCGGTGGGATATGTTCCTACGACTCCGTTGCGTGCGTAGATCGTTTTCGCGAGTGATCCGGCAACGATGTCGAGCCGTGTCGCGCTCGTGTCGGCTTCGGTTGTGCCGAGCGGCGAGTCGGTGCCGTCGAGAAGATCCGCGGTGATGGTGACGTCGTTCGTCATGTGGTCGGTCTGATCGACGTAGAGGTTGCCAGCCTGGCAATCAAAGCTGTCGTCGAGGTGCGCCCAGAAACTTATTTGCGCGGTCGTGGCTGATGATTGAGTTGTGTCCTTGGCGAGATCGCCAGTCAATTCGCCGTTGGGTAAACCCAGGCCGGGCGACGCTGCAGTGATCGCGCCCGAAATGTTGAAATCGATCATCGTTGCACCGAGAGACGTGCCGCTCCCATTCGAGCAGTCACCACCTTGACTCGGACGATGCGTCGTGTCGACGGTGTAGGTATCACCCTGCGAAAATGCGCCGTTGGTCGTTGATCCGGCTTCGTTGATACTGACAGTGGGGCGATACTGAATTGCATCGGCCTCAGTGAGCATCGTTTGGCCGTCGCCGAGCACATCGGAATTGATCGTGACGTTCGTGAAATTGAAGTAGTCGGAGATCTGGACGTCAATCGTGTATTTGACGATGTCGTCGGGGGTTGCTCCTGGGCTTCCTGTATCGGTTGCGATGACAACGTGCTTTTGGACAGCGATTGATTTTGCCGTCATGGGATCGTGCACGGGAACGGCGCTGACGGTTTGTGGAATGTCGCGGTTGTCGGTGGGCACCCAGTCGGCTTGGCTCGTCGCGGTGTTTTGCAGCGCTACGTCGTCGCCGCTTGCCGCATCAACGATGTTGTTGTTGGCGACCGTTGGTTGATTCGCGTTGTAGATCTTTGGAACAAAGTACGAGAACGTGAGGGTGGCATCGGTCGCGCTTGAGGACCCGGTCACGGTGGGCCAAAGTGCCTCAAGAAGATTGTCGGTCGCACTGATCCCGTTCGTGGCACTTCCTGGTTCTGCTGTGGTGTCTGCTCTGTTTGGTTCAAGGGTGATCGACGCACCTGCTGGCCAGGACAGAGGAGCTGGAGGATTGACATACGCGAAACCTGGCGGGAGAAGATCGCGCAACACGAAGTTGGTGAGGGTTTGTCCGTTGGAGAGGTCGGCGCTGACCGTGTAGGTCTGTACGAAATTCGGACCAGTGGCGGTCTCGTGTTCTTGACCGTTGTAGGTCGTGGTGATCGTGTACAGCTGCGGCGTGAGGGTTTGTGTTGCTGGCGCGTTGTTTGTCACGGGCGACCCGCTCGGGCTGGCACCAAATTCAAATCCAGAACGCGCGGCAATCGTGAGCGCAGTTCCTACGTCGGCGTGGCCGCTTGTGTGAAGCGTGATATCGGCAACGAGCGCTGGGTTGCCTGGTGCGTAGCTACCAATCGGATATCTGATCACAACGAGGGTGTCGCCAGGTGAACAACTCGGGCCGACCGAGCCGGTGATCGGATGGCTCCCGAAGGAACCGCCCGCCGGGCAGACGAGTTGTTGTGTCTGCATCGTGACGCCGAGATAGGTAGCTGTCACAAATGAAATTCCGTCAGCTCCCGGCGCGACCGCGATGCCATCGGCTCCGCTTGTGGGCAGGATCAGGTCGATGTACGGCCCGTATCCCACATCGCTGAGCGTCGCTGATGTGTTGGTAAATGTGGCCTGGAGATGCGCATTCTCGCCGATGAGGCCTGTGGTTGTCGCGCCGCCGGACGCATCGACGATGGCAATCCCTGCGGCTGGCAGCGGGCCACTACTGGCTCCCGCGGTATGTGACAGCGGGTTGCCCGTGATGACGAGCGCGATGGTGGCTATGCAAGCGAACGCACGCGCGGTCGTACTTCGAGGCGATGAGCGTTCCGCCCGGACGTCGCGACGCATACCCGTTCAATCGGCCGCTGTGGCCAATCTCGGATACGTCGCAGGGAGTAAGTCGCTAGGGCAGAGCACCCACTGGATGGCTCTAGGGCACGATGGCTCTAGGGCACGGGCACGACGCCCGTTGACGCTGATCGGTTGGTTCCAGGATCAATCGCTCGAACAAAGTAGCGACCAGGAACTGTCACGGTGAACGACGTCGCCGTGACTGTTGCGATGACTCGGTCTTCGAAGAGCACTTCGTATTTCGGCGCGACGCCAGAATCATCGGTCGATGGGTTCCATTTGAGGGCCGTCGTGGTGGCATTCGACACCTTACGGAACTTCGACGGTACCGTCGGTGCCGTGCTGTCGCGGGGGCAAAAACGCGCGAAGCCTCCCAGCCAATCGTAGGTTCCGTTGTGATACGCACCCTTCACGACGTCACCGCCAGACCACATGCATCCGTACGAGTCGAACACGATGTCCCACGGACCCTCACCCGACGAAGCCATCCCCCAGTCTGGATAGAAATCGGTGAGTCGATCGAGCGTGTTCGCGTCGTAGGCGCTCAGCCAATTGATGTTGTCGACCTGTGAATAGTTGTAGATCGCTGGCCATGTTGTCGCGTCGGTATAGCTATACAGGTAGCAGTGACACGATCCGTACACGATGCCGTTGCGGGCGACCGATGCTTGGTAGTCACCAGAGGTTCCGACGTGGCTTCGGATCAGTGAGTAGTCGGAAGGATCATACTTTTGGAAGTTGTGTTCCGAACCTCCCTGGTAGACGGCACCGTTGTATTCGGTGATTGTCTGTTGCCACTGGCGACTTGAGTTCGTCGTGCTTGGGACATATTGCTTGAGGCCCGGTATTGGTGCGCCGGTTGCTGCGTCGAGCACGGCCGTCGCGTTGGAATAGGTCGTCATGGTGGTGTTGCTTGCGCCGTTGTACTTGAAGAATCCAACGACGTACACGCGTGTTCCGTCAGCGGTCGCATCGACATCCATCAGTGTGTTGTCGAAATAGCGTGCGAATGTTGGGTCAGGTGTCCCGTCAGTGAGGGAGACTCGAGAGAGACCACCGGTCTGGCGCGTTGTCATCGCCGAACCTCCCGTGACCGCGTTGTAACTCCCCGCGATGTACAGCCAGTTGCCTTGGATATCGAGTGATCTCACGTGCGACCGGGCACCAAGGAATCGTGTGCCGCTGAGCGTCGCGGTCCACGAACTCGCGACCTTTCCGGTACTGGGATCGACCTCGGCGAGTCCGGCCGTATTCTGCGCCCCGTTGATGCTGGTGAAGTTCCCGCCGACGATCAGGTTGCCGTCGGGCGAGGCTCGCAAGGCCCAGACTGCTCCGTCGAGTGTTGGCGTGAAACTAGGAATCCAAACTCCCGTTTGGACGTCGAATGCCGCGAGAAACCGTTGCGGATAGCTAGGACCATTTGCTCCGTTGTTCACTTTCGCGAACTGACCACCGACGAACATCGTGTTGCCGATTTGCTGCAACGCGAATACGGGCGACACGTTGTTGGGATCGGGATCCAGGCTCGGGTTGAACTTGACCGACTTGTCAGTGTCGTTTGCGATGGCTCCCGGTTGCGCCTTGGTGCACGAAATGCAGGTCGCGGTGTGGCCGTTGCCCGTTGCGTCGCTCATTGTGTTCCCGACAGTGTCCCCGAGGCGCAGGTAGGTATGAGGTGCGTCGGCAAGCACCGCGCTCGAATACGAACCCGGTTGTGTGCCGGATCCGATGGCAGCGTGCAACGCCACGCGAGCCGCGTCGAGTGCTCCGTTGTAAATCGCGAGTTCGTCGATATTCCCCGCGAATCCGTAATTGTTGTCACTGCGCCAGCTGCTGATGCGCGCGGTTGATGTCACCGAATTGTTGCAGGCGATGTTGCCGTCTAAAGCTTGTTTCACGCCGTCGATATACAGCGAGTTCGCGGCCGTGTTGCCGTTGGTAAAAACGGCTGCAACATGTACCCATCGGTTCGCGAGACCCGTTGTCGGAATACCCCAGTCATCACCGCACGCGCTGTTGAAACCGAAACGACCATCCCAGCGGAACCAAAGGTCGTAGTTGTCAAAACCGAACGGCATGATGTTGGTCTTGCCACCCCACTTCATCCAAAACTCGACGGTCGTCTGCGCGTTTGGCGTTGTGTCGACTGGAAGATTGTCGATGTCGATACTTGGCGCCCCCGGTTTTACGGCACCGTTCACGCCCCACGTGAAGGTTTGGGGTGCGTTGCTCGGAAGTGCCCTGACCGTCGATCCCGGAAAACCCGCGTTTGGGATTGACGAGTAGGCCATATCGGCATCTGTGAGCATCGGTCGGATCCATACCTGCGTGAATGGGCTCGCGTGGCCTTCGGAACCTTGCGACCAGAGATACGAAGTCGAATTGTTGACTCCCGCGACGGACGCGCCGTAGTTGAACCCCTGCTTGTTGCCGTGCGGACCCCACTGAAAGGTCCAGACACGCTGGTCGCCGTTCCACCAATTTGGGTCGGCGTCGCGCGTTGTGCCGTTGTCGTATTGGCTCGTGGGTGCAAACGAATATTGATTGCCATCGACATCGGTCGACGACAACCAGGCGCCCGCGGGCATCGCCCATGTCCAACGCGTGAGGTGATGGATATGGAGACGTACCTCTTGCCAAGTGCTTCCCGCTTGGTCGTGCGCGCGTCGGAGGCGAATGCCATCGGTGAGCGACGCTGGGCTCTGGCCGTTCAAGAGCGCATCGACCGTGTTCAGGGGAAGCGCGGCTGGAGCGAACGCAGCTGGGCCTGTTGGGGTGGTGCGGATGGAGGCAGCGGTGCCTTGACCTTTGCCTTGGAAGATCCATCCTTCACGACCGCGGCCCACGAGTACGTAGCCACCACCGTCGGTTGTCATATCGCAATAGAACTGTTGTGGGGCGACAAGTTTTGTCGTCAGCAGCCAGTACTGACCATCGGTACTCGCTGGGAAGCTCTGCTTGATCGCCCAACACGAAGGTGCTGCTGTTGCTTGCGTCGTGCCGTTGGAGAGGGTTGCTGTCGGGTCAGCTTTGGCTGGATTGGATGTGGAACCCGGCAACGTTAAGGCAAGCGAGGCGCTGACGATCAGCGCGTTGTAGAAATGGATGCGCCTCAAGGCGAACGCTCCTGGTATTGGTTTTCGATATCTGGGTTTGGCCAATCGGACGCAGCGATACTCCGCAACGCGATTCCTTGCCCTAACTGTCGGAGCCGGGACCGCCGTTGGTGATGGGTATTTCGGCCCAGTGGTGTCGCTAGCGTTGGAGTTGTGGAAGCAATGTTGGATGTCGCCGACCGAGCGATTGCCGCGCGGATCGTTGAGATTCAACACGCGGCGTACGCATACGAGGCTGCGCTGATCGGGTTTGACGACATTCCAACCATGCACGAATCGGTCACCGATGTGCAGGCGTCGGTGTTGCAATGGGAAGGCGTCGTCTTCGACGAACGTCTTGTCGGACTCATTGCATGGTCCGAAACGCCTGAGTGCGGCATTGATATCGATCGGCTTGCAATCGACCCGCGATATTGCCGTCGAGGGTTCGCTCGCGATCTGGTTGCGAATCGGATTGCCAGCGGGCGAGTGGTGACAGTTTCGACCGGAACTGCAAATTTGCCAGCCTGTCGGCTGTACGAACAACTCGGGTTTCGACCCGTGGAAACTCGTGCAATCGCGTCGACGGTCACGGTCACGGAATACCTCTATGAGGCTAGGTATCTCGCCAACAACACACAGCTACGGCACCGGATTTCGCACAATTTGAACGCCTTTGATCGCCGTCGAGCAGACGCGTCGCGCCGTGCCTCGGTCGCGGTGTTGCTCGCACCGGTACAAGGAGTGATGCACTACGTCATGAGCCAACGGGCGCTTACCCTTCGGCGCGGCGCTGGCCAATACGCACTTCCTGGTGGTGGCATCGAAGACGGCGAGTCGGCGGTCGAGGCCGCGCTTCGAGAAGTGCACGAAGAATTGGGCGTTGCGCTGGCGCCCGACGCGGTCCTGGGAATGCTCGACGACCTGGTCACGCGCTCTGGGCATGTGATCACGCCCGTTGTGATGTGGAGCGATGCGCCGATTTCGATGACGCCCGACCCAACTGAAGTGCAGGCGGCATGGCTGGTGCCTGTCGCCGAACTCGATCGTTTCGACGCACCGCGTCATTCCGCTCATCCTGAAGGTGGCAGTGAAATTCTGCGGATGCCGATGCGCGGCGAGTGGATCAACCCGCCGACTGCAGCGGTGCTGTTGCAGTTTCGAGATCTCGCCTTGCATGCACGGCCAACGCGCGTCCACAACGTTGGTCAACCAACGTGGACCGCTCGCTAGCGGTGTCGACAGTCAGCTCGACGGGCGTGTCGATCGACCGCAGCGCGCCAACTGAGCCGTTGCAGTAGCGTCGGCCTATGCAGACCGGAGACCTGGCACCAGAATTTGAGCTTCCCGACGAAACAGGGACGCAGCGCAAACTGACCGACATGCTCGTGAACGGTCCTGTGGTGCTGTTTTTTTATCCCGCGGCGATGACGACGGGCTGCACCAGGGAAAGCTGCCATTTTCGGGATTTGAAGGGCGAATTTGAAGCGGTCGGCGCGCAGCGCGTCGGTATCAGCGCAGATACGGTCGACAAGCAACGTGCCTTCTCGGAGAAGCACACCTTCGACTTTCCGTTGCTCTCCGATACGGAACGCACCGTTGCGACCGGCTTCGGCGTACGCCGCAAGGCCTCGTTCTTGCCAAACAAGCGCTCAACATTTGTGATCGGTACTGACCGCGTGATCTTGGCCGTGATCAGCAGCGAACTGCACATGA
Organism: Acidimicrobiia bacterium; assembly: GCA_038228615.1. Lineage (GTDB taxonomy): Bacteria > Actinomycetota > Acidimicrobiia > IMCC26256 > PALSA-610 > F1-120-MAGs023. The sequence continues at coordinate 13,443 of JBBRPC010000019.1, read as the reverse complement.
ACGATCATGCTGATAAGGCGCTCGAGGTCTTACGCGCCCAAAAGTAGCTTGCGCGCTCAAGGGTAAAACGAGCTCCCGCACTAACTCTGATCTTCGGTGCAGTCGGCGCACATCCCTTCGAGATCGAAGCGATGCGTGCGGACGTCGAAGCCGGTGTTGATCGCTATGGCTGCAACGGCTTGCGTGATTGCTCGTTCGAGCTTTGGTGACGCTTCGAAATCGCGGATGACTCCGCAAGTGGTACACACCAAGTGATGGTGATGGTGGTCGGTGAGTGCCTCCGCGAGTTCGTAGCGGAGTGAGTCGTCCCAGCCCGCAACCCGCTGCACAACACCAGACGATTCCAACACGACCAGGTTTCGGTAGACCGACGACAACACGAGCCCATGCGATCGCCCGCGTTCCACGATTTCGTTGCTCGTGAGGGGTCGTTCCGTCGACTCCAGCACGTTGACGACGGCTTGGCGACCCGTCGAGAAGCGATGGCCCGCGGCGAGCACTCTGCGTTGGGCTGCCTCGATCGTGGTGGACATGGGCTCCAGGATAGGACACTAAAACAGTAATAGGTCTCAATCTCGATACATTTGACAATGATTCTGAGAATGATTATTATAAATCCATGCATCAACGGTCCTCTCATGCACCGCGCCGGTTGCGGTGCGATTTGCGCCACGCGGCCGTTGGGGTACTTGTGCTCGCCTCTGGCTGCATGTCGCAAGCGCCGCGCGTGTCGGGTCACCTCGCAACGCTGCAGGTGGTCGCCACGACAACACAACTCGCCGACTTTGCCACCGTGGTGGGCGGCGATCGCGTGTCGGTATACGACGTCTTGCGCGCCAATGTGGACCCGCACGACTTCGAACCATCCCCGGCTGATCTTGATGCGATAGCCAAGGCCGCTGTCATTGTGAAGAATGGCGTTGGGCTCGAACGCTGGTTTGGGGACGTCGTCGAAGCGGCGTCGCCGCAGGGCGAGATTGTCGACGCGAGCTCGGGTGTCGCGATCCGCAGGGGAGGAGCAGATGAATCGGAAGGCGATCCGCACATTTGGAATAACCCGCAGAATGCGAAGACGATGGTGTCGAACATTGCCGCGGCGTTTGTACGAGCTGACGAGGTACATGCCGCCGAGTACCGCACACGCGCAGCTTCGTACGATCGACAACTCGACGCGCTCGATATTGAGATTCGTACGAAGATCGATCGTCTAACGAACAAGAAGTTGGTAACCAATCACGACGCGTTCGGCTATTTCGTCGCGCACTATGGGATGACATTCGTTGGATCAATCATTCCGAGTTTCGACACCAGCGCCGAACTCTCGGCATCGGAACTGGCCGACCTTGTGGGGAAGATCAAAATGCAGCATGTCAGGGCCGTGTTCTCAGAGACATCGCTGCCTCGTAAGACAGCAGACGCAATCGCGAGCGAAGCGGGAGTGAAAGTTGTCGCGGGAGCGAACTCGCTGTATGGCGACACGCTGGGACCCACAGGTTCTGACAACGCAACATATCTGGGAATGATGCGTCATAACGCCGATGTCATCGTTGCGGGATTGCAATGAGCCGGGCCGATGTCGCGCTTCAGCTAGATGATGTGACGGTGGCGTTCGATCGCGATGTTGTGCTCGAAGGAGTGACCGGGACTGTGAACGCGGGTGGTTCGCTCGCGCTGATCGGACCAAACGGCGCAGGAAAATCAACGCTGATCCGCGCCATTCTCGGATTGGTTCCTGTGGAACGCGGGACTGTCACCGTGCTGGGACGAACCCCAGTTGCTGCTCGCCTCGACGTTGCGTACGTCCCGCAAGGCGATGCACTCGATAGTGAATTCCCCGTCACCGTTGCGCAGGTGGTGCTGATGGGGCGCTACCGACGGATTGGATGGTTCAGAAGACCAAAAAATAGTGATCGAGCAATAGCAATGGCTGCGCTTGAGCAAGTCGGTCTTGCGCCTCGCGCCGGCGACCGTTTTGGCATCCTCTCCGGAGGTCAACGCCAACGCGTGCTGATCGCTCGAGCGATCGCCCAGCAGGCGCGTCTCCTGCTGCTGGATGAACCGCTCAACGGTGTCGACGCCACCACCCACGACCTGTTGCTCGAGGTACTGGCGACCTTGCGAAGCGAAGGTGTCGCGATCGTCATGGCAACACACGATTTATCTGTCGCGCACCTCGCTTGCACTGATGCTTGCCTGCTCAACCGACACCAGTTTGCGTTCGGGCCGATCGACGAGACACTGACAGCACCAACGCTCCGTAAAACCTACGGTGCACACGCGGTGCTGCTTGCTGGCGATAGCACCATTGTGATGCCACGCTGATGTTGCATTTGTTGACCGACCCATTCCGCGTGGTGTTCATGCAACGCGCGTTGTTAGAGCTGATCCTGCTCGCGTTGGTTTCGGGTCCTTGCAGCGTGTTCGTGTTGTTACGCCGACGAGCGTTCATGGCGGAAGCCTTGACACATACGGTGTTCCCTGGGATCGCCGTAGCCTTTTTTCTGGGGCAATCGCTGCTCCTCGGTGCGTGTGTCGCGGCGATCGCTTCGGTGCTGCTCCTCGGCGTCGGATGGCGAGACGGGCGTGTGGATCATGACGGATTCTTGGTTGTGATTATCAGCGCGTTCTTCGCAGTTGGTGTCGTGGTCGTTTCGCGAGGACATAGCTTCGCGTCGGATCTGACGGCTCTGTTGTTCGGCAAGATTCTTGCTGTAAATCGCGCAGAGCTTGTTGCGACCTTTGTGATCGCTTGTGTTGTTGTTGGCCTCCTGGTTGTTGTTGGCAAAGAACTGATCGCGGTCGCGTTTGATCCGGTTGTCGCGGTCGCCTGGGGACTGCCCGTGCGGTTCCTCGATGTCGTGCTGAATGTCGTGATTGCGCTGGTTGTTGTGGCGTCGTTAAAGGCCGTTGGTACGGCGTTGGTGGTCGCGCTCGTCGTGGTCCCCGGCGCGATCGCTCGGCTGTGCAGCGCGCGCATCGGCTGGATGATGGTGATCGCGACTGTGAGTGCGGCAGTCTGTAGTTGGATTGGTCTTGCCGCGAGCTACGACGCATCGCTCCATCACGGAATTCGTCTTGCTGCTGGCGCGACGGTCGTGGTCCTGCTCACGATGACCTTCGCCATGGTCGCGGCTGTCACGGCCGTGATGCGAGTGCGAGATGCGACGCCGTGAAGCATTTTCTCGACGTTATGTCGACGGCGCTGATGCATCGGGCCTTACTTGAGGCTGTGCTGGTTGGCGCGCTGTGTGGGGCCGTCGGCGTGCACGTTGTGTTGCGCAAGCAGCCTTTCTTTGCGCTGACTGTGGCCCATGCGACGTTTCCGGGTGTCGTTCTCGCGGAGATTGCCGGACTGAGCTTTCTGGTGGGTGGTGCGGCGACGGCAAGCTTGGTGACAATTGCGGTGTTCGTGGGGAGTCGCGACCCGCGTTTCGATTCGAATACCGTCGTCGGAATCGTGTTGTCAGGAACCTTCGCCGCGGGAGTGCTGTTGCTTTCCGCACGAGCGGGAGGCGCGAAGGACCTCAGCGCATTCCTTGTCGGATCGATTCTCACGGTCGATCATCGCGACATCGTCGCAACCCTGTTCGCCGGTGGAGTGATCGTGCTGTTACTCGCTGCATTCCATAAGGAATTCGTGTTCGGCGCGCTCGATCCAGTCGGCGCGCGTGCGTCTGGGATTCCTTCAGCGATCGATTTGCTGATGATGTTGCTGATCGCGTCCGCTGTTGTGGTCGCCCTACCGGTCGTTGGGACGATGCTTTCGGTGGCGCTGCTCACAGTTCCGGCGCTCGCGGCAAGGCTTTGGGCGGATCGTGTGACGAGCACCGTTGCCGTCTCCGCGGCCATAGGCGCAGCAAGCGGCGTGATCGGGTTGTGCGTGTCGGCGCAATTCCAGATCGCGGCGGGCGGCGCGATCGCGTTGAGCGCGTGTGCGGTCTTCGTTGTGTCGCTCCTGATTGCGCCGCGGAGTCCGTTCGCACAGCACGTACGACACGGTCTCAGGCAACTCGGCGCTACGGGACGATCACGACTGGACGTCCGAGGTGATGCGTGAGTTGATGGGTCGTGCTCCCGAGGAGCAACTCTTTGAATCCACCGCGCCCACGTCGGCCGACGATGACGATGGCGGCATCCTTTTCGTCGGCGACCTCTCGTATTACCGACGCGGGACTGCCGTCGACGAGTGAGACATCGAACGTCAGGCCAGCGTCGGCAAGAGGTTTGCACCAATCCCGGCTGATCTCATCGCGGAGCTCGTCGCGCTGCTGTTCGGTGAGCGAGGGCGGAAGCATCGCTGGTCCGAAGTTGCCGTATGCCGGATAGACGGGGATCTCGATCGCATGCACGACGAGGACGGGGCCACCCAACGCCGGCGCGTGATCGGCGCACCACTTGACGGCCCGCTCGGAGTCGGGTGAACCGTCGACGGCCAGGATGATTGTTGTGGACATGGTGTGCTCCTCGTGATTCTTATCATCCTCAGTGTGACGTGTTCCGGCGGCCGTTGGCAGAGGCGAAAGTCCCGAGGCGGGTGTACGTTCGGCGTGGCTGGGCGAAGGTATTCGTTCACCGAAGCTGCCAGGGAGCCTGTGTGCAAGACGCTGTGCCGCAAGACGCCGTGCGGGAAGACGTTGTGCCGGAAGACGTTGTGCTGCGCGATGGATCGGTTGTGACCATCCGCCCGATCAACGAACTCGATGTTGTTGATCTCGAACAATTTCATGAAGGATTGAGTGCTGAGACAATCCGGCTGCGGTTTTTCACTCCGCATCCCCACTTGAGTACGACGGAGTTAGAACGATTTTCGAACGTCGATCACGTCGAACGCGAAGCACTGATTGCGTTGCACGACGAGGCGATTGTGGGCATCGGACGTTACGACCACATCGAGAGCTCCCGAGTTGCCGAGGTCGCATTCGTTGTGGCCGACGCGTGGCAGGGTAGAGGTGTTGCTTCTGCGCTCTTGCAACGGATTCGCGCGTTTGCTGTCCGTTCGGGAGTGACAGTGTTGGAAGCCGACACGCTGGGAGAAAACCAATCCATGCGTCACGTCTTGACGCGAGGTGGAAGAACGTTTCAGCAATCTTGGGATCATGGCGTCGTGCACCTGGAGATTCCGATTGATATTGCTCAGGACAACATGGATGGCTGACGTGGAGGTCGGCTCAGTCGATCTTGTTCGGTCTGCACAATTGAGTGTGGCCGATGCGTTGGCGGCAGTCGGCGGATCTGTTGACGGCCTATCTGGGAGCGAAGCGGCGATCAGGCTGGCACGGTTCGGTCCAAACGCGCTGACGAGTCGTCGCGTGACAAGGTTCGGTGTACTTGTTCGCCAGCTTCGCAATCCGCTCCTCATCCTGCTGCTCGCCGCTGCGGGGGTCTCGGCGCTCACGGGTGACAGCACCGACGGCGGCATTATCGCACTGATCGTCATGCTGAGTGTCGGCCTCGGGTTCTTCAACGAATACCGCTCTGAACTCGCGGTCGCAGCGTTGCGTGCGAACATCCGGCATCTCGCAGTTGTATGGCGCGACGGAACCCAACAGCGCGTTGAGATTACCGAACTGGTTCCTGGGGATGTCGTTGCATTGTCGATTGGCGATGTCGTACCTGCGGATCTGCGGTTGATCGACGTCACGCAGCTCGAATGTGATGAGGCAGTGCTCACCGGCGAATCGATGCCGAGTGCCAAAACCACCACAGAACAACCCGCGACCGATACGCCGATGGATCTCGCGTCGTGCGCGTTTATGGGCACCGTCGTGCATCAAGGTGCAGCGCGTGGCGTCGTCATCGCGACGGGTTCGGCGACCGCGTTTGGAGGGATCGCAGCAGGTCTCGGCGAGCACCAAACGGCGACGGCGTTTCAGATTGGGCTCAAGAGTTTCTCCAAACTTCTTGTTGTGGTCGCTGGAATATTGACTGTCTCGATCTTCGCGATCAATGTCGCTTTCTCTCGGCCAATCATTGACGCGTTGTTGTTCTCACTGGCAATCGCCATCGGAATTACTCCGCAGCTGTTGCCTGCGATCGTCAGTGTCAGCCTTTCCAACGGCTCGCGCCAACTCGCTCGAAAGCGCGTGTTGGTGAAGCGGCTCGTAACGATTGAGGATCTTGGCAATATCGAAATGCTGTTCACCGATAAGACGGGGACGCTCACTGAGGGTGCGATCACGTTCGAGGCCTCGCTTGACGCAGCTGGAAAGCCCGATAACCAAGCGTTGTTGTACGGGCTGCTGTGCAGTGAGGCGATGCTGACGAGTTCGGGAGCCGTTGGAGGCAATGCGCTCGATCAGGCGATGGTGTCCAGTCCGGACGCTGCTGAGATGTTCGACGATGCAGGCGCAGTCATCGGATTCCGACGGGTGGGTGTGTTGCCGTTCGATCACGATCGCCAAATGACCTCCGCGGTGGTGGCCGATTCGACCGGTCTGCATCAACTCGTATCGAAAGGTGCACCGGAGGCGATACTCGGGCGTTGCGCAGGCAGCACGGAACTGGCTGAACAGTCGCTCCAGGCGTTGTTCGCCTCGGGTGCACGTGTCGTCGCAATTGCGTCTCGTCCTGCACCCGGACTGACCACGCCGACGGCGACAGACGAACGCGATCTGGAACTGCGCGGCTTTCTCACGTTCGTTGACAAACCGAAAGCCGGAGCGGGTGCGTCGATCGCCAAGCTCAACGCGCTCGGAATTGCGGTAAAAGTCATTACGGGAGACAATGGAATTGTCGCCGCCAAAGTGTGCCGCGACCTTGGTGTTGACGTCGAGGGGTCGTTCACCGGCAGTGAGCTCGAACGACTGAGCGATGACGAACTTGCCGCGGCGATCCCACATACAACTGTATTTTCGCGAGTCAGCCCCGACCAGAAGTCGCGGATTGTGAAGGTCGCGCGACGAACTGGTGCCGACATCGCATTTCTCGGCGACGGCGTGAACGACGCAGTCGCGTTGCATGCCGCCGATGTTGGAATCTCGGTTGAGTCAGCCTCCGATGTCGCAAAAGACGCTGCCGATATTGTGCTCCTCGACAAGGATCTTGGCGTGCTTGCGGACGGGGTACTTGAAGGTCGCCGGATTTTTGCCAACACGCTCAAATATGTGCTGATGGCCACGTCGTCGAACTTTGGCAACATGTTCAGTGCCGCGGGCGCGTCCGTTTTTCTGACATTTCTACCAATGTTGCCCTCGCAGATCTTGCTCAACAACTTGCTGTACGACGTTGGTCAGCTGGCAATTCCCACCGATGCTGTCGACGAAGAAATCCTCTCCCGACCATCTGGCTGGGATATCGCCTTTGTGCGGCGGTTCATGTTGGTCTTCGGACCGGTCAGTTCGATTTTTGACTTCGCGACCTTTTTCGTGATGATCAAGATCTTGCATGCGAATCACCTTGAGTTTCGTAGCGGCTGGTTCGTTGAATCGCTTGCGACCCAGACGCTTGTCATCTTTGTGATACGTACGCGTCGGGTGCCGTTCTTTCGAAGCCGACCCAGCGTCGCCATGGTTGTGACCCCTATTGCCTGCGCGACGTTAGGTGCGTTGTTGCCGTTCAGTCCGTTCGCGCGCGTCCTCGGCTTTACTGCACTGCCGATTACGTTTTTTCTCATCCTGTTGGGGATGATCTCTGCATATCTCGTTCTTATCGAGTGTGCGAAGACGCTGTTTTACTCAGCGCTTGCGCACCCGAGACGGGATACTCCAACGCACGTCGATCGACACACAAGAGAGTCGTGCGTCGCGCGGCGCGGTTTACCACACATCGATGAAGGTGATCAGACCGGCGTCATTGTTCGGATAGCTTCGATCGGGACACGCAGCGTGAACGTCGTTCCCTCGCCGATGACCGACGCGACGTCGATTGTTCCGCCGTGTTGCTTCACGATCACCGCGTGGCTGATCGCCAGTCCTTGACCGGTCCCGCGCCCGACGCCTTTGGTGGTGAAGAATGGGTCGAAGATCCGCGACCTGACAGCCTCGCTCATGCCGCCACCATTGTCAGCGACGGTGACGACGATTGAGGCTTCGTCGGTTCGTGTTGAAATCGTGATGTTGCCGTTCGCGAGCGATGTTTCACCGAAGCGATCTTGGATGGCATGCGCGGCATTCACGATCAGGTTGAGCACGACTTGGCTGATCGGGCCGGGTGCACACGACACTGTCGGCAAGGTCTCGTCGAACGCCGTTGTGAGAACAGCGGTGTGCCGCCACTCGTTGCGCGAAACGACCACGGTGTCGGCGATAAGTTTGTTCACATCGACCGTGGTGAGTTTGTCTGAGTCTGGATGTGCCACGCCTTTGAGCGCTCGTACGATCTCGGCGACCTTGTCGATTCCACCGAGGCTCTGATTCACGGCAAGAGGGATTTCCTCGATCAGATAAGCGATGTCGGAGTCGGCACGCTGTTGGTCGGCGCGCTGTGCGATCTCAACGAGTTCTGGACGATCCCGCGTCGCTGCGAGGAGTTCGTCAAGATTGCCAACGACGGCGGTGAGGTCGTCGAATGCAGTTGCGAGGAAGCGGATGTTGTCGCCAACAAATTGGATCGGCGTGTTGATTTCGTGTGCGATCCCTGCAGCCATCTGACCGAGGGATTCCAACTTCTGTGCCTGGACGAGCTGGTCTTGAGTTGATTCGAGATCGACAAGTGCGTCCCGCAGCGCGCGCTCGCTCGCTTCTGCCGCGTTCCAGTGGATAATCAAAATGATGACCAGCGCAACCACGAACGAAGCGTGAATCCCCGCCCAAAGGACTGGCGAGTGTTGCGCGGCCATGTGGTCGTATACGGCCTTCGCTTCGAAGGTTCCAATGATTGCGTGATGGCCCACAACGACGCCGATCGCGACAAGAAATGGCAGCCAATCTTGGTACAGCGCGACAAGCGGCAAGAGCACAAAGAACATGAAGTGCGCCTCGACCTTGCCCCCACTGAGATCCACGAGCACGGCCGCGGAACTCATGAGTCCAAATGCTGCGATCGCGGCGCGCGCTCGTTTGTGTTTGACGATTATCGCGGCCAAAAGCGGAACGACGACGGCGAGGCCAATTTCCCAGACGCCGTTGACCAACGGCCGATGATTCACAAGGCCGACCGTTGCCAAGATGGGAATCATCAATCCGAGGGTCGAGACGATGAGGTGATGACGCTGCCGCTGGAGCTCCTCTGAGAGTTGCGATCCGGAAGGCAACCAACGCTGCAGCGTGCTGATGAGCGTGTTGCGTCGACGAGAAATCGTGGTAGGAGTCATGCTGCGATTGCCTGTGCTTTCCATTCGCGGACCAGTACCTGATCGGACATTTGTCCTGCGTCGAGGCAATTTCTCAAGCGTGCGATAAGGGCGGAGGAAGCGGTGGTGCCCCTTCCTACGAGCAACACGCCCTTGTCGTTCGTCAGGTCCTCGGCGATTTCCATGCCCTCAATGAGATTCGACAGAGGAATCGTGAGTATGGGTCGATCATCAGCGTCGCCGACTTGGTCGAGGAGCGCATGCATCGAGATCGGCATCTGCTGTTTGAGCTGATCGGTTGCGTCGACGCGTGTCGTACCGCGTGCCTCGAGCACATCGAGCGCAAATGCGATTCGAACGATCGCGCTTCCGGGCGGGCTGGCGTCGAGGTCGTTGTCGTTGTCGAAAGCGTCGGCGATGATTTGGCACACCGGTTCGAGTCGTGGAATCTTGTTGATGATTTCCACGCTCAGTCGCGGCACCTTCGCTGCCATCAGACGTTCCTTTGGCGTGGCGAACATTTCTGATTCGGCGCGGTGTTGGCAATCGTCGGGGAGTGTTACGGCGCCGAGTTGAGAGAGCGGCACTGCAACCTGTATCGCCCATGCTTCGGACGGTTCCGTTTGTTCGATCAGGTGATTGACAGTGCGTTGCACTCGCGTGATCCGAGCGAACACAGCGGGCGCCGCGAGGGAAAGGGTCTGCGCCAGCGCGTCGATTGCTCCGTGCACCGTTCGTTCCAGTACATCCTGTTCAATCATCGTCGCGACGTACAAATTGGCACACGCACGCAACGTGTCGATCAAGTCGTCGCCGTTGCAAGGTTTCGTGAGAAATCGCGATATTGCTCCACTGTTGACGGCTGCCGCCGCAGATTCGAGGTCGGCTTGGCCAGTCAGCAAGACGCGTACAGAACGTGGTGCCGCCTCCTTCGCTCGCCGCAAAAATTCAGCGCCATTCATGGCGGGCATCATCATGTCGGACATGACGATCGCAAATGGTTCAGTGGCGGCGGCGATTGCCGCGAGTCCGTCGGCGCCGCTGATCGCGACGGTGACGCGAAACGCGTTGCGGAGTTGGCGCCGTAACCCATCAAGGATGGCTTGTTCGTCGTCGACACACAGCAACGTTGGTCGAGATTCGTCGGTCATGCCGCGACGTCTCCTTCGTGATGTTTGGCGTTGTTCGTGACGTCTTGTTCGGCGCTGACACTTTGGAGATCTGCAATACTGATACCGAGCACATGGGCACCGGCTTCGAATATTTGTTGTGCCGGGACGTCGTCCATTACTTGCTGCGCTGCCCACACCAAACCCGCGACGGTGGGGCTCGTCGGACTTGGGACCTCGTGTTGGAGCGCGACGGTTTCGACAAGTTCGTGTGGCAAACCCCAAATCGAGATGAGATATGCGCCAAGTGCCGACGCCAGGTCGCCCGACGTGCCGAGCGCTGGCCGAGGCTTATATTCGGGGAGCTCGTCAAGGTGCGAAACGAGGAGCGTGCCGACATCGGCGAGAAATGCTCCGACCCAGGCAAGGCGAGCGACGCTCGGAAGCTGGCCACAGCGCTTCGCAAGCTCGAGCGCGGTATCGGCACGACGCTGGGCGCGTGCCTGCAGTGTTGCGATTTCGGCGTCGCGACTGCCGGTGCGTGCTTGGGCACTTTTCAACAACTCGGTTGCGATGACAACATCTCCGATGGTCTGCGCTCCGAGGTAGTTGATTGCCTCATCTGGATCCGTGACGGTGCGAGGCAGTCCGAAGAACGCGGAGTTGACGATCTGGAGAAGCTTGACCGAGATCGCGAGATCAGACCGCACCAGCGCTGCGACGCGTAACGCGTCGATCGGGATGCGTGACAACTCTTCCTGGAGCGCCAACACCGTTGCAGATGGACTGGGTAGCGCGTCGACGGCACCGACGGCGCGGCGAATGTCGGGGTCGCTGAGTTGGTCCGAAAGCGCGATCGATCGTTCGATCGCGGCTTCGAGACGTTCGGAATCGCAGGGCTTGGCAAGAAACTGATGAGCGATCGGTAAGCTGCGGATCGCGCTCGTCAGCTCCGCTTGTCCAGAAAGGACGATTCGCACTGCTCCTGGCTGAATGTTGCGGACCTGGCGAAGTAATTCGGCACCGTCGATACCCGGCATGCGCATGTCGCTTACGACGACGTCGAATTCCATGACGGCGACCGTTTCTAGAGCGACGCGCGGGTCGGATTCGAAGTACATCTCCCAACGGTCGCGATGACCGCGCAGCAACCTCCGTAGACCAGCAAGCAGATCAGTTTCGTCGTCGACGAAAAGAATTCGGATCACTGTTGTTGCTCCTTGTTTCTGCCCGCGATTGGTAATGCGATTCGAAAGGTCGTGCCAACGCCGGGTTCGGTCTCAAATGAGATCTGACCGCTGTGGCGGTCGACAATGATCGACCGAGCGATCGCCAAGCCCTGACCAGTTCCTCGACCGACCTCTTTGGTCGTGAAGAATGGTTCGAAGATCCGGTGTTGTATCGATTCCGGGATCCCGCCGCCGCTGTCACGAATCGTCACGACGATGTCGTCGGCGTCGTGATCTGTGGAAATCGCAATCACTCCGCGATCTGCACTCGTGGAGTTGAAGTCTGCAACTGCGTGCGCGGCGTTGACGATCAAATTGAGAAAGACCTGGTTGAGGTCGCTTTGGAAACAATGCAATTGGGGAATGTCGCGCAGATCACATTCGACATCGGCGACATATTTGACTTCGTTTTGCGCGACGACCAGCACGGTCTCAATGATCTCGTTGAGATCTGCGGACTGCTGATGTTCTGAGTCGCCGGGATGTCCGAACGTCTTCAGTGCTCGGACGATCGCCGCAACACGATCGACGCCACCGAGTGCTTGGGCGACAGCTAAGGGGATCTCGTCGCGCAGGAAGTCGATGTCGGCTCGACCATATGCGTCGGCAAGTGCGGCCTGGCCTAGTTCGGTTGTGTGTTTGGTCGAGATCGCCTCGCATGTTTCGATGACCTCAAGCAGCGAGCGCGTTGCATCTCCGACGAATCGGAGGTTGTCGCCGATGAACTGCACTGGCGTGTTGATTTCATGTGCGATTCCAGCTGCAAGTTGACCGACTGCTTCGAGTTTTTGCGAGTGCAATATGTCTGCGACCTGGGCGCGACGGTCTGTGGTATCGGCGAACACCACCATGAAATGTTCGTTGGATCCTGTAAGTGGTTGCGATTGTGCGGTATTCCAGCGGGTTTCTCCCTCGACCATCATTGAATATTCGAACGTGATCGGTTCGGTACCTCCCGCCTGAAGTTGGGCGACAGCGTCCCATACTGCCTGTTCGTCGAGGTCGATGGTCGGGAGTATCTCTCGGAGCAACTCGAAGTAGTTGGGACGCTCCTCAATACTCGCGAATTCGCGCCACCTCGCGTTTGCGACACAAATGTCACCTGAGTAGTTCACGACGATCACGCTGTCGGGAAGCGTGTCGAGAATCCCGGTGGCGAGCTTCGTTGCTTTGGCCAGCGCGGCGATTGCTTCGGACTGTTGCGTGACATCCTGTGCTGTGCCAACAACGATGCAATGCGCGATGTCGTTGATGTGTTTTGCTTCGAAGGTTGCGTGCAGATATCGGATCGCACCATCTGGGCGAACAATTCGGTATTCGGCTTCCGCTTGAGTGTCGGTGAACGCCGTGGCGCACGCGCCGACCATTCGGTCGCGGTCGTCTGGGTGCACAAATGCGAGCGACGACTCGCCGGTGATCTCGACTCCGGCGCGGTCGATACCGTGGAGTGCGTACATCACGTCATCCCAATGGATGGTTCCCGACGCGACTTCGACGGTAAACATGCCAATGCGCGCCAACTGCAGTGCGCGGCGCAGCGCGGCGACGTCGTCGTCCGTCGCGCGAACCTCGTCGATCATGAGGCCTCATCGGGATACGACGTGGCGAAATAAGCGAAGTGACCTGACCGGGGCCATTGTTCCGTCTCGGGCGCTAGTGCGTTTACACCGATATCGGTCGGTTTCCCGGGTGCTGTGCCCGTCTCGGTTGCGGGTCAGCCGATTGGTACCTTGCCGAACGGTTGATTGCCAAAACGGTCGAGATGTACGACCTCGCCGATCGGGCGACGAACCGTCGGGCCGTAGCGGCCCTCTGCCCAGCCGATCGGAATGACGCACACAGGCGTGATCTTGCGCGGAAGGTCGAGGATTCGTCG
>JBBRPC010000018.1:0-30939 GCA_038228615.1 Acidimicrobiia bacterium | reverse complement strand
CGTCCCCGACAAGGATCGCTATCAGCCAGGCGACACCGCAGAGTTGCTGGTGATCGCTCCGTTTGCGGATGCCCACGGCCTCGCCACCATTTCTGCGAACGGCGCGACTACGACCACGCAGTTCGAACTGTCCAAGGGTTCCGCAATCGTGAAGGTACCGATCACGACTGCGTATTCGCACGGCCTCACGGTACAAGTTGATCTGGCAGGCCATGCTCCTCGAATGCGCGACAACGGAACGGTTGATGCAAGCCTGCCACCACGCCCCGCGTTCGCGACGGCCTCCCTGACGTTGCGCGTTGAGCCGCTCGACAAGGTCTTGACCGTCTCGGCTGTTGCACGCGACCGCGTCACCGAGCCCGGCGCACACGCGACTGTCGACGTTTCCGTGAAAGCTGCGAACGGAGCAGCCGTCGCAGGCGCCGACGTTGCCGTAGTGGTGGTGGACGAAGCCGTGTTGTCACTCACCGGCTACAAACTGGCCGATCCTGTAGCTGCGTTCTACGGTCCACAGGACTTCGGACAGTCGGCCGACTATCTGCGCAGCGGCTTGGTCTTAGCAAATCCGTCGGTATTTGGCCATGCGGGCGCACAACCGACCGCAACGACGCTTGCCGCAATACGGCGCGCCGAATTCGCTACGGGGCTGGACGCTGCCAGCCCTCAAAATGGGCGTACACTCGTTAAAGGAGAAGGCGTGCCTCACTCCGCAACTACCGATTCCTTTGCGACGTCGCGAGTTACGCCCCAAGGAATACAGGTTCGCACAAACTTCAACGCGGTGGCGCTGTTTTCACCATCGGTGCGCACCGATGCAGCAGGTGTAGCTCACGTGACGTTCGACCTGCCAGACAACCTCACTCGGTATCGGGTCATGGCCGTCGCCGCCGACAGCGGTGATCGTTTCGGAGCGGGAGAATCCACGCTGACCGCTCGCATCCCATTGCAGGTCCGACCGTCAGCGCCACGCTTCGCCAATTTTGGCGATCGTTTCGAATTCCCGGTGGTCGTCCAGAACCAAACCGACGCCCCGATCACGGCCGACGTTGTATTGGAAACCTCAAACCTCACGCTCATCGAGGCTCCAGGCCAACGCGTGACCGTGCCAGCGAACAACAGGGTCGAAGTGCATTTCGCGGTCAAAGCCGACGCGGCGGGTACTGCCCGCTTTCGGGTGAGCGCAGCCGACGACAAACATGGCGACAGTGCAACGGGTGAGTTTCCGATTTACACACCCGTGACGACCGAGGCGTTCGCGACCTATGGCGTTGTCGACAACGGAGCAATCGCACAACCGCTCACAACTCCGACCGGGGTGGTCTCACAATTCGGCGGCCTTGAGATCGACACATCGTCGACCGCGATGCAAGCGCTCACCGATGCGATCGTCTACATGGAGCAATATCCGTACGAAAGCGCCGATGCCTACGCCTCGCGGATCATCGCGCTCACGTCACTACGCGACGTGTTTGCAGCGTTCAGTGCCGAAGGTGTCCCCACGCCGGCACAAGTCGATACCCGCATCAAAGCCGACGTCAAGGCGCTCATCGCGTTGCAACGCCCCGACGGCGGCTTCAGCACGTGGACCCGCGAAGGCGACCCACAGCCGTACATCAGCGTCCAGGCAACTGAAGCACTCGTGCTTGCCAGGCTCGCTGGTTTCACCGTTGCAGATGGAGCGCGCAATAACGCGCTCGCGTATATCCGCGACATCGAATCCAAGTTCCCTCCGTATTGGGATACACAATCGCGCCACGCGGTGAGCGCCTACGCCCTACACGTACGCGACCGAGCGGGTGATCGTGACGTCGCCAAGGCCGAGGCCCTCTATCGATCCGATCCCGCGCTTGCACTCGACGCGCTGGCGTGGCTCTGGCCTGTGGTGAACGACCCGACGATGGACACAGCGATAGCAACCAACATCGCGAATCGCGCCCACGAGACGCCGGGTGCAGCCACGTTCAGCAGCGGTTACAACGACGGAGCACATCTCGTGCTGGCGTCCGATCGCCGCACTGATGGCATCGTGCTCGACGCGGTGATCAGTAAGGAGCCGAACAGCGATCTCATCCCGAAGGTGGTGGCCGGACTCATCGGCAATCAGGTCAAGGGTCGTTGGGACAACATTCAAGAAAATGGTTTCATTCTTGTGGCGTTACAGCGGTACTTCGCGACCTACGAGAAGCAGTCTCCCGCGTTCGTGGCGCGGGCATGGCTTGGCAACACCTATGCAGCAGAACACTCGTTCCAAGGTCGTTCGATCGATCATCAACACACGCTTGTGCCGATGAACGATTTGGGAGGCAATCCCAACATCGTGTTGCAAAAGGCTGGCACCGGACGTCTCTACTACCGCCTCGGCCTTCGCTACGCACCTTCCAGTCTCGTCCTCGATGCCCGCGACGAAGGCTTCGTCGTCGATCGTACGTACGAGGCCGTGAACAATCCGACAGATGTTCGTCGCGGTACCGACGGCGTGTGGCATATCAAACCCGGTGCGATGGTTCGGGTTCGGATCGCGATGGTTGCCGACGCGAACCATACGAACATGGCACTCGTCGACCCGCTTCCGGCAGGACTCGAAGCGCTGAATCCTGCGCTCGCGGCGGCGCCACACCCCCCAGCTGCAACGCCAAGCGCCACAGCGCCATCGAACTGGTATGGATCGACATGGTTCGACCACGAGAATCTTCGCGACGACCGCGTCGAGGCGTTCAGCGCATACCTCTATGGCGGAACCTACGACTACACCTACGTTGCGCGTGCCACCACCCTCGGCGAGTTCATCGTGCCGCCCACAACAGCAGAGGAGATCTACGCGCCTGAAGTATTCGGCCGTTCTGCAAGCGACCGAGTCGTGGTGGGCTGATGGCGTGGATCACGCGCAGTTCGATCAGATGCCGCCGGAGAGCGCCTGCATGATCGTGAGTTCGTCGTCGGGACACAGCGCAGTGTTGAGATCTCGGGTCATTTCATCGTTGACAAACAGGCGCATGTGGCGACGAAGTTGATTCTGCTCATCGACGATTCGGAATCGCAAGCCGCGGAACTGACCATCGAGGTCGAGCAGAATTGCGGCGATCGTTCCACCCTCGCTTGCAACCTTCGAAGCACCATTCGTATAGGAACGCAATGGACTTGGGATGTGGACGATCACCCGAGGCCGATCAGCACAACGCCGAAGCTGGATCCGAAAATTCGAGCGAGTAAATCTCCGGGAGATGCGCAGCGATACGGCGCCAGTGCTCGCCTTCGTTCGTGCTCGCCCACACCTCACCGCTCGTTGTCGCGAAATACACACCGACCGCATCGAACGAATCGGTTGTCATGGCCTGGCGTTTGACAGTGAACCAGCCGCGAGCGGGAAGGCCTTCACGTTGTTCCTGCCAGGTCGCTCCAGCATCGCGGGTGACGTAGACCGCGGGTATGCCGCCGGGGCTCGTTCGTGGCCACACGTCGGTACCGTCCATCGGAAAGACCCACGCAACGTCGGCGTCCTTCGGATGCAACTCAATCGGGAAGCCGATGTCGCCGATCTCGCGTGGCATGGCATCGCCGATACGCGTCCAGCGCGCGTCGCCATCGTCGATGCGGTAAATCCCGCAGTGATTCTGTTGGTACACGCGCCCAGGCCTCAAGGGGTGCATACGAACGCAATGCGGATCGTGTCCGAACTCCAGTTCTTGTAACGGTCTCATCGGATGCTCGACGCCGGCGTTACGCGGCTTCCAATCAAGACCCGCGTCGTGAGATTCAAACACGCCGCCACCCGACAAGCCGATGACCATGTGCGCGGCATCGGTGGGGTCGATATTGATGGAATGCAACATCGAGCCGTCGGGTGTTTGAGGATCGGGCCACTCAGCCCATGTCTCCCACATCGGATGATCGTTCCAGCCCAAAAATGGCTCCCAGGTCTCGCCTCCGTCATCGCTACGAAACAACGCTTGCGGAGTGCATCCAGCCCACCACACACCCGGCTGTGATGGATGCCCTGGCGTGAGCCAAAAGACGCGTTCCAGCGTGCGGTTCAGACGGTCGTCGGCTGCGAACCTCGGAGGCCGCGCCGACTCCTGCCAACTCACCCCAAGGTCGTCCGACCAGAACACTGTCGGACCGAGATGGCCGGTGCCAGCCGCGAGCAACAGACGCGAGCCATTGCGCGGGTCGAGCACTACATGTTGTGCGATATGACCCAAAAATATTGGGCCCCCAAGGACCCAATCAGACCGTTGAGCATCGCTTCGCAGCGTGAACACTCCCTTGCGCGTGCCGATCAGTAACATTGGGTTCTCAGCCATGCAGTGAATCTACGGGATGCTGCGCGTTGCAGACGAGAATGAAGCCTCCAACTCATCAAGTCCCTTTCGCCTCGATGTACGTCAGTAGTTCGATACCGAGGTAAACTCACACCACAACTCAATTTCGAGTAGCGAGAACATTGTCTATCGACCCTGCGACGCCGAACAACACCGCGACGCCTTTCTCTGACGAATTGTGCGTCCATCATCTGATCGCCGAGCAATCCCTGCGCACGCCGGAAGCGACCGCGGTTGAGTTCGCCACCATCGCGATCACGTATCGCGAACTTGATGACCGAGCAAACCAGTTTGCACACCATCTCGTCAGAATCGGCGCGACGCCCGGCACGCTCATCGGCGTGCAACTCGAACGGTCGGGCGAAGTGCTCATTGCGTTGCTCGGAATTCTCAAGGCCGCGTGCGCATATGTGCCGCTCGACCCCGGTTTTCCACCCGATCGTCTTGCGCTCATGGTTGAGGATTCAGGGCTCCCGATTCTTGTGACACAACGTGGCCTACGTGGGACCCTGTCGCTCGGTGCACACATACGTGTCGTAGAAATCGACGGAGACCGCGACGTGATCGCGAGCGAGCCGAGGAGCGATCCGCGCATCGCCGAATCGAGCCGAGAGCTCATGTACGTGATCTACACGTCTGGGTCGACGGGACGACCGAAGGGCGTCGCCGTCGAGCACCGAAGCGTCGTAAATTTTCTTGAGACAATGGCCGAGTCGCCGGGCATTGCCGCAGGCGATCGTCTACTCGCAGTGACGACGCTTTCCTTCGACATCGCAGGACTCGAACTCTTCCTTCCACTCATAACGGGCGCAACCGTGGTCATCGCGTCGGCCGGCGACACAATCGATCCGAAGGCACTTATCGCGTTGCTGACGACCCGCGCAATTACCGTCATGCAGGCAACACCGGCCACGTGGAGAATGCTCATCGAAGGCGGATGGACGGGCGACGCGACCCTTCGTGTGCTGTGTGGCGGCGAAGCACTTCCCGAAATGCTCGCGACTTCGCTCATTGATCGCGTCGCCGAACTCTGGAATATGTACGGACCCACCGAGACAACAATTTGGTCCACGATGGAGCAGGTACAACAAGGTACAAACATCACCATCGGACGTCCGATTGCCAACACTGCGATCTATGTACTCGACGACCAACGCGCACCGGTGGCGCCTGGTGCCGTGGGCGAGCTTTACATCGGTGGCGCTGGTCTCGCTCGCGGCTACCACGACAGGCCAGATCTCACAGCAGAACGCTTCGTTGAGGATCCATTCGAGACATCGAACGGCAGCCGGATGTATCGAACAGGAGACCTCGTTCGCTCTGGTCCCGATGGGCGCATTGAATTTCTCGGCCGAGCCGATCAACAGGTAAAGGTCAATGGCTTTCGAATCGAGCTCGGTGAAATCGAGGCCGTCATCAGCCGCGACGCTGGCATCGAAGATGTCGTCGTACTCGCGAAGACCGATCCGGCGGGCGAGAAGCGGCTCGTCGCGTATGTGGTGCGGCGCGCTCCGACAGAATCGGTCGCCAACGCCAGCAACTTGCGACGAGCAGTCCAAGATGTACTTCCGCGATACATGGTTCCATCTCGCGTGGTCTTCCTCGACGCGATGCCGCGCACGCCGAACGCGAAGACGGACCGCAATGCGCTGCCGGATCCAGATTGGTCCCTCGGCGAACGAGATATCGCCTACATCGCGGCCCGCGACGAAATCGAAGCCCACATGACCCAGCTGTGGCAAGACGAACTGCACATCGACAATGTGGGAGTTCACGACGACTTCTTCGAACTCGGAATTGAATCGATTGTCGCGGCACGATTGTTCGCACGGATCGAAGCGGAGTTCGGGATCCACTTGCCGATCGGCACCGTCTTCGCCAACCCGACAGTCGAGGGACTCGCGAACATCGTGCGATCCCGCGCCGACACCCAACTGGCATGGCCTTCGCTCGTGCCGATTCAGACGAAGGGCGCGAAGACGCCATGGTTTGGCATTCACGGGGGCGCAGGAACAATTCTGCTGTACAGCGAACTCGCTCGGCGTCTGGAAGCGCACGATCAGCCGTTCTACGGACTTCAGGCGCAAGGCCTCTACGGTCGAGATCCAGTGCACACGCGAATACCGGAGATGGCAACTGCGTATATCTCACAGATTCGCGAAGTCCAACCGCATGGACCGTACGTGCTGATCGGCTATTGCTTCGGCGCATTTGTCGCCTACGAAATCGCCCAGCAATTCCGAGCGATGGGTGAATCGGTCGACCTCGTCGCGTCGATCAATGGCCCGAGCCTCGCCTACATCTATCGCCACGACCCAGACAACCTGCTTGGGCTGAACGATGAAGACGGTCAACCAGATCCCGATGTGAACGCAACCAAACCTCATGCTGGCGCGTTCCCATTGAAAGTTCGGCTCCGTAAGGCGCTCGTCAAGCGCGTCCGCAACCTCCAACTTGCCTACGTCATCCATTTTCGCAAACCGATGCCAGAGGTATTGCGAGAGAACAGCCGGTTTCAAAAGATCGCTATGCGCTCGCAATTCCACTATGAACCGAAACCGTACGA
This sequence comes from Acidimicrobiia bacterium, assembly GCA_038228615.1. Classification (GTDB taxonomy): domain Bacteria; phylum Actinomycetota; class Acidimicrobiia; order IMCC26256; family PALSA-610; genus F1-120-MAGs023. The sequence continues at coordinate 24,054 of JBBRPC010000018.1, read as the reverse complement.
CGGTCCCTTTCTGGTGCTCACCGCCGCGGGCCTCTACGCGGAGCCCGATCTTGGTTGGAGCGAAACCACCAGCCACACCGTGCGCTGCGTCGAAGTCCCTGGCGCTCAACCGGTCCCTCGGGCGACCATGAAGGAACCAACGGTTGGCTTCGTCGCGAACCAACTGTTAGAGAATGTGGCGAACGAAAACATTTAAGCTTTGGTTCACGGATTCGCGGTCTCCGTGCAGCAACATGGGCGGATGCACCACTCACGCATCACCATCGTCACTGTGATCGCCGCGCTGAGCGCAACAATGCTCGGAGCGTGTTCGTCCGACAAAGCCACCCTCAGTAAGCAATCGACTCCTACATCTGCGACACCAATAAGCGGTGCCACGAACACCAGTACCGCAGGTACCAGCGTCTCAACTCAAGACCAGTGCCGACAACCAGATCAACCGACAACAGTCGCGTATCGAGTCGTGGCGAACGTCAACAAGAACCTCACGAGTCTCGATGTCTTCCCGCCGGCAAACGCTTGCAAATCGCCGGTGGTGATGTGGGTGCATGGCGGCGGCTACGTCAGGGGAGACAAGGCGAACCGCATGAACGACAAGATCGCGCTGTTCAACCGTCACGGTTGGATATTGGTCAGCGTCAACTATCGCCTCAGCGCCGCACTGCGACGCATCGGGCTCGGGCGTGTCGACGGCACCGAAGCGAAATATCCGAACCACTACGACGACGTCGCCGCGAGTATCGCTTGGGTGAAAAACAACATCGACCGATACGGCGGTGACCCAACGCGCATCGCGATCCTTGGTCATTCCGCCGGTGCCGACATCGTGAGCAATGTGGTGGTCAATCCCAAATATCTCGCCACGTACCAGGTCGCGCTGCACGACGTGGCATGTGCTGGCGTGCTCGACACCGAGGGCCTCGATAAGGTCGCAGCAAGCGCTAAGGATCCGGACGGCGAGAAGAATCAATGGAGCGCCGCCCTTGGTAACGACCCGAGCTATCTCACCGACACATCGGCGACGCTTGGGGTGAAGGCCGGAATCGGCATCCCAAAAATGATCGTGGTCGTACGCGGGACGGCACAACGCCAATCGATCGAACGTGCCTTCATCTCGTCGCTGACCGCGGCCAAGATCCCAACCGCCACAATCGTCGCTACGCCGCTACGACACGTCGAAGTCAATACCAACATTGGTTTGGCAACCGACACTGTGATCACGAAACCACTGACAAGCTTCCTGACAGGGTGTTTCCACCACTGAGCGAATCTCGTCGTAGCCTGAGCGCCATGACGACTCCTGTGCGAAACGACTGGACGATCCCGGAAGTCGAGGCGCTGTTTGAGCTGCCGTTGATGGAGTTGGTGCGTCGATCTGGAGCCGTTCACGTTGAGTTTCACGATCCCAACGTGGTGCACGTCAACCAATTGTTGTCGATCAAAACGGGCGCGTGCCCCGAAGACTGCGGCTACTGCTCGCAGTCGGTACACCACGACACCGGAGTGAAACCGGAACCGTTGATGGCGATCGACGACGTCGTGCGAACCGCCAAGCGTGCCAAGGCACAGGGTGTGACGCGTTTTTGTATGGGTGCTGCATGGCGTGATGTGAAAGACAACGCACAATTCGAACGTGTCCTTGAGATGGTTCGTCAAGTCAACGACCTTGGGCTCGAGGTGTGCACAACACTCGGGATGCTCAATGCCGACCAAGCCCAACGTTTGGAAGCGGCCGGGCTCTACGCCTACAACCACAACCTCGACACATCGCCTGAGTACTACAACGAGGTCATTAGTACCCGTACCTATCAGGAGCGACTCGACACGATCGCGGCTATTCGCACCACGAATGTCACCGTGTGTTGTGGGGGGATCATCGGCTTGGGGGAATCCTCCGCAGATCGGATTTCATTTCTCCACCAACTCGCGACGCTCACACCCCATCCCGATTCGGTACCGATCAACGTGTTGTCGCGAGTACCGGGAACGCCGTTGCAGGATGCACCCGACGTCGAGATTGCTGAGACAGTTCGGATGATTGCTGTCGCTCGAATCCTTATGCCGACGTCGGTCGTTCGAATCGCGGCCGGACGACATTTGATGAGCTTTTCTGATCAAGCGCTCTGCTTTTTGGCTGGAGCGAACTCAATGTTCACCAGCGAACGCAACATGATGCTCACCGCCACAACACCGTGCGCCGATCACGCGAGCGACCGGGCGATGCTGGGCGAGATGGGTTTGCGCGCTCGAGTCCTCGAAGACGTCGACGCATAATCCAGGCCGTTTCACCACCCCACGTTCGTGGTCAATCCAGCCTGTAACCGTTGGGGTTGTGTGATTGCCAGCGCCACGCATCGGTGCACATTTCATCGATCGTTCGGCTGGCTCGCCAATCGAGGGTACGCACCGCGAACGAAGCGTCGGCGAAGCACGCCGCCGCGTCGCCAGGACGGCGATCGCCGATTCGCATTGGGATCGGCTTCCCGACTGCGCGTTGGGCTGCCTCGAGTACCTCCAACACCGTGGAACCTTGGCCAGTTCCGAGGTTGATCGCAGTGCAACCATCCATGGTCGCCAACGAACGCAATGCGGCGAGGTGGCCTTCCGCAAGATCGACGACGTGGATGTAGTCGCGAATACATGTCCCGTCACGCGTTCCGTAGTCGTCGCCGAACACGACAAGCTCTTTGCGTCGCCCGACTGCGACCTGCATGATGAATGGCATCAGATTGTTCGGTATCCCAGACGGGTCTTCACCGATGCGCCCCGAGGCGTGAGCGCCTACGGGATTGAAATAACGCAGGAGCGCAATCGTCCACGACGGATCCGACGCAGAAAGGTCACGCAGCACATCTTCGATCATCAGCTTGGTACGGCCGTAGGGATTCGATGCAACCAATCGCGAATCTTCGGCGATCGGCAAACGTTCCGGATCGCCGTAGACGGTCGCAGACGACGAAAAGACAAGGTTCCGCACATCGTGTTGTTGCATGGCCTGGAGCAAGCTCACGGTGCCTACAACATTCGTGTCGTAATACGACAGTGGAATCGCAACCGATTCCCCCACCGCCTTCAACCCCGCAAAATGAATCACCGCATCGATCGGTTCCATGGCGAACACCGCGCTCAGCGCGTCGGTGTCGCGGATATCGACTTCGTGGAATGAAAGCGTTCCCGGCGCCAACTCGACAACTCGCTCGAGCGACACTCGCGAGCTGTTCGAAAGGTTATCGACGACGACTAGCGAATACCCGGCTTCCAGGAGCGCCACACAAGTAGTGCTGCCGATATAGCCAGCCCCGCCCGTCACTAAGATTCGTTGCGCCGTCATCCGTGAACTGCTTTACCCTCGCCATTGATCAGAAGCGTCATCGTAGTGGGCGTGGCACTAGACCCGGTCGAGCTCCAACATCCGGATCGCATTGCCGCGCAACACCTTGTAGGCCTGTTCGTCGGTCAGATTTGCGCAGAACTCCTCAATAAACGGGAGTGTGTGGGGCCAGGTCGTGTCGGTGTGGGGATAGTCGGTTTCGAAACACACGTTGTCGATTCCCACCGCATCGAGATTCGCGAGGCCATGTTTGTCGCTCGTAAAACAACCAAAAATCCGACCCCAGTAGTAGCTCGACGGCGGTTCGGGGATTCGATCCTTGGCATGTACCCACGCGTCGTGGTGTTCCCAGATCGCGTCGGCGCGTTCGAGCGCATATGGAATCCAACCAATTTGGCCTTCCGAGTACGCAAGCTTGAGCTTCGGATAGCGCACGAGCGCGCCCGAGTAGAGCCAGTCGGCGAGCGATGCCATCGAATTGTTGAACTGCAATACCCCTGCGACGCCCGGAGGTGCGTCGGGCGATGCGATTGGCATCTTCGACGACGATCCGATGTGCATGCACAATGTGGTGCCCGTGTCGTTGCACACTTCGAACACCGGATCCCACCACCCCGTATGGATGCTCGGCAGGCCGAGGTGGGTAGGAATTTCGCTGAAACAGACGGCACGGACGCCGCGTTTCGCGTTGCGCAAGATCTCTTGTTTCGAAAGTTCAGCGTCCCACATCGGAATCAAACACAACGGGATGTTGACGCCTTCGGAGTCGCCGCACCACTCATCGACCATCCAGTCGTTGTATGCCTGAATGCACGCAAGACCAAGCTCTTTGTCTGCGCCCTCCATAAACGTCTGGCCACAAAACCGAGGGAACGTTGGAAATGGAAGCGAGCCGTCGACCCATGCAAGTTCAAGGTCCGCTTTGCGCGCCTTTGGGTCGTAACAACCTGGGCGCATCTCGTCGTAGGTCATCGCAGTCATCTCCATGACGCCGCGGTCGAACTTCGAAATATCGCCGCCGGGGGTCGCATCAAGGGGGATCGCAACAAAGCGCTTCTGGACATAAATGACTTTGCCGTCGTAGATCCAGTAGTCGCCAGGCGTACCGCCCGCAACCTGTTCCTGGTCGTAGACCGCACCCGGGCGAAGGCGGAAATCTCCCCACGTACCGCGCTCCACGCGCGGACCGCGTTCACGCCATTTCTCTGGCAGCCACGTCTGCCACACGTGCGGTGGTTCCACGACGTGATCGTCGACGCTGATGATCTTGGGAAGTTTCGACTGCGTTTCCACCTGAACTCCTTCGAGGGCGGTCACGGACCCCGAAAAGCTACCTGACGTTCGTGTCAGGTCACAGTTGGAGACTGCGGAGGAGATCCGGAGACTTGAACGCGGTCCAGCCACCGTCACAATTCAAGATCGCGCCGGTCAGGCTGCGCGACTCGTCGCTCGCGAGGAATACCACAACGTCTGCGATCTCCTCGGCTGACTGCAGACCCGTCGCGTGTCCGAGATCAAACGCGTCTTTCACCGCGACATTGCCCCATATCAACGCGTTCATCGGCGTGTCGACGTAGCCAGGGCTGATCGCGTTCACGCGGATATTGTGACGGCCCGCGTTTGGCGACATCGATTTGGTGAGTGCTGCCACACCGCCCTTCGACGCGGCGTAGGCGTCGAGTCCGCCGAGCGGAACGTGCGCCATCGATGAAGCGGTATTGATGATCGAACCGCCTCCGCTTTCCATCATCAGTGGAATCGCGTAATGGCAGCAATAGAAAGTGCCAGACAAGTTGATCGCGATCACCTTGTCCCAGTCGGAGGGATCCATGTCGGGCGCGAAGTTGTCGCGTCCCGGCCACGCCACACCCGCGTTGTTATGCAAGATGTGCAACGCATCGTGACGGGTCTTCGCAACAGCTACTAATTCGTCGCATTCGGACGCAATCGACACGTCGCAATGTTGGTAACTCGCCGTGCCACCATCGTCGGTGATCGCGGCGACAGTTTCGACGCCACCTGAGTCGATCGCGTCACTCACGACGACAGCGGCGCCTTCACGCGCCAGCGCGATCGCCGACGCGCGTCCGAGCCCGGATCCTGCACCAGTAACGATCGCGACCTTGCCACCCAGACGATTCATACGCTTCTGCTCTTCCCAGCCACCGAGTTAGCGCGCACCGCGGATTAACACTCCAGGAAGCACGCCGGTTGGTTCGTTCTGTTGCATCACGACCTTGCCAGTCTTGACGGTTGCGATGTAGCCCGACGAACGTTGAATAAATCGACGCGCACCGCCAGGAAGATCGTGAATCATTTCAGGACGGTAGAGGCGCAACGCGTCGTAGTCGATCACATTGACGTCACCGATCTTGCCCGGCTCCAAGGTGCCACGATCGCCGAGTCCGAACAGCGACGCGGAGTCACTCGTCATCTTCTTGACGATCCACTCCAATGGAAGTCGGTCGTGGTCGCGATCGCGCGTCCAATGTGTGAGCATGAACGTTGGCGTACTCGCGTCGCACGTTGTTCCGCAATGCGCGCCGCCGTCGGAAAGACCCCATGCGCTCGTGGGATGCTCCAACATCGCGCGAACAACATCGAGGTTGAAGTCGGTGTAGTTCAACAACGGTCGCAGCAACAGTTGCTTGCCGCCGTCCTCCATCAACGTGTCGTAGTAGAGATCGTACGGTTGACGATTCATCACGCGCGCTCGAGCAGCAATCGAATCAGCTTGTTTTGGTTCGTAGTCGGGGTTCTCACCGAGCGCGAACACACGCTCGGGGTCGATGAATTGAAGCATCGCCGGAGAAATCGAGTCGATCTCCTCCAACAAACACGCTTTCACGTCGGTATTGCGCATCGCCGCGACGCGTTCTTCGAGTTCCATTAATCCCAACGCGCCCCAACTTGGGCAATATGCAAAAGGGTGGAAGTTTTGCAACCCGATGAGCAACGTCACACTTCGCCCGTGGACCTGCGGACGAACCTGCGCTCCAGATGCCGCCGCGGCTGCCGCCAACGAAAGCGTGTCTTTCCACGAGCTAGGTGCGTGATCATTTTGGGTGAGCACAATGCTGACAGGCCGGCCAATGTCTTTGGCAAGCTTGCACACCCACGCCATCTCGCGTTCGGGAGCCGCGAGGTCTTCGCCGAGCGCTCCAGCTGGTGCGAGTTCAAAGACACCGGTGCCGAGTTCTCCCAGGACGCGTCCGATTCCGAAGAGTTCGTCCTCTGCCGCGAATGTTCCAGGCACGGGTTCGCCGTCGATCGCCATATGCGCAATCGTGCGACTCGTCGAAAACCCGAGCGCGCCGGCCTGCATACCTTCGCGGACAATCGCAGCCATGGCTTCAATGTCGGCCGCATTCGCCGGTTGATTCTTCGCGCCCCGATCCCCCATCACGTAGCCGCGCACGGAGCCGTGCGGAACGAGTGCACCAACATCCATCATCTTCGGTGCCAACGCGACCGCATCGAGGTATTCAGGAAAACTCTCCCAACCCCATTTGATGCCATCGGCGAGCGCTGCACCGGGAATGTCTTCGACGCCTTCCATCAATCCGATCAGCCACTCGTGCTTATCCGGCTTTACCGGCGCGAATCCCACACCGCAGTTTCCGAAGACGACGGACGTCACCCCATGCCAACAACTTGGCGTGAGGTAGGGATCCCATGTGATCTGCCCGTCGAAATGAGTGTGGGGATCAACGAATCCGGGGGTGATCAGCGCGCCATCTGCAGCGATCGTGTCCTTCGCTGCGCCACGAACCTTGCCAACCTCGGTGATAATTCCGTCGGTAATCGCTACATCGGCCGTGCGCGACGCCGCGCCCGTGCCATCGACAACAGTGCCACCCTGAATCACAAGATCATGCATGACACCGAGAGTAGTAAAGAATCTGACGGGGCGTCAGATGTCGCACCACCAAATCTAGCCACCGCCCTACACGGTGGCGAAGAAGGCCCGGATGTCGGCCACGAGCGCTTCAGGTTGTTCCATCGCGGCGAAATGTCCCCCGCGTCCGAACGTCGAAAAGTGCGTCAAGTTGTACATCGTCTCGATCCAGCTGCGTGGCATTTGCAAGATCTCGCCAGGAAACATCGCACACCCAACTGGCACTTCCACCCGTTCGAAGGGCGGGAACAAACCCGAGTGCATCGATTCGTAGTACAGCCGAGTCGACGAATTGATGGTCGCGGTGGCCCAGTACACCGTGAGATTCGTGAGAATTTGGTCTCGAGTGACAGCCGTCTCAAGATCACCATCGGGATGATGCGTCCAGTGATGGAACTTCTCCACTATCCACCCCGCGAGCCCCGCAGGTGAATCGTTGAGGCCATACGCCAACGTTTGCGGATTGCGGCCTTGAATCTGTTGATATGCGGAGCCGTCCTTAATGAACTCACTTGTTGCCGCCATCGCGGCCTGTTCAGCTTCTGTAAGTTCTGGCCCGTCCGTTGGCGGCATACCAATCGGCATGTTGATATGCACACCGGCGACGTGCGCCGCATCAACGACACCCAGCTGCGACGAGATCATCGAACCCCAGTCGCCACCTTGCGCTCCGTAGCGCGAATAGCCGAGCCGCGCCATCAATGCTGCGAGCGCGTTCGCGACTCGCTTCACATCCCAACCACGATCTGGGGTCGGACCGGACCACCCATATCCGGGGATCGAAGGAGCCACCACGTGAAACGCGTGTGCAGGGTCACCACCGTGCGCACGCGGATCGCGCAACGGTTCAATCACGTCGAGAAATTCGGCGACGGAACCTGGCCACCCGTGAGTGATAATCAACGGCAACGCGTTCGGTTCGGGCGAACGCGCGTGAATGGCGTGCACCTGCGTACCATCGATTTCGGTCAGGAGGTGTTCCCAACGGTTGAAACGCGCTTCTTGCGCTCGCCAATCGAACGTGGTGCGCCACGTCTCGCAGAGGTCTTGCAAATACGCAAGATTGGTGCCATACGTCCAACCTTGACCCGCGATTTCATCTGGCCAACGCGTGTTCGCCAAACGGGTTCTGAGGTCGTCGAGCACTGCGTCCGGAACGTGGACAGTAAAGGGGCGTACATCGGTATTCATATGCGCTGACCCTACGACTTTCTACGCTGGTTTCTACACTGGCCCTATGCCTTCAGCAGGAGCGATCGCGCCGCTACAACAATTCCGACTCGACGGCAAAGTCGCGCTCGTCACGGGAACCAGTTCCGGCCTAGGTGCACGGTTCGCCCGCGTCCTCGACGCCGCCGGAGCAACCGTCGTGATGGCCGCCCGTCGGATCGAACGCGTCGAAGCACTCGCAGGCGAACTCGCCAATGCACACGCGGTCCGCGCCGACTTGTCACAAGAGGGCGCGGGAACCGCACTGGCTCGTACGACGATCGAACGTCATGGTCGAATCGACATCTTGGTCAACAACGCCGGAACCAGCAATACGCAACAGACGCTTGACGTTTCGAACGACGCATTTGCCCGCACCCTCGCAGTCAACCTTCAAGCACCGTTCGAGTTGATGCGGGAAACGGCGCGCGACCTCATCGACCAACAACACACAGGGTCGATCATCAACATTGGTTCGATCTGGTCGCTCGTCGGTGTTGGAATGATCGCCGACGCGCCATACGCGGCGAGCAAAGGTGGGCTCCTCAACCTCACGCGCGAACTCGCAGCGCAATGGGCTCGCAAAGGAGTACGCGTGAACTGCATCTGTCCGGGTTGGTTCCCGAGTGAACTCACCCAAGACGCGATGTTCGACGACCCAGCAGGCCGCGCGTGGATGGAAAGCCGCACGCCAATGGGTCGCGGCGGAAACGTTCACGAACTTGATGGTGCACTGTTGTTTCTCGCCAGCGACGCCTCGAGCTACGTCACTGGGATTGCATTGCCGGTCGATGGGGGTTGGACCTGTGTCTGAGCATGAAATTTCTCAAGAGCAACATCTGATGGCGGCGAAGGCAACCAACAATCGATGTTGGGAGCTCCTCGCGATGGATTCGCGCACACCGGCCGAATCGCGTGAGCTTGTCGATTGTGCGCACGCTTCACTCTGGCACTGGCGTTACGCTGGCACGCGCACCAACGAACAGCGCGGTGAATGGATGGTCTCGCATGCCTACGCGATGGTCGCCAATGGTGACGAAGCGTTGCGGCACGCACAACAGTGTCTCGAGCTCACCGAAACCGAAGAACTCGCAGGCTTCGACCTCGGCTACGCGTATGAAGCAATGTGGCGAGCCTTGACGCTCACGCGCGATCCGGCTGCTACGCAATGGCGCGCGAAGGCAGAAGCGATCGCCGAATCGATCGAAGACGAAGAAGATCGAGCGATCTTCGTTGCCGACCTCAGCGTCTAGATGCCCGAACGTTCGAGGATGTGCACACCACACGCCGACCCAAGGCCGATCACATGCGCAAGGCCAACCTTGGCGTCGGCGATCTGACGGTCGCCAGCTTCGCCACGGAGATGCGTCGCAACTTCGTAGATGTTGGCGATTCCCGTCGCTCCGATCGGGTGACCCTTGGAGATCAACCCACCGGAAACATTCACCGGAATCTCACCATCGCGCCACGGGCCCCGCTTGTCGATCCATTCGCCTGCGCCACCCGGTTCACACAACATCAAGTTGTCGTAGTGAATCAGTTCAGCAGTCGCAAAACAGTCGTGCAGTTCAACGAGATCGAGATCTTTGGGATCGACACCAGACATTTCGTATGCCTTCACCGCGGCGTTGCGCGTCAACGTGTTGACATCGGGCTGGACCTGGGCCCGCTCGGTCCACGGGTCGGTGGTGAGTACCGAGGCACTGATCTTCACGGCGCGGCGCTGTTGTTCAGTTGAAAGTGTTCGGAGCTTCGTCTCGCTCACCAGCACGGCCGACGCGGCGCCGTCGGTGTTGGGACAACACATGAGCAACGTGTTCGGGTAGCTCATCATCTGAGCACCCATAATCTCTTCGAGGGAAAACTCTTTTTGGTAGTGCGCAAGTGGATTAAGCGTGCTGTGCGCGTGGTTCTTCTCTGCGACCTTGGCAAACTGTTCGAAACCGACGCCATCGTGTTCGTACGCATACTCCATGCCAGCTTGTGCGAATACCCCAGGCATCAAACCTGTGCCGATCAAACCTTCAACTTGCATCACGGATCCATAGCGACCGGATGGCTTGTATTCAGTCCGTCCACGGTCGCCCTTGCCCCCGGCGCCCAGCAAACCGCCTTTCCCCATTTGCTCGACACCAACAGCGATACCCATATCGGCTTCGCCAGCCTTGATGGTGAGCAACACAGTGCGCAACGCGGTTGCGCCGGTGGCGCACGCGTTCGCGACGTTGTATACCGGGATCCCAGTTTGGCCGATTTGTTTCTGCAGTTGTTGACCAACGCCAGCCATCGCGTTGAACAACGACCCGCAGCCCATGACTTCCATATCTTGGATCGTCACGCCACCGTCGCTCAGCGCTCCGAGCGCAGCCTGGCTTGCAAGGTCGATCAGGTCGGCGTCGCCATGACGGCCGAACTTCGTCATATGCGTACCGAGAATCCAAACATTGTCGCTGCTCATTGCAAGCTCCTCATGAGTATGTAGTTCTGGTTGACCCGTCGTTCACGCGAGCGGTTCGTAACCGAAGCACACGGCCTCGGTGCCGTCATCGTCTTTACCCGCGACCCACGTGGTCATTTGCACGCGCATTCCCAACTTGATGTTGTCGGGAGTTGCAGGGATATTGACGATGTTCGCCTTCACGCACCCACCACCGTCGAGATCGATCAGGGCCGACGTATACGGAACAGGAACTCCGGGAACCCCACGCTCAACAATCGTGAAACTGCGGACCGTTCCCTTGGGTTCAAGCTTGCGGGCGGTGAAATCCGTACCGCCACCATGGGCGTCGGCATTACGACGGTCGAAATAGAGCGCGCCACTTCCGACGGCTTCCCAAGCCCGGACATACGGGGCACCGTCGTCGATAACGAGATAGTCGACAATTGCGATCTGAGCCATAGGGCCGCGACGCTACCCCGCACCAACCGGTTCCTGCGAAGGTGTCGCTCGGCGTTCAAATCGCGCTTTGCGGCGTAGGAACGGCTGCTCGACAAACCGCCACGACAGCGCCGCGACGATCCCGATAACTGCCACGTTGAGCCAGAACCACCAGAACGACGAAAGGTGGTCTTGCACATGGCCCAGTTCGTTGAAGACCAACAAATGAAAGAGGTAGATCGCGTAGGAACGGCGTCCGATCCACACGAGCGGCCGCCAGCCGAACAGGCGAGTCAACAGCGACCGTGGATTCGTCACGATGCCCACCACCGCCACAACTACCAACGCATTTAGGGTCAGGAGACCCCAACGCGGAATCCAGTCGGCCAAGATCGTCGCCTCACCGACAATGAAGCCGACGCCGACAATGGCGCACACTGCACTCACGAGCAACGCTGACCGAACGACGCGTGTGCAGTGCCGAAGAATCCACGGTAACGCGACCGCGGCGGCGCAACCCAACAACAGTCCGTCGAGCCGACTGTCGGTACCGAAATACCAACGGTTCCATACCCCAAACGGATTCACGCCGGGAATGTTTCGGCCTGTGATGTTGACGTACCAGTCGACGAACGACGGTGGTGCGGTTGACGCATGCCACAGGTGCGCGCGCCACATCGCAGATCCGATCGCGCCGACAACCAGCACCACGCCAACACCGAATCGCCGTAAACCGAGCCGCAACGCACCGACCAGCATCAGCGGAAACAAGATGTAGAACTGCTCCTCGATCGCAAGCGACCAGGTGTGGCCGAACAACGGCCCCAACGGGTCGTTGCGCCAAAGCTGAGCCCAGTTCGCGAAATAGCCGAGCATCGAAAAGAGTCCGAAGATGCTGGGTTGTTTGCCACGATCCACGAACGCGTAGTGCGAGACCACCGCAATCCCAAACAGCACAGCGAATGCCGGAAGTAGCCGCAACGCCCGCCGCGCATAGAACGCGACAAGTGAAATTCGGTGCGTTTCGCCAAGTTCTTGGAACAGCAACGATGTGATCAAGAATCCCGACAACACGAAGAACACGTCAACGCCCAAGAACCCGCCCTGATACGGATTCGCGCCGAAATACTGGTGCTCCCACGGGTAGTGAAACAACGCAACCAGCACGATCGCGATGGCTCGAAGTCCGTCGAGCGCGGGCACATACCGAAACCGGTCGTCGGGAGTGTGCTCGTCCATCGGTCCGAGAGGCTACGGGACGCCCTTCGAATGGACGGCCCAAATGAAACGGGCAGTAGTTTGGGGGGCTCGCGAGCGTGGCGGAATTGGCATACGCGCTGGACTTAGGATCCAGTGTCCGAAAGGACGTGGGGGTTCAAGTCCCCCCGCTCGCACCGGCGTGATGTGTTTCGTGGAAGTATGACTTCGTGGTATCGCGTCGAGTGGGTTGGTCGGGATTGGCCATGGCCCGACCCAACGTAGTGATCTTTGGCGCCGCAGTCGCCGTGCGGTTGTTGTATTGGGCGCTGATGACGCCTCACTGGAGGCCGATGTCGGATTCGGCCCAGTACGTAGGTTTGGCCCATTCCCTCGCGGACGGCCACGGCTACGGATCGACGTTCCCGCAATTGTGGCATCACCCGACGGCATTTCGGCCGCCGCTGTATCCGCTGCTGCTCACACCTATGGTGTGGCTCAGCGGCAATGCGTTGTGGCCCTTGCGGCTCTTGAGTGTGGTGATCGGAGCTGCTGTTGCCGTCTTGGCGTCGCGTTTGGCATGGCGTATCGGTGGCGTCAGCGCTGGCGTAGTCGCAGGGATCCTCGTTGCCGTCTACCCTCCGCTGGTTGCAAACGACACCGTGACCCTGTCGGAACCACTTGCGTTGCTCCTGCTACTCGCGAGTGTGCTGTTGATCGACTCACGGCGCTGGCAACCTGGCGCGATCACCACGGCGCTGTTGTTACTCACACGCCCGAATGGCTACCTCGTCGTGTTGATCTTCGCCGTTTGGCTCTGGCGCTTAATTGGTTGGCGACGCGCCACTGGATACGTCGCGATCGTCGGCGTGTGCGTAGGGCCGTGGCTTATCCGCAACGAAATCCAAGTCCACACATTGCGTTTCGTGACCTCGGACGGATTCACAATGGCTGCGATCTACGGACCATCGGCGCTGTCTGCCGGAGCGTTCATCGACCCGATCTACGACCCGAAATACGACTCGCTGCAAAGTCGGCTGGCACGTCTTGATGAAGCGCGTTGGGACGACGACCTCATGAACCTTGCCGTGCACGAAATCCGCAAACATCCCAGCTACGTTCTGAGCGCAATAGAACGCAACGCCGCTGCATATTTCGAGATCCGACCTTCCTTGAACGAGAAAGCTGAATGGTTCGACGGGCGCAGGTGGCTCGTTCGACAAATTGCTTTGCCGATGTTCTACATCGTCACCATCTTCGCCATGTTCGGATTCGTCAGATGGCGACGCGACATACGCGTCGTGGTACTCGGTGTGCTCGCAGTCCAATTCGCGTCACTGTCGCTCCTACTCGTCGCAGCACCACGCCTCCGAGCGCCGTTCGATCTCATCTGCTGCATCGGTGCCGGCCTCGGCTACGCGAACCTCCAACGCACACATCGCAGGTCATCTCGTCGAGATCCAAACCCGATTCGCTGAGCGGCGTGCTTGCGTTCGTCAATCGTTCTTGGCTGTCATACCGCCATCGACAACGAGCACCGCGGCGTTGACGAATGACATCGCAGGCAAAGCAAGTGACAGCGTGGCGTGTGCAACTTCTTCAGGTTCACCGTATCGACGCAGGGGGACATTGCGCCGAGCGAAACGCTCCTTCGCGTCACCAGGGATTGGGGCGGTCATCGCGGTGTGGATTGGCCCAGGACACACGCAATTCACCGTGATTCCACGATCGCCAAGCTCAACGGCAAGGGCCCGCGTGAGACCGATCACGCCATGTTTCGCGGCGGTATAGGGAGAGATCCAACGCGACGCGCCAATGCCCTCCGTTGAAGCAACATTGACGATACGCCCCGCACCGCTCGCCAGAAGATGCGGCAACGCGGCGCGAATCATGCGCGTGTAGCCGCGCAAATTCACGTCGATTGTTGCGTCCCACGCAGTTTCGTATTCGTTGGAATCGATCGGAGCAGGAAGAGAGATACCAGCGTTGTTGATCAACACATCGATTCCGCCGAAGCGGGCTACGACCTCGCCGATGACGCGACTGACCGCCGGGCCGTCCCGTACGTCGAGCGACCAGGCCGCGGCCGTGCCACCAGCGGCCGTCATCTCGTCGGCGACGAGCGCAGCGCCGTCGAATCCAAGGTCGGTGACCGCGACAAGCGCGCCTTCATCGCCAAACAGCCGCGCTGTCGCACGACCCATTCCGCTTGCGGCACCAGTGACAATCACGACCTTGCCTTCGACGGATCGACTCAGTGTCGACAGTCGAGTCTTTCGTACATTCGCCATGCGACAAGGTATCCGCACTCAGACTCGAACCCGCCCAGCCGCTCGGGCGCATTGATCGTTGCAACAGCACACAGAATCCTAGGATCGCTGGCCGATCGCCACCCCCAAGGAGACTCCCTTGCCAGTCGTCGGACAACGAGACCCCGAAGCAACCGCCGTTGCATTGAGTGCGTGGCTCTGCCAACAGACAGGGCGCGCCGTCGAAATCAAAGATTTGGTGGTGCCTCAATCGAGCGGGTTTTCGAACGAAACGTTTCTGTTCGACGCACACTGGGAGGACACCGCAATTCCCGAGCGCCTCGTGCTTCGCAGTCAGCCGCAGGAGTATGCGCTTTTCCCTGAAATCGACTTGATCGAACAGCAGTACCTTTCGATGAAGCTGTTGGGTGAACATTCGAACGTTCCCGTTGCGACCGTTCGATGGGCTGAATCCGACACCGCAGTCCTGGGTCAACCGTTCTTTGTCATGGACCGTCTCGATGGCGACGTCCCTGGCGACAATCCGCCTTATACCACCGCAGGTTTCGTGGTGGATATGGCGCCAACGCAACGTCGGGAATGGCACGCCAACGCGATCGAGGTACTCACGCGCGTCGGTCGTGTCGACTGGCGCAATGCCGGGTTCGCCCACCTCGACAAACAACACCATGGCGTACTCGGACCCGAACAACGCAAGGGCTATTTCCGTCACTATCTCGAGTGGGCAACCAAGGGCGATCATCATCCCGTGGTCCACCCCGCCTTCGAAATATTGCTCAGCACGTGGCCAGACGATGCTGAACACATCGAGCTGTGTTGGGGAGATGCACGACCAGGCAACCAGATGTACAACGGCACAACCGTTGTCGGCGTGTTCGATTGGGAAATGGTGTCGCTCGGTAATTCGGAATCTGATCTCGGTTGGTGGCTCTTCCTCCAGCGTTACAGCACCGACGGGGTTGGTGCGCCGCTTCTCGACGGGATGTTCACACGCGACGAAACGATCGGCGCTTGGGAACAGCACGTGGGACGCCAAGCGTCCAACGTCGCGTTCTACGAACAATTAGCCGGGTTCCACTTCTCGCTGGTCATGATCCGCCTCTCAGAAATGATGAGTTTTCCTGAGATGTCGATCAACAATCCCGTCGCCGACATCACCTTGCAACTCCTCGGGCTTCCACCGATCGCGTGACTGTTCCTCACGCAGCAGGTCTGAGTTCGTCGGACCAGACCACTGATCGCAGGCGCGACGGAGCGGCGCAGATCCGCGCCGCGATGCTGCTCGTTGCCGCATGTTTGGTCGGTCTATCTGGGATCGAATCCGGTCGCGTCATGCCCGACGCGTCCGCAACGACGATGGTGGGCGCCATCTGTTTGGCTGGTTTCGCCGTGCTCTGCGCAGTACCGCTGCGAGTTTCGCGTGTTGGCCAAGCGTTCCTGATCGCTGCGGTAGTCGCAGGTTGCGTTGCGCAGTTCGACCGCAGCGCCCGCGCCCCACATGTGTTTTCCCTCAACAGCCAACTCCACGCGTTTCCAACGCTGTGGGTTGTGTTGATCCCGGTCGCAGGGCTGCTGTGCACGGTGCACGCAAGATCGCAGATTCGGGCGCTCGGCATACTTGTGTTGCTGGCATCACTTCTCGCCATGGGAATATGGCTCCTCGGTGGATCGAACCCTCGTATCGACGTGTTGACGTTTGAAAAAATGTCGGCCACTGCGGTCGTGCACGGTCACAATCCGTACGACGCTCACATCATGAAGTTTCCCGATCTCTACAAAGGTGATTTCTACGATCCAAGGTTGACCAACACCAAAACCCTGAATTTTGGCTACCCCTATCCACCTCTTTCGCTGGCATTGGTCGTCGCCGCTCGCGCACTCACTGGCGATGTCCGCTGGGCAATGTACGGCTGCCTGATCGCAGCGTTGCTGTGTTTCTTCCGCCTCGCACGCACACGCAACGAGCGCGTCGTCGCGGCCTGTTCCGTCGCAACACTGCTCACAACGCCGATGGGCTGGTACGTATTGAAATTCGGTTGGATTGAACCGTTCGTATTTATTTGGTTGGCACTCACCGTCGCGTGCGCCATGAGGAGGCCAAAGCTCTTGCCGTACGCGTTGGGTCTTTTGCTCATGACGAAGCAATACGTGCCACTGCTCCTACCCCTCATTGTCTTGCTCGTTCCGTGGCGCCAAATTCTGCGCAGACGATTCTGGGCACCGATTGTCGTCGCTGGGTGCATCACGGCGCTCCCCTCGCTATTCGTCGCGGGCTATTGGCGAAGCGTGTTTGTAGTGCAGTTCCTGCAACCGTTCCGCCGCGATTCAGTCAGCCTCGCCGCATGGTGGGCCAACACAGGACACGCGGAACCCGGCACGCTGTTCTCATTTCTGCCACCGCTGCTCGCACTTGCACTGTGTCTTTGGAGAGCGCCCCGAACCGTTGCTGGCTTCGCAAGCGCATGCGGATTTGTGTTGCTCGTATTTTTCGCATTCGCCAAACAAGCGTTTCCGAACTACCACTGGCTCACGATCGCCACACTTTGTCTCGCTGCGACGACAAGCCTCATTCCGGAAGGCCAACGGGCATCACAACAGGCGTCGTTGTAACCGTCCCGGAACTAGCTCCGTCGCGCGCCGCGTATGAGGGCGCCGCCAAACAGGATTGCTACCGCACCGATCACAGCCCAAGCGGCGTGACCGCTCATGAACGATCCACCGATCCACCCAACACCTTGTCCGACCCACACGACACCGACCAGGCACAACACAACACCAATCGCTAGGCGCGCTTTCACGTTCGGCCTCCTCGTCACGGATTGTTCGTTGCGAGGCTACGCACCCGATTGATCCAATTTGCTGCGCCGCTGCGAATGGTGTCTCGTACCTGAGGAGGCACTATGCGTATCGTTCGCAATCGATTCCTGCGCGGTCTGGTCACAACTGCGGTCGCCGGATCCACCGTTTTTGGTTTGATCAACACAAGCGCGGCGCCCGCGCACGCTTCAGCCGATACCACCTTCACCCTCGTGGCCCAAGGAGACGGCGCCATAACACAGCCAGCAATGAGCGCCGACGGCCGCTACGTCGCGTTTACCTCGGCAGCGACGAGCCTCGGTGGCGATGGTTTTCACACATTCGTGTACGTTCACGATCGCCAGGCTGATACGAACGAAATGGTTTCGGTCGGGGCAGCCAGCGTGGCCGCCGACGAAGACTCGCGCAACCCGGCTATCAGCGCCGACGGACGCTTCGTGGTCTTCGATTCGTTCGCGACCAACCTTCCAGGCTCCGTCTACACGAACGAAAACATCTACGTTCGTGATCGCGTCGCAGGCACGACAACCAACTTAACCAATACCCAATCTCCTCCGCGGGGCCCAGGCGGGCTCGTGAGCTACAAGACTGCGATCAGCGCCGACGGGTCAACTGTCGCATTCGACACCACCGCCGATTTGATTCCCTCCGATACCAATCATCAGACAGATATCTATGTCGTCCGCAACGGCGTGCTGAGTGTCGCGTCGACAGATTCTGCCGGTGCACAATCGACCGGAGCATCGCAGCAACCCGCACTTTCTGGAGATGGTCGCTATGTCGTGTTCACCAACTATGGCAACGACCTGGTCCCCGGTGACACCAACGGCTTCGCCGATGTGTTCCGAAAAGACCTCGATACCGGAGCAATCATTTTGATCAGTCACACAAACACTGGCGGGCAGGCAAACTCGTATAGTTCCGACCCCGAAATCAGCAGCGATGGTCGCTACGTCGTCTATAGCTCGCAGGCGCAAAACATCATCCACCAGCCATCACCGTTTTCGATCGCGACACATCCTTACCGCTACGACGTCCAAAACGACACCGTGGAGTTCGTCGATGTCACTGGTTTCGGACGGGAAAACATCGGTCTCGCAGCCAACACGCATGACGCGACCATCAGTGCAGATGGTCGGTACGCAACATTTCTCGGCCAGTCAACCCAACAAGTACCGGCGGCGTACCTCGCCGGAACGTTGGTCTATCTGAAAGACTTCCAGACTGGGATCCTCAAGGCGATGAGCGTCGACCACGTCGGGAACACTGGCGAGGTTGCGTTCGACACGCCGGACGATCGCGCCGATGTCACGAATTCTGGAACAGTGTCGTTCACGTCGGTCGCGAACGGCTCGCCGTACCGATCACTGTTCGTGCGTGAGCTTGGCCCTGCGTCGACAGTTGCGCCTACGGCTGCAATCAGCACTGACAACCCCAACCCGCGCATCAATGAGGGCATCGGCCTCAACCTCACCGTCGACGCGCCTGATGCGCAGATCCTCGACTACGCAATCGACTACGGCGACGGAACGCCGTCGTTTTACAACCAGTTCTACATTGCAACCGACGATCACCATGCCTACATCGCTCACTCGTACACCACACCGGGCGACTACACGGTAACGGCAACAATGCGCGACGACGACGGACGGACGTTCACTGCAACCCGTTTGTTTCACGTTCGGGCATCGAACGCTGCGCCGGCTGCGTCGTTGAGCGTGACTCCGTCGACAGGTGTGGCACCCCTCACCGTCCAACTCGACGCCAGCGGCTCCACCGACAACGACGGCACCATCACCAACTACACCTTCTCCTTCGGTGACGGCACCGCCAACACGTCCGGCAACGCGACGTCGGTCAGCCACCAATACACCACGCCTGGCACCTACTACCCAACCGTCACGACTACCGACAACGACGGCGCGACGAGCGAAGCCCAACGAGTCGTCACCATCACCCCGGCAGCGATCACATCCGTCAAAGGCAAAGTCACGTACCTGAGCCAAGGTGGCGGAAAACCCAAAGCCAAGGTCACCGTCAACGTCAACCGAAAACTCGTCAAACACGTGCTGACCTATGTCGGCAGTTTCACATACACAGACCCCGGCATCGCCCAAAAAGGCACCTGCACCATCAAGGGCACAACCGCCGTGGCCCGAGCGGGCTTCGACAACGGCGCCGTCCTCACGGTCACGTGTAAAGGCGGAAAGACAGGACCACAAGCCAACCTCACCGGCACCGGAACGATCACGATCTTCGACGCTTCCGCACTCGGACTTGGACAAACCGACCACATCCAATTCAATGTCGGCGGGACGCTGAACTGGACCACTGCGGTGTATTTCCCAACCACATCCACACTCTCGGTGCTGCCAATCGACCCCACGAACAATGGCGGCGGAGGGGGTGGGAGCTTTTGACCATTTATGGCTATTGACTCCCATACGCGCCCGTGACAAGCTGTGAGCTGGCTGGCTGACTGTGGAATTGGACACACGCGTTCGATTCGCGGCCTGGCGTGGAGGATCCAACATGTTGACTAGGCGCGCATTGGCGACCATTACCACGGCGAGCGTCGTGCTTGCCGTGAGCAGCTTCGCTGGCATCGTGTCGGCCGGCACTGCTGCTGGTGCTGCCAACAAGGCCTCGGCGCCTTCGAATGACCTCATCGGCGGAGCGACGAACGTCGCGAGTTTGCCATTCACCCAAACACTCGACACGACGGGCGCTACGACCGACGCGACCGATGTCCAGGCAAACGCCGATTGTGGTGCCCCAGCGACGAACAACAGTGTCTGGTACACATTCACAGCAGGCGCGACCGACACGAGCCTCACCGTCGACACGACGGGAAGCGACTACTCGTCGGGCGTCATCATTGCGACCGGTTCCCCGGGTGCGCTCAGCACCGAAGCGTGTGGACCTGTAAGCGCGCATGTCGCAAGTGCGCCTGGTGCCCACTACACCATCATGGTGTTCGACGACACTGGCTCAGGTGGAACGCTGCAACTTTCGATCCATGGAGCTGGTCCGCCCCCCGCCAACGACCTCATCAGCGGCGCAGTCCCGATCGGCTCAGTGCCGTTCAGCGACACCGTCGACACGACTGGCGCAACGACCGACTCAGTTGACGCGCAACTCAATGCAACCTGCGGCGCACCGTCGACCGGCAACACGGTTTGGTACAAATTCACCGCCGGTCCGAACGACACCAATATTTCGATTGATGCGTTCGCTAGTAACTACAACGCTGGGATCGCAGTCGCCACCGGTACACCGGGATCGTTAACGACGCAAACATGCAGTCCGTTTTCGGTGATCGCCACGACGACCCCTGGTACGACTTACTACATCCAAGTTTTCGACTTTGCAGGCGGAGGCGGCGGAACGCTGCAGCTCAACGTCACCCGTGCCCCAAGTGTCAAGCTCGACGTTTTCCGTCAAACGTTCGTGACGCGTGCCGGACTCGCACAGTTCAAAGGTACCTACAGTTGCACCGACGCAACGTCGCTGGAAATCGCAGGATCACTCGTCGAGATCGTCGGAAACACTGTTGCATTTGGACAGTTCGACAAGTCCATCGAACACCTCAACTGCGACGGAGCACGCCACACCTGGAAGGCCAACGTCGTGACAGCTCTGGGCCGTTTCGCTCCGGGCAACGCAGTTGCATTTACGTCCGGATTCGCGTGCGGTGACGTCGCCTGTGTGCAACTCGACAAGGCACAAGTACTCACCTTGACCCACACGCTCAACTCGCCGACAATTGCGCCCGTCGCCACGTCCGCGACGCATCTGTCGGTGCGTTCCGCCCGCAACACGCGTCGCAACTACGGAACCGCGCATCACCCGACGACTGCTCAGTGGGGCCGCTAATTAACGCCAATGGCGGGCGGCGCGTTCGAGCCGAGGTGATCGCCCGCTACGTGTTCAATTTCCAGATCACGGCCGAGCGTGCCCGCGACACCTTGCCTCCTTGGTTGACACCTGAACTCATCGACGGCACAGCGATCCTGTCGTTTTGTCCCTACCTCCTACGTCGGCTCCACATCGCCGGGCAGCCATCATTGTTCGGCCTCTCCACCATCTGTTCGGCCCCCCGCATCACAGCCAACGATGGCGAACGGCGCGTGGCGTGGGTTCCAGCCCGCCAAGCAACCGCACGAGTCGTTGGGCTCGGCGCGCAGTGGCATCTCTCGACCCAACGTTTTGAACACATACGTGCAACGTTTCCAACTGCGGTCGACGACGGGCAGTTCGAGGTTGTTTGGCCGGCTTCGCAGCAAGTATTCAGGGCGACGCTGACACCACAACCTGCGAGCCAACCGATGCATACATCCACGGTGTTTGCCACAACGCACGCCTTCGAGCGGTATTTCACGTGTGAGTCCGCTTGGTCTCCCTCGATGACGCGCGACCATTTCATGAAGCTCGACCTTGTAGCGGCGGGCACGCAGTACCGACCGATGGACGTCACGAGCATCAACTGGTCGGCCGCAGGCCCCGACGCGATCTTTGATAGCGCGTTCGTTGGCATCGGCGGCAAATATTGTTGGACCGCAACAGATCTGGCTCGGCGCGCGCTCCACACCGTGTAACGCCCCAACACCGTATAGCGCCGCGCACATTTGCGGGCATATCGCCTCGCCGTGGCTTCACTCGGTTCACCGCGAGCCGATCAGAAGGTATGGCATCGCGGAAGGACACGGGGGTCCAACGCGGTTTCACGCTCGCCGAGCTGCTTGTTGTCATATCGCTCCTCGGGGTGTTGTCAGCTGTCGTCGTATTCGCCGTAGGGGGAATCAGCGATCGAGGCCAAACATCAGCGTGCACGACCGACGCACAGGTACTTCGCACCGCGGAAGAAGCCCAACACGCGGCGCACAGCGCGTACGCCACAGAAGATGGTCTCGTCACCGCAAAGTTGCTACCGAAGGCATCGGATCTTCACGACATCGACCTCTCTAACGGCAAGTACACGATCATCGCTCTCGGTGCCTGCATCGGTTCCGGCGGCGGCGTTGCAAACACCGCGCCGGGAATCACAGTTGGCAGCGGCGGACCAGCCGGAGTCACAGTCGCGCTCACCAGCAGTACCGGCACACCGCTCGAAGGCGGGTCGGCCGACTACTCCAGCGGAACGTGGACACCCATCGGTTCAACAGGCACCGACGGCCGCGTCACCACAACGATGTCGAGCGGCAGCTACCACTTTCGAGTTGACTTTCGCGGCCAAACAATGGATTCAGGCATCGTCACCGTCGCGTCCGGTTCGGTCGTCACCTTTCACACGATTGCTGTCACCGTACGGATCACCGGCGGAGCGAACAACATCGATCGTTCGCAGGCACCCGTCGCAGTGCGTGGCAGCGATGGATACTGGATGTCCATTGACGATACCGACGCGAACGGCCATTCCGTCGCGGAACTGCTACCTGGCGATTACGACGGTCGCGTCGACTACAACGGCCAAACAAGCGTCCTTCCCACCGCAACCGTCACTGCCACAACAGATATCGACGCTCCGCTGACCCAAACGCTGATTCACACCACCGCAAACGAGGCATTCGTCCACCGCGGAAACAACGGCGTGTGGGTAGACGACGGCGTGGCGGGCGGAAACGGGCAACTCACGATCAGCGTTCTCGCCGGTTCATACGATTTCAACCTGCCAGCGGTTGGGCACTCGAAGGGTGCGCCCACACTTCCAAAATTCGGCGTCGCCATCAGCGGCGCGACGGCCACCGTGACAGTGCCATGACAATGCGCACCATGCAGCACGAACGACTCAACCCATCAGCGCCGCCGTCGATACAAAGGTCGACTTCACAACGATCGTCGTCCCGTGCGGAAGTCGTACCAATGTCGTCTTGGCAACCCCACTTCGGGCATGTCGAGGTGGCGGAGGTGCGGCTCCCGGACCGGACGACGATCTCGTATAGCACGGGGATCAGCCCATGAAGCCAAACGACAGCGAACGCATCAGGACCGCCTCAACGACGCGGCGCGGCTTCATCGCAACCGTCGCGACCGCGGCTGCCGCCGTCGGGCTCCACCGCGCCGCAGGCGCGACGGAAGCATTTGCAGCGGGGAGCAGCACCAACAAGGCGTTGGTATGGCGGCTTGATTCGCATTGGGGTTACGCGGTTGGCGCACGCAACAGAACACATTGCAAATGTCGCGCCTGCATTGGCCACGCCACGAACAAAGTGTTCGCAACTCAATCAGCAGCGTTGGCGGGTCGGATACACACCTACTGCGAGTGCCAACCACGCGCCGTGCAGATCACTGCGAGCAGTTACGACGCGTTGTTTCAAGGAGCGAACGTGGTCGACCTCCGCCACGCCGGAGTGGCTGCGCTCTACACCAACGCGCTCATCGCGTCGCACTAGCAACAGTCACGGGAACCGCTCGCAGTTTTACTCGCCAGGATGACGCGCGAAACGCTCCTGGT
>JBBRPC010000017.1:0-31026 GCA_038228615.1 Acidimicrobiia bacterium | reverse complement strand
GAGTGACTTTTTGCCCTTCTCGGTGCGGCAGTTTCAGAGCATGCTCAACTGCGATCGCCAGAGAGGAGTACGGATGCTGATCGACGATGGTCTCGAATTACTCACCGAACGACAGTGCGAAGAGTTCCTTGGGAGTGCGACATTCGGTCGCATCGGCGTCACAATTGGCGGGCTGCCAGTCATTTTGCCGGTGAATTACGCCTACATCGATAGGTCGGTCCTGTTTCGGACGCGCGACGGTGCGAAGCTCCGCGCAGCGAATCGCGGCACGGTCGTGGCCTTCGAAATCGACGACTTCGACCGCGTCACGGCTTCCGGCTGGTCGGTGCTCGTCATTGGGCGGGCCTCTGAGATCGTCGAGGGAAGTGAGTTCAGCGACTTAATAGATGCATCGATAGTTCCCTCAGCACTCGGAGATCGAGATCACCTTGTGCGTATTGCGTCGGAGCTGATTACCGGCCGCCGCCTCGCGGGCTAGCAACCCCAGCGTCGTTGGCCACAACATGTTGTTCCGTGCCGACATGGGTACGGCACCTATTCGTAGCGAACGATACGCCTGCCGCTGAGCGAGTCGGTGCGGATAGAAATCCAGTGTGACGTCGGTCCCGGAACCCACGGTCCGAGCGGCAGCGTTGCGAACTCCTGGAGCCGCTGCTGGTCGTGTTCTTCGACAGCAATCCCGGTGAGTAAGACGCTCCAGCCCGTGTGATATTGGAGATCAGTGCCGTCGATCTCAAACGCGACGCGGCGACCAACCGCCGAGTGGAGCTTGGTTCCGGGACCGGTTCGAAAAATCACGTCGTTGGCCATGGTGACGGTGTAATTGACCGGGAAAATGAGCGGCTGATCATCGATCGTGACTGCGAGACGCCCGAGATAGTGGCTCTTGAGTTGGCGTACACATTCGTCGGGTTCCAAGACCTCGAGACCATGAATATGAGGATCTTGCGCCATCAGAGCGGTCGCTCGACACGCAGCGCGACGCGCAGTGCACCGAGCCAGGAAGGCCCGCCGAGCAACGCGGAGGTGACGCTGGGCAGATTGAGCAAGCCAACCGGCTGGCCTTGATCGTCGATGATCACGACACTTCGACGTCCTGATTCGAATAGGAGTGAGGCAATTTCTTTGAGGTGGGCGTCGGGGCGGACGAATCCGGGAAGCGGCCTCGCGAGATCGGCGAGTTTGGTATCGCATGGCGCTCCGACGGCGACGGCTCGCACAACATCGTGTTCGGTGAGTTCGCTCAACGGTGTGGTGTCGACCACGAGGGTCCCAGCACCACTCGTCGCCAGGAGCCGCGCCGCCTCTTGGAGCGTCATCTCGGGCGCAACTCGAACGACGTGTACGACGTTGAGATCTCCGACCAAAATATGTGGTGCTTCCATGGCTCGATATTGCGGCCCTTGCGAATCGTTGCGCTAGGGGCGAAAGTCACACGTTGCGTGACGTACGGTTGGGGAGTGTCGGGATCGCTGTTGTTTGTGAGCCAAGTCGCTCCGTATGGCGACGGTCCAGCGGGTGCACACGGGGTACTCGACCAAGCGCGTAGGGCTCTCGCTGGGATCGCCTTGTTCCATGATTTGGCCATCGAGGCATGTGACGATGTGCGCGAACTTTCCGCCGAAGTACTGGACACCGCTTCAGTGCTGGCGTTGTTTACGATCGGTGAAACGCCGTGGAGTCCGTCTCAGCGGGCGACGATCCATCGCCGCATCACGGCTGGCTCGTTGCATGTGCTTGCGATCCACTCGGCGACTGATAGTTGCTACGGCTGGTCCGAGTACGGCTCGATCGTGGGAGCACGATTCAACGGACATCCGTGGACACAGCAATTCGCCATGGACGTGCTCGAACCGGAACATCCAGCATGTGTACATCTTGATTCGTGTTGGCAATGGCACGACGAGGTGTATCAATTCCGTGAACTTCGCTCTGATGCGCGCGTGCTGCTCCGTGTCGGCGATGGAGAGCTCGATTTGCACGCTCCCGGTGTGCACACGACGCCGGCCGGGTTTGCAATTTCGTGGTGTTTCTCGTTTGGCGAAGGCCGTGTATTTTCGACAAGCCTCGGGCATTTTCCCGCGGCCTGGGAGTCGACGGTGTTTCTCCAACATCTCAGTGGCGGGCTGTCGTGGTTACTGAACCCGATCGACTTCTAGCCTGACGCGTTAGACCGCGCCGCCGTACAGATCGAAGGTCGAGGCCATCCCTCCATCGACCTCGATCGTTTGTCCTGTGACATAGCGCGCCGCGTCTGACGCCAGGAATACCACGACGTCAGCGATGTCTTCTGGCGTGCCCCAACGGCGGAGCGCGGTGTGCGCTTCGATCTCGGCGATGACGCCCGGAATCGTGCGATTCCGTTCCCACATTGAGGTCACGATCGCACCCGGAGCGACAGAGTTCAGTCGAATTCCATGCGGGCCGTATTCCATCGCGAGCGAGCGGGTCATTCCGTCGACGGCAGCCTTTGACGCGGCGTATGCCGCTCGACGTGGTGTGCCCCGAACGCCGGACACCGACGAGATGTTGACGACAGATCCGTGCGCCTGACTCACCATCGACGGCAAGAGCGCGGTCGTGAGCAGCAGCGCGCCGCGAACGTTGACGGCATGGATCGCATCGATCGTCGCCGAGTCGAGGTCGGTGGAAGCCATACGCACGCCGACACCAGCATTGTTGACGAGTACATCGACGCGCCCAAACAGTTCAAACGCGACAGCCGCGATCGCGTCAGGCGCTTCGGTGGTTGCGAGGTCCGCCTCGAACACCGCTGGATTGTTCTGCAACCCAGCGGCGACGTCGTGCAGTGAATCGTACGACCTGCTGACGAGAAGTACGCGCGCGCCGGCTCGATCGAGAGCCTGCGCAATCGCAGCCCCAATCCCGCGCGACGCACCGGTCACGACGGCGCAACGGCCGTCTAGACGAAATGGATCCATCGCCGAAGCCTACGGAGCTGACGGATGGTCGACCGCTCATTTCTTTGGTGGTCAGACGCGGATACGCGTTCCTGAAGGATCCCAGATTGGATCATTGACGATGGTTGCGCCGATCCATTCACCGAATAGTTCGACCTCAACCCGTTGGCCGAAGCGAGCAAGACCGGTCGGCACGTAGCAGTACGCAATCGATGCACCGATCCGGAAGCCATAGTTACCGCTGGTGACTCGCCCGACGACTTCGCCGTCGATGCGCACGGGTTCGGCGCCGAGTGCGATGGCGTGTTCATCATCGATAGTGACGGCCCGCAATCGCCTGTGTATACCGCGATCTTTGATCCGGCGCAACGCGTCACGCCCAACGAAATCGCTGCCTTTGTCGAGCTTGACAGCGAAACCGAGTCCGGCCTCGTATGGATTGTCGGCAGGAGTGATGTCGGAACCCCAGGCCCGATACCCCTTCTCAATACGCAGCGAATCGATCGCGCGGTAACCGCCTGCGACTAAACGGTGCGCTGCTCCTCTTTCCCACAGCGCGTCCCACAGCGCCAATCCGTATTCGGTGGGACAGTACAACTCCCATCCGAGCTCGCCGACGTACGTCACCCGAATTGCGATCACCGGCACCGCGCCGACGTTCATGTAACGCGCTGTCATATAGGGGAACGCGTCGTTTGCGAGCGATTGCGTGGTCAACGATTGCAATATGTCGCGCGCAGCCGGTCCCCACAGTCCGTAACAGGCCCATGCTGAAGTGACGTCGTACGAAGCGACAGACTGCGTCGGTGCGAGCCGTTCGAGCTGGGTATCTATCCAGCCGAGGTCGTGATTTCCGAATGCGGTACCTGTCACGAGAAGGAAACGCTCCGCGGCGATGCGTGTGACCGTCAAATCACATTCGATTCCTCCGCGTTCATTGCAGAGCTGCGTGTAGGTAACCGTTCCGATGGATCCACCAACGTCGTTTGCGCAGACTTGTTGCAAGAACTGTTGAGCGCCAGGGCCCTTCACTTCGAGTTTCGAAAAACTGGATTCGTCGTATATCGCCGCGGAGTCGCGGGTCGCTAATGCTTCAGCGCCGATCGCGCTGCTCCAGTGCTCTCCGGCCCAACCATGGGGCCTCAACGCTTCGATTGCTGCGGACTCGTTGCTGGCGAACCAGTTCGGACGTTCCCAACTGGACTTCTCGCCGAACGCACAATCCAGGCCGGACAGCCGCGCGTACGCTGGCGATCGTCGCAACGGCCTGCCAGCGGCGAGCTCCTCATTGGGATAGTGGATGTCGTAGTAGGTGGAATAGACCTCGACCGCACGTGCCAACGCGTAGTCGCGCGATCGATACTGGCGACCGAAGCGACGAATATCCATCTTCCATGTGTCGAACGACGGCTCGCCGTCGAGAATCCATTCGCTGATCACTCTGCCGATTCCGCCAGCACCCGCAATACCGTGGGCGCAAAAACCGGCGGCCACAAACAGTCCGTGTACCTCGCTTTCTCCGAGGATGAACTCATTGTCCGGAGTGAAACCCTCTGGACCGTTGACAAGGCTGACGATGTCGGCCGTCTCGGCAGCTGGCACACGCGCGCATGCGTTGGTCATGATCGGCGCGAAACGATCCCAATCTTCTGGGAGCAGCTTGTTGTTGAAATCTGTTGGCACACCGTGCAGCGACCAGGGTGCTGGATTGCGTTCGTAGCCGCCGAGCACAAGACCACTGCCCTCGCGGCGGAAGTAGACGAGGTTGTCTGGATCGCGAAGCTGCGGAAGGTCGTCGGTGATGCCGTCGATCGATTTGGTGATGAGGTACTGATGTGCCATAGGCACGATCGGTACGTTCACTCCCGCGAGCGCTGCCACGTCGGTTGTGTACATCCCACATGCGAGTACGACGGTTTCACACTCGACGATTCCTTGATCGGTGATAACAGCGTTCACGCGTCCACGTTCGATCGCGAAGCCGGTGACTCGAACACCTGTTGCGACCTCCACGCCCGCGGCGCGAGCGCCACCCAGGAACGCGTGGGTGAGGCCACTCGGATCCAGATATCCGTCGGTGGGGAGCCAGATTCCTCCGAGTACTCCATCGATGCTCATCAGCGGAAAGCGTTCCCCGCATTCGTTCGGCGACAACAACTCCATCGGCAGACCAAATGTCTTTGCCCATCCATGTTGGCGTGTGAGTTCCTCCATGCGTTCGCGTGTTGAGGCGATCCGCAGACTGCCGACCTCACGCCAATCGGGTGAACGACCAGTTGTCGCCGCCTCTGCCTGGAGGCGTCGGTAGGTCTCGACACTGTGCATCATCATGCGCGTCACTGGAAGTGAACCGCGGAGTTGACCGACAAGTCCTGCAGAATGAAACGTGCTTCCACTCGTTGGCTCGGCCCGTTCAAGTACGAGCACGTCTGATTCGCCGCGTTCCCCAAGGTGCCACGCGATCGAAGCACCTCCCACTCCCGCGCCGACCACGACGATGCGGGCTCTTGATCTCATCGGTTACCTCTCAGCGGTAGCGGCCGCTTGCAGACGAGCACCGTACTCGGGTGCCGCAGCGTTCTCGAGCAAGCGTTCAAAATGTTGGGTCGAATATGCGAGATAGTCGAAATCGAAGGTGCTGATTGTGTGTTGCACGACACCCCACATGGCTTCACGAAAGTCGCTCATAATCTTCATCAAAGCGAGTCGGGCGAGGCGACGATCTGTGACAGCTCCGAAGTACTCAGTGAGCAGCGTGTCGTCGGCGGCACCGTCGAACGAATTGTTGATCGACAAGTTGGCGAGATCGAAATATCTGTCGTTGTTTCCGGCGTATTCCCAATCGATGAGCCATACGCGTGTACCTGCAGCGAGAAAGTTCGCGTTCAGCAGGTCGTTGTGAGCCGCGACGCGTGGCTCTGATGCGTGCTTGAACACTGCTTCGATGCTTGCAGCGCACGACGCCGCGCGATCAAATTGATTCGGGACGTGCGCGCCTCGCGCGAGCGCCACTTCGAGATGACGGAAGGGCACTGAAAATACTGAGAAATCGCGACGCAATGGCGGGGATTTGTGAAACAACCGCAGCGATGCGGCGACCGTTCGTAGTCGGTCTTGCGTTGCGAGTTCGTGGGGAGAAAGCGCAATCCCATCGACGAACTCCGTGATGAGGTACTGCTCTGGTTCGATCCAGCCAATGACCGCCGGCGCGATACCGAGCGCGGCCGCTCGGGTTGCCGCCTCAAATTCGCAGCTCCGGTCGACTTCGAGGAGTTCAGTTTCGCTGCCGGCAACCCGCAACACAAAGCGGGCCCCTTCGACATCGACGAGAAAGTTGCGGTTGGTGATGCCGCCGTCGAGCGCTCGAACGATGCGAGCCCGACCGCGCCAGCCCGGCATGCGATC
The DNA here is from genome assembly GCA_038228615.1 of Acidimicrobiia bacterium. GTDB lineage: Bacteria > Actinomycetota > Acidimicrobiia > IMCC26256 > PALSA-610 > F1-120-MAGs023. Next base: position 24,700 of record JBBRPC010000017.1, on the reverse strand, counting down.
GAGTAACGCTCCGAGGTCAGGCTCGCGAGGAGCAGCTGTCGTCATCGAGCCTCCTTCGGAGTTTTGTGCGTGTGCACCGCGAATCTTGTCCGGTGGGCGATTTGCTTCGAATTGCGGGGGAGATTTACCAACGAACGATGCTGCCTGGGGATGGCGGCGTTACAGGAATGATTCGAGCGGATCAGGTGTCTCATATGCAAGACGGCCGATGTCTTGTGTCGCAGCTTCGACGTCAACGCGAGGAACCGCCTGACGATTTCTGCAATAGACAAACGCGACGGCCGCGTAGTCGTCGACTCGTTCGAAAAGTGCCATGCCGGCCACGCCCCGGCGAGACGGGAGCCAACCGTTGCCAGCAAGCGGATTTGTTCCGACGTATGAGGCCATGGCGTCTTCTGCAGCGACAGGAAACAAGTTCATGCCGATCTGTTGAATCGTGACCTTGAGTGATGTGTGAAACACGATGGGGTCGGGAAGGTGCCATCGGTAAAAGCCTGCATGATCGGGGAGACTGGCCATTCCGCCCGTGGCGTGTTGTGGACGGCAATCGACTGGAACCCCAGCAAACGGAGCATGGTGCTGGCCCATGCCCCACGCGGTTCCGACGTAATCCTCGAGGCCAGTGCCGCAATAGGTGGCGAGATCTGAATCGCCATCGCGATAGATCTTGACCTCACCTTCGCCGTACCAGAGCCCTGCGTCGATCGGTCGCACGCTGACAACGCAACCGAGGTAACGGCCGGGTCCGGTGAAACCATCGGCGATGACAAAATCGCGGCGCAATTGCGTTGGGTTCTCGCGACGAAACGAAGCGTGAAGGAGACCCGAGTCGCTGGCAACTTCGCCGAGTGTGTAGTCGATCTGGAAATACAACACGGTGTCGGTCGTCGCGCCGTTACAGAGTTCGATGCGTACGCCATCCCGAAATGGTATTGGGAAGTATGCGTTGAAGCCGCGACCTTCCTGGACCGCGGTGAGCGCAGACGAGAACGCCGTTGGTCGACCGCATGGAACGCCGAAAAAATCGAGCAACGGAACGCTGATGCTTGGGTCGGCCGCCGAGCCATAGAACACTTCGACGATGATCGAGCGCATTGTTGGGGGCGGTGCGGGAGGGATTGTGCACCAGATATGACGGATGGTGCCAGACCCAGCAATGTCGGCGAGCACGATGCGTTCGCCTGCACGAATCGTTCGATTGGGCGCACCCTTGCGACCGCCGGCTGAGCGCCCGCCATTGCCGCGTGCGCCGCTCGTGTTTTCGAAGCTGATCGAACGGCTGTCGAGCGAAGTATCGATGTGCGACGGATCTTGGAACACCCCGACAACGTACTTCGCGCCCGTCGATTACCGCTAGGGCCTCGAATCAGACAGGCTCACCGATTCCGAGCGCTTTGCTTGCCACGGCGCCGAGTTGTTCGACGCGCTCAGGGTTCCAACCGTTCGCAGGCAGCGAGCAGGTGATGCCATCGACACCGACGCTGAGTGCCGTTACCAGTTGTTCGCCGACTTCATCGGAGTCACCCCAAATCACCATGGCGAGAATCATCTCGCGCGTGTCTTGATCCATGTTTGCGAGATCGAGGCCACGGGCACCAAGGAATGCCGTCATGTCGGCGTACGCAGCATCGTGGGTTTCTGCGACGCATATGTTGAGTTGACGACTCACCGTGATCTCACTCCGATCGCGGCCGAGTCGTTCGCAGTGTGCGGCGAGCGCGTCGAGCTTGCGCGGGATTTCTTCGGAACTGGCCGTCAAGTTCGATTCGTTTGCATACTGGGCGACGAGTCGCAGCGTCTTTTTTTCACCGCTGCCGCCAATCATGATCGGGATCCGGTTGATCGGGCTCGGCTGGTTGATCGCGTTGTTCGTTTGGTAGTGCACGCCATTGACGGTGGGTCGTTCGTCGTTGAACATCGCGACGATGATCTGCAGCGCCTCCTCGAGTTTTTCGAATCTGTCGGTGAACGTGCCGAACGCAAATCCGAGCGAGTCGTGTTCGAGTTCGAACCATCCCGCACCAATCCCGAGTTGTGCGCGGCCGCCCGACACGATGTCAAGTGTGGTGACAATTTTCGCGAGCAGCGCCGGGTTTCGATAGGTATTGCCCGTCACGAGCGCGCCGAGTCGAACGTGTTGGGTTTCGCGGGCGAGAGCTCCGAGCGTCGTGTAACACTCGAGCATGTAATCCTCGGGCGCTCCGAGCATCGGCAGTTGATAGAGGTGGTCCATGAGCAGCACGGTGTCGAAGCCGGAGCGGTCGGCCGCTTTGGCTTGCGCCGCGACAACTTCGAACAAACCAGCTTTGGCGACGCCAGGGTAGGTGAAGTTTGGAATTTGGTAGCCGAGCCGGGTCATGTCGTTTTCCTCAGTCGTGGGGGTGACGATGCAGACTCCCACCTTATGTTGAACGGTTCAACCGAGCATTAGTACGCCGGGAGTTCGTAGCCAAAGGTGGCAGCGGCATCCGCGACGAGTGGCAGAATTGTTTCGACTTCGTCGGGTGAGAGATTCTCGCGCCATCGGTTCACCTTGTGCCGGTGATCGGCGCGTGAGTGGCGCCGCGAGGTTTGGGCTTCGACGAAGTTCTCATTGTTGGTGTCTTGCACTCGTCGGGCCCACGTTGCGAGCGCTTCGGTTACCTCGTCGGGATTGACCCCGACTGCTTGCACAGCGCGGATCGCACACGCGAGGGGATCTGTGATCATGTCCTCGAAGCGATTGACGAGCGCATGCTGACGCACCTGCGCATATCCCGATTCGTTGATCACAGCCCAATGGTGCGCGCATCGTTCGATTAAAGGTCGTGCCTGCCAGGCGAGCCAATCAGGCGGGCGTGGATGGTGACCCCAGTTCTGCTCGATGCCAATCCGCAGGGAACACACCGCGTCGAGCGGATGACGGACCTGCCAAAACACCACGAAGGGCCCTTCGCATACTGCGAAGAGGTCGTTGACATCGATGGAACTCCCGATCGGTGCGACAACGCCCGGAGTTTCGCGCGGCACCTTCACGGCGATGGGATGGTCGACAACAACACTTGCGATCTCCGAAATGAGCGGCTCGGAGAAGTATGTGAATCCCGGCAGAGATTCGAATAGCTCGCCGAAGATCGATGTTCCACTTCGCCCACAACCCAGGATCAGCGTATTTCTCACGGACTGAGCACCGTACCCTGCGTTGCCGGCACGCTACAAGGGATGACAGGTAGCGACCAAGTGGCGCGCGCACCATCGTCGAGACCAGGATGCTCGAGTGACGCCAACACGATCCGAAGCCATCGCGACATTGACGGGTACAGGTGCGCCCTACGAGCTTGTGCCGGTCGAGACGCCTACTGGGAGGCAACTGGTGTTCAAGAACGCGCCTCCATCTCTACGGGACTTGTTCGAAACCACCGCGACCGACAAACCGTTTATCGTCTACGGCGATGAACGGCTGACGTTTGCGGAGGCGTACGGGGAAGCTGCGAAGATTGCCCACGTCCTCGTCGATCGGTACGGGGTAGCTCACGGCGACCGTGTGGCAATCTCGATGCGCAATTATCCTGAGTGGATCCTCGCGTTCATGGCGGTCACTTCGATCGGGGGCATCGCAGTCGCAATGAACGCGCTGTGGCAGCCCGATGAGATGGAGTACGCGTTGCTCGACTCGGGCGCCAAGGTGCTCTTCGCTGATGAGGAGCGATTGGAGCGACTCGCGCGCTGTTCCGCCGATCTTGAGCTCGCCGTAATCACTGTTCGCACAAAGGTCGAGGCGGCGCGCGGCGTGGCACTCGTCGAACTCCTTGCGACGCTGAATGGTTGCGATATGCCGACGTCGCAGATCGATGCCAATGATCCGGCAACGATCTTTTACACCTCGGGTTCGACCGGCCGGCCGAAGGGGGTTGTGTCGACGCATCGCAACGTCATCAGTGCCCTGCTGTCGTGGGAACTCGACACGTTCGCGACCGCTGCACAAGCGGATTCTGATGCGGGTGGAACACGGGCGATAAATCCTGCGCGTACCAGCCGTCATGTGCAGGACGCGACCCTCCTCGCGGTGCCGTTGTTTCATGCGACTGGTTCACATGCTGTGTATCTCTCGTCGTATCGGGCACAGCGAAAAGTGGTGTGCATGCATAAGTGGGATCCCGAACTCGCCGCCACGTTGATCGAACGCGAACGCGTGAATTCGTTCATCGCTCCACCGGCGATGACCGGTGACCTTGTGCGCATCGCCAAGCACACAGATCGCGATCTCAGTTCGCTGCGTGTTGTCGGTGGCGGTGGAGCGGCGCGTGCACCCGAACAGGTCCGACAGATCGATGCGTCGTTTGCGAAGGCCGCGCCGAACACCGGATGGGGAATGACCGAAACCAACGCGATCGGTGCAGGTATCAATGGCCGCGACTACCTCGAGCGACCGGCGAGTTCGGGACGTTGCTCCGCAGTGCTCGAACTCGCAATTGTCGACGAGGCAGGCAACCACCTTCCGGCCGGCGAGCGTGGTGAGTTGCTGGTGCGTGGCACGTCGCTCTTCGTTGGCTATTGGAACCGTCCCGATGTCGACGCCGAGGTGTTCGCTCACGGTTGGTTTCGTACCGGTGATATTGCGTATCTCGACGACGATGGTTACCTCTTCATTGTCGATCGGCTCAAAGATCTGATCATTCGGGGTGGAGAAAATATTGGCTGTGGACATGTGGAAGCTGCGTTACTTTTGCACCCGGGGGTCAATGAGGCCGCTGTCTATTCAGTGCCAGATGAGCGACTCGGAGAAGAGGTAGGTGCGACCATTCAGGCCGACCCCAGCCTCGACCTCGATGTGCTGCGCTTATTTTTGCAAGAGCATCTGGCCCGTTTCGAGGTGCCTCGCTACATCCTCACCACGCCGGAGCCGCTACCGAGAACCGCATCAGGCAAGATTTTCAAACGCCAACTGCGCGACGAAGCATTGGCGGCGCTGATCGACGGGTAGCCGATGTTGCAACGGTTCCCGATTGCGCCGCGCACGCCGTCGCGTCAATGATGGTGTCATGCTCGATCATCTTTCCATCCAGTGCGCCTCGGTTGCGACCAGCGCTGCCTTCTACGACGCCGTGCTTCTGACGCTCGGTGGCTCTCGAATTATGGACTTCGGAGACGTCATCGGATACGGCATTCCACCGATGCCAGATTTCTGGCTTGGGCCGCGCACCTCGGGCGACGGATTTCGCGAATCGCACATCGCGTTTCGCTCCGACACTCGATCGGGCGTGAGGGCATTTCTCGACGCGGCGATCGCAGCTGGCGCGGAGGTCCTCCACGACGCGCGTGTCTGGCCTGAGTACCACCCGAACTATTACGGAGCGTTTGTGAGAGACCCCGACGGCAACAACGTCGAGGCCGTGTGTCACGCTCCTGAGTAAGTCAAGCTTCGGAAGCGAGTATCTGCAAGATTGCCATCTGGTCGAAGTACGGCCGTTCGCAGATGATCTTGTCGGAATTGGGCGCGAACTCAAACGACGCTGCAATGCGCACCCGGAACGATTTCCCGGTCGGTGCAATTGTCCGGTCGGCAATTCGTAGTGGCCCGAGGTGTGTCCCTGTCAGCCAAAACTCGACCAGCACGGTGTCGTGATCTTCGTCGACAGCGATCGAGATGATTTCATTGCCCTGATCGGGAAACGGCGTTCGTGATGCTGCGAAATAACCCCGAACTTCAGCCTCGCCGTCGAAGACTTGACCGGTGCCATACATCTCGTAACGAGGATGGTCGAATGTGGCGATCACTGCATCCCAGTCGCAGTCGATTTCGAGCGCCATGTGTCGGCGGACGGTCTCGATTCGCGCGAGGCCGAGGTCTGTTGTGGAAGCGATTGTCATGCTGGGTCTCTTTCGGCGGTGCCACTGAAGTGCTGGTGCACCCGCGATGCCGGTTGGTAGTTAGTTCCCGCAGTGGCGTCGACTCGGGCGAGCAGCTTCTCACACGACGGTTCGAACGACAGCGCGAACTCCGTGGCGTGCTGTTCACCGAGGAGTTCCCACGGGAACGTAGTGAGGCGATCGGTATCGAGTTCGATCTGGCGGCGTACCTCGATTCCCGTCGGGAGCACTTTCCGTCCGGATGCGAGCCCTCGTTCGTTGAGGTGCGCCCATCCAGCGTCGAGGTCTTCTTTGGAGGTACCTCGTGAATTCGCTAGCCAATCAGGTTCATAACCTAGCCATGCGTTGTGCAAAATCGACGCCTCCGCGTGCGTCAGTCCGGCGGCAACCACCAGCGCCCAGTGTGTATCGCCACGCCACTCGCGCAGACAGTTCACAGCATGCCAGCCGGAGAGGATCGGATCAGTCGGGCGTTGCATGGCGAGATGCGCGGCGAAGAACACGCGGCCAAGCGATGGCAGCTGATCGATCACTCGCCACAGCGAAGGTCCGAATGCGCGCAGCGAATCAATGATGTCAGGGGCGTACTGCTTGAGGCCGTCGATCACTGCTGCATCGCGGGCTTCCCACATCTCCCTGAATTTGTCTGGTGTGTCGAGGAGCTCGAATGTGGCGCGGATTCCGACGGGGCTAATGGATCCGAACGCGGCGATCACGGCCTCGGGTCCCGCACTCGCGATTGGCGCGCAACGCGCAGCGATATAGCCGAGCGGGCCAGCGAAGGCCCCAGGAAGTCCGGCTGCTTCGTATCGAACGATTGCGCCAGGATCCCAAAAGATCCAGCCGATGGTCGTTTGCACCGAACGTGCGTTACGGCAAGTGATTGCGTCCCAATCGGGGCGAGCGTCGCTCATGCGTCGAGTCGTGCAATCGTCAAGGGGTACGCCCTATGAAGTCATGCCGCCGAGGCCAACGAGTCCTCGGGCGAGCTCGATCTCGCCCATGTGACGCAACCCATGTTGGTAGAGCCAGCATTCGAAACCGTCGAGCACAGTGATGCCGTCAGGTCCGGCGCACCGTGCGCTGTAGGTGCTGGCGACCACCTCCGGGAATGGACGAGCGATCAGCACCTTGGTGAAGTCGAGCGGGTCGATCGTTTCGAGGTAACGCTCGGTGCGATCAAACACCGTTCGTTGATATTCCTTGAAAGCTTCGTAGTCACCGATGCGCTGATGGATCATCTCGTCGACGGTCTTGTGTTTGCCGTGATCGTTGATCGTCATCTGTACACGCGACTGCCACGCGTCGTTCCAAACGGGAGCGATACCGGTAATCATCATGAACGACGCATCTTGCATGTTCGTGTAGTGAAAGAGTGAAAAAGCGATCGGCAGTACGCCTTCGCGCTCGAAGTGGTTGACGTGCTGCAGATCCATCGATTCGACTGCCTGGTAGTACAAACCATGCATCGTGTGCATGCGTCGCTGTAGCGAGTCGAGGAGAAGATCTGCGAGTAGTTCTGCTGAGGGATTGCTCACACCCAACCTCCGGCGTAGGCGACGAACTGGCCTGTGGTGAACCGACTCGTCCCGTCGACGAACGGCATACAAAATGCTGCGAATTCCTCGAGCGTACCGAGGCGGCCCAACGGTACCTGGGCCTCGATCTTCGCGCGCGATGCTGCGTCGGTCACCCCACTGGCCCGAAGAAACTCAGGGAAATCCATGAAGTTGGTTCCGAGCACGTTGACTTGAACTCCGTTGCGAGCGACTTCTGCTGCCACATTGCGAGCCAGCATCGTTGCTGCCGCGCGCGCGGCAGAGTACAACGGCGCGCCGGGAGTTGGGCGTGCTCCTGCGGCGCTTGTGATGAGCAATGCCTGGCCCTCGCCCTGCGCGACCATGACTGGGATGACGGCGCGCAAGAAGTGATACGGAGCCTCGACGCAGCCCTTGAATACGGCTTCGAGATCCGAGACTGACGACTTCAAGAACCGGCCGGTGATGACCCTTCCCGACGCTGCGGCGGCCGAGTCGATCCGTCCGAATTTGTCCATCGCAGCAGCAACCAACCGGGTTGATGCTTCCGGTTTACTGATGTCGTGCGCGTCGGTTACTGCAACAACGGTGCTTCCCGCCGCCGTGAGTTCGCCAACGAGCGCGTCGCTTGGGTCGCCCAGGACCAGATCGTGACCCTTGGCTGCGAGCGAACGTGCCAGATGTGGCCCGACGTAGAAACTGGCGTCGTTGATGACAGTGACCCGCCGGTGGGAATCGCTCAATGTGGTCTCCTCAAGTGCGTTGTGCCGCAGCGTATCTTGTGGCATAGTTGGTGTCAATAGCTCAGTCGACGGTCGCGGGCCGGCGCATCGTCGCCCGACAAGTGAGCCCGAATCGTCGACGAATTCACCGAAGTTTGAGGCTGAAAACATGAAGCAATACGACCGTTTCGAAGGTGTGATTGGCAAGACGCTGGCGGATTCGCAGCCGTGGTGGCCCGACCGTGCGCACCCGGGCGACGATGCGCCGAATGTGGTCGTGATCTTGATCGATGATCTCGGCTTTTCGCATTTTGGCTGCTTCGGTTCCACCATCGCTACGCCCAATATCGACCATCTGGCGAGCAACGGTTTGCGATACACCAACTTCCACGTCACGCCGTTGTGCTCACCGACCCGAGCCGCGCTGCTGACGGGGAGAAATCATCACGAAGTGGGAATGCGATCTGTCTCGAACTTCAACACGGGCTTCCCACACATGCGCGGTGAAGTTTCGAATCACGCGTCGACAATGGCTGAGGTCTTACGCGACGAGGGCTACACGACGCTCGCCCTTGGCAAGTGGCATCTGACGCAGATGGCGAACGCGTCGGCGGCTGGCCCCTATGACCAGTGGCCATTGCAACGCGGGTTCGACAGATACTACGGATTCCTCGACGGCGAGACCGACCAGTTTCACCCAGAACTTGTGTACGACAACCACCACATCGACCCGCCGCGGACGGTGGAAGAGGGCTACCACCTGAGCGAAGATCTTGTCGATCACGCAATCGAATTCGTCCACGATTCCAAAGGGATTCGGCCCGATCGTCCCTTCTTTATGTATATGGCATTCGGCGCGATGCATGCGCCACATCAAGCGCCACAGCCGTATCTCGACAAGTACCGCGGGAAATTTGACGACGGTTGGGATGTCGCGCGCGACGAGTGGTTCGCACGCCAGCAGGAGATGGGGCTGTTGCCTTCCAACACCAAGCTCGCGCCGCGCAATCCTGGCGTCGAAGCGTGGGACGACCTCCCCGAAAATCACCGACGTCTTGCGGCTCGTCTGCAAGAAGCATTTGCCGGGTTCTTGGAACACACCGACGAACAGATTGGTCGTCTGATCGATTCGCTCGAACGCCTTGGCCAACTCGACAACACGATGATCGTGCTGCTGTCGGACAATGGGGCAAGCCAAGAAGGGGGACCATTCGGAGTGATGAACGAATGGAAGTACTTCAATTTTGTGGTGGAGACCCCCGATGAAGCCGTCGAGCGTCTTGATGAGATCGGTGGCCCTTCCAGCTTCACCAACTATCCGTGGGGATGGGCTCAAGCCGGCAATACGCCGTTCAAATGGTACAAACAAAATACGCATGAAGGCGGTGTCCACGTTCCCTTCATCATGCATTGGCCGCAACGAATTGCAACGGGCGGACAACTGCGCGACCAGTTCCATCACGTCAACGACATCGCGCCGACGATCTATGAGGCGCTCGGCGTCACGCCACCCGCCGTGTACCGCGGGTACGACCAGATGCCAGTGACTGGTACGTCGATGTTGTATTCAATCGATGAGATCGACGCTCCCACGAAGAAGCAGGTTCAGTATTACGAGATGATGGGCCACCGCGGCATTATCGCCGATGGCTGGAAGGCGGTCACGCGTCATACCGGCGGTGTCGCGTTCGAAGACGATAACTGGGAGCTCTATCACCTCGACCAAGACCGTTCGGAATGCAATGACCTTGCAGCAACGATGCCGGAGAAGGTCAATGAAATGGTCGATCTCTGGTGGCGCGAGGCTGAAGAACGAAATGTCTTGCCGCTCGACGACCGCACGATTGAGCTCTTCGGCGCGCGCTTCGGCGACCGGTCTCCACATCCCACGAGTCGGCATTACACGTACCGTCCGCCGGTGTCGCCCATGCCGTCTTCGGTCGCGCCAACAATCGGGGGCAGGAGCTGGGATCTTGACGCAACCATCGATCGCTCACCAGGCGACGAAGGAGTGCTGTATGCCTGCGGTACGGCGAGCTCAGGTTTGACGTTGTTCGTGAAAAACAATCGTTTGGTGTTTGATTACAACAGTTTTTGTGATCACAGTGTTGTGACCTCGTCCGTCGAGGTACCGACGGGTCCTTCCGTCGTCGGTCTTCGGTTCCGTCGAGGCAAACCTGGTGGGACGGCGACACTGGTGATCGACGGGGCTGAATGTGGCACTGTCGACGTGGCTTTTGTCATGAGCATCATCTCGAGCCAGGGCGCGAGTATCGGTATGGACCATGGCTCGCAGGTGTGCGATAGCTACGAGGGTCCTTTCCCGTTCTCGGGCACGCTGACACAGATCGACGTGCAGTTAGTTTCGAACAGACCGAGTGAGGAAGCAACGGCGCAGGCGCGTGAAATCATGGCGCGGCAGTAGTGGCGATTCGGAGAGTTGGGAATAGCTGATGGCAACGATTCGACGCGAAGTCATCATTCATCGCACGGCTGGCGACGTATGGAAGCGAGTCTGCGATCCGGCTGATCACCCGAGTTGGTTCGTCGGGATGGTTGCTGCGACCGTCGAAGGCAATGTCCGTACGATCACCACCGGTTCTGGTATGTCGCTGCCCGAGGAGATCGTCACGATCGACAACATCTTGCGGCGGTTCCAGTATCGAGTCACGGCGCCGTTCTTCAAGTTTCATCTTGGAACAATCGACGTGTTCGACATTGGCAATACGCGCAGCTTGGTTGTGTATTCAACCGATTGTGATCCGGACGTGATGGCGTTGATGATCGGCGGCGCGGCTGGTGGCGCGCTGAAGGAACTCAAGCGTCAGATGGAATCTGGCAATGAAGTCGCCGAGCGACTCACAAAGGAGCGATAGTCATGGGCCGAAAAATCTTGTTTGTCACCACCGATCAGCAACGCTACGACACCATCGGATGCAACGGGGGCAACGTGGCGCGCACACCCGTGATCGATGCGTTGGCAGCTCAAGGAATTCGATACGAACGAGCCGTACCGCAATCAGTCGTTTGCATGCCCTCACGTTCCACGATGCTGACTGGGCAATACCCAACTACGCATGGCGTGTGGATGAACGGGGTACCACTTCCAGTCGATGCACCTTCGGTTGCTGAAGAGTTGCAGCGCAGTGGCTATCGAACCGCGTTGATCGGGAAAGCCCACTTCCAGCCGTACCTCGATCCGTTCGCACGATTCGCCGAAAACACATTGGCTGGCTCCGGTGCCGAGACGGTGCAAAGCCCTTGGGCTGACGGAACCGTCGGTCCTCATCGTGGCTTCGAGCACCTTGAATTCGCGACTCACGGTGCCGCAGGGATGCTCCACTACGCGCAATGGCTGCGACACAATCATCCTGAAACAGTTGCGATGTTCTACTCGGCCCTCGACGGTGCGTTTAACGTGAATGCGGCTGGCGGCGGAGCATCGGGTGCACCGCAGGTTCACGACAACGCGATTCCGCGCGAGTGGTATCACACCGATTGGGTCGCCGATCGCACGATCTCGTGGCTCGATTCTCTTGGCACCGACGACAACTGGTTTTGCTGGATGAGTTTCCCCGACCCGCATCATCCCTGGGACCCTCCGTCGTCGGAATTGGGCCGCATCAATCCCTCGGATGTGCCGCTACCGGATGGCTATCCGACGAATCGCTCGGAGCGTGAGCGCATCCTCGATGACAAGCCGCGTCATTGGCGCATGTGGTACGACGGCACACTTGTTTCTAACTATGAGGCTCCGAAACATTGGGTACCTGCAACGCTGACTGATGATCAGGTTCGCGAGATCAATGCTCGCAACGCGATCGAATGCGAACTCATCGATGAGGCGTTGGGACGCGTCTTGCGTGCGATCGCCGCGCGTGGCTGGACCGATGATGTCGATGTCATTTTTACAACCGATCATGGTGAGCTTCAGGGCGACTTTGGCTTGATGTTCAAAGGCCCGTACCACGTCGACAGCCTGATGCGCCTGCCATTGGTGTGGCGGCCGGCGCCGAGCGCTGGTGTGGCGCCCTCTGTGGTCACCAAACCAGTCGGTCTCGTCGATTTGGCTCCGACGTTTTCGTCGATTGCAGGGCTCGACCCGACCGACTGGATGCAGGGCAAAATCTTGCCGTGTGACGACATCGATGCGCAGACACGCGGCCACGAGCGCGTGTTGACCGAGTGGGATAGCGAGGTGTTTGGCGTCGGCGTGTATATCCGCACGATCACCCGGGACAACTGGGTCTGCAGCGCCTATAAACCTGGCTATGTGCACGACGGAACTGAAGGCGAGTTGTACAACCTCGCTGATGATCCGTTGCAGCAGCGCAATCTGTGGAGCGATTCGAGCTTCGCGTCGCAGCGCAGCGATTTAGTTGCCGATCTCTGGGACAACCAACCAATGGCGCATGCGCCGCGGCTCGATTGCGAAGCGCCAGTCTGATTCAGAGTGTGCGTTGATGTTCGACCGCACCTGGGTTGAAACTCAGCCAGCCGATCTTCCAGCATCGATGCTGAACACGCTTCCCGTGATGGAGCGCGCTTCGTCGGTCATGAGGTACACGGCCATCGCCGCGACTTCGCTTGGTTGCACGATCTGTCCGAGTGGCACCGCTGGCAGTCCGCGTTCGATGTGACCTGGGATGCCCAGCGTCATCGGCGTCTCAGTGAGTCCCGGCGCGATGACATTGACGCGGATGTCTTGTGGAGCGAGTTCGAGTGCGAGGCTCCGCGCGATCGCGTGTACGCCGGCTTTAGCCGCGACATAGGGCAAGAGCCCGATCCCCGGCCGTAATGCGATCGACGAACCGGTCGCAAGAAGCACTCCACCACCGTCGCCGAAGTGTGGCACGCCAGCACGGAACGTGAGGAGGACGCCGGTGAGATTGACCGCCAACACCCGGTTCCAGTGGGCGAGGTCGAGTTCAGCGAGCGTGGTGGCAGGAACCAGAATGCCGGCGTTGGCGTGAACGACGTGCAACGCGCCGAGTTCATCAACGAGCTGGTCGACGGCGACCGTGATCGCGTCGGCGTCCGAGACATCGGCTTGCCGAGCCGCTGCGTTGCGACCCATGGCCCTCACCTGATCGACCAACGAGTTGAGCAAACGCTCGTTGAGTCCCACGGCTGCGATATCGGCGCCTTCGCTCGCGGCGCGAAGCGCCGTCTCGCGACCGATACCGCTTTCCGCTCCGGTGATCAGCACGACGCGATCAGCGAGTCGGCCAGGGGTCGCAGACTGGTCAGGATGCACGGTCAACACCGCTGAATGCTACCGAAGCAGTCGCCGAGTGCCCCTTGCCCGAAACGCCGCCGACCGGTAGTTTCGCCACGAGTCGCGCCGGAATCACGACTGCAGCGCCGCCGAGACGCGCTGCAGCACCAGGTGCACGAGAGAGGAATCTCAACATGGCATTCGATATCGCTGCCGATCCCCGCATCGATCCCAGAATCAAAGGGCTGCTTTCGATGTTGCCACCCTTCGTCACTGGTGACGTTGAAAGTCGCGAAGTGCTGCTCGCCGAAGCGAACTCAGAAGCCGCACAAGATGCCGCGCTTGGCTTCGCCGCGCTCATGGATATGTGCGACACCGAGGAGCTCACTCCGTCTGCTGGATTGCGGATCTATACCGAAAAGATCGAATCGGCACCCGACGGAAACACAATCAACCTTCAGGTCATTCGCCCAGACAACGACGAAACCGTTGCCTGCGTCTATTACATCCACGGAGGGGGAATGACGCAACTGTCGTGCTACGACGGGATGTATCGCGGTTGGGGCAAAGTGATCGCGGCCAATGGGGTTGCGGTCGTCATGGTCGACTTCCGCAATGCGGTTGCAGCTTCCTCGGTGCCCGAGGTCGCGCCGTTCCCGGCAGGACTCAACGATTGCGTCTCTGGCTTCAAATGGGTTGTTGCCAACGCCGCACAACTCAACATCGACCCGACGCGTCTTGTGATCGCAGGTGAGAGCGGCGGCGGCAACCTCACGCTCGCTATGGGCCTCATGCTCAAACAAGATGGCGATATCGGCCTCGTGAAGGGCCTCTATGCAATGTGTCCGTATATCGCTGGCGAATGGCCGCTCCCACAAAACCCGTCGTCCGTCGAGAACAACGGAATCCTGCTCGACTTGCACGACAATCGTGGCGCAGTTGGCTATGGGATCGAAGCGTTCAACGAACGCAACCCCCTCGCGTGGCCTGCGTTCGCGACAATCGACGACGTCGCGGGTCTCCCGGCGACGGTTATCAGCGTCAATGAATGCGATCCCCTGCGCGACGAAGGAATCAACTTCTACCGAATGTTGATGCAGGCAGGTGTTGCCGCTCGTTGCCGCCAGGTGATGGGCACAATGCACGGCACCGAAATCTTCGTCGTGGTGTGTCCCGAGATCAGCCGCGACACTGCGCGTGACATCGCCGCGTTCGCTCGAGAACCAGCTATGTAGTTGGGTACGACCTGAAGGCGAGGAGCGCCTCGCGATCGGCCGCAAGCACGAAACCGGAGGCAATTGCTGAGTCGGTGCTGGCGGCATATAGCCGTTCGTATTTTGCACGCGATCCGTAGCGCTCCGCAGCCGTTTTTCCGGGAAGCGGCTTCGTCGAACCGAGCAACAGACAGATAATCGACGTATTCGGACCAGGAACGCCCGACAGTACAACAGCAGGAACATCGACGGCCGGTGTGCGGATTCCACCGAGCGCGATTCCGTCGGCATCGCGTGCGATGTCACCCTTGTTGGTGCCGCCGACGAGGGTGATTCTCGGAGCCGAGACTGGAAGCGCCCCTGTTTGTACCCAAGCGTTCAGCTCGTGGAATGCCGCTTTGGCTACGACGTGCAACGGGCCATTGTTGACGGGTGCCCCACAGTTGAGGCCGTCGGCGATAGTGCCCATGAGATGACGATCGGCATGCGCCGTACCTACGACCTCCCAGAGGCGAAAGCGTGCAGTGTCGGGTTGGCGTGCTGCACGTGAATTCAACAGACTGCCGATGTCGGTTTCGGACTGAACATCCATGATCGGAACGGTCGTGTCGGTGCGCAAAATTGTTGGCGTCCCTGCCAATGAGCCAGCGATATCAGCCGACTTGCCTGGCGCCACGAGCGGAATCCCGAACGCGCCGCGACTGTGCACAAAGAATCCATCAAATGCGCGGGTGATTGGCTGCACACCGTTGATGTAGGTGACCAGCGCGAACGCCGATTGGGACTCACCCGCAGCGATCACGTGCGTTGGGTGCAGACTCCCGAGCGGCGGATCACCGTTGCGCAACGCACGGGCAATCTGTGTGAACATGTCGAACGAGTAGCCGTCGCCGGGATGCGCAAGCGTTGAGTACCGCGCAGCGTCAATCCTCTTGAGTCCTTTGCCGACAATGCCGGCCCCGATGCCAGGCACCGCGACGAGCACGGGGCCACCCTCGACGCCAATGAGTTGCGCCGACACGCCGACCCAAACGTCACCTGATCGCGTCAACTCTTCATGCAAGCTTGCCCAATCAGGATCGGCATCGATGCCTCCACTCACGTTGAGCCATTCGACCACGACGGTTCCGCTGAACTTTTTGGCATCTGTCGGTCGTCGTACAACAATTCGAGTGCGGTACGGAGCGCTTGTGTCGGGTGCGAAGTTCCATCGGCCGTTGGAGGTCAGCGCCGATGTGGCCTTGTACGAGGTTGCTGTGCCTGTCGCGAAGTATTCGTTCTCTGCGTAACCAATTGTTCCGAGCTTTGATGTCGTGGCAGACCCAATGAACGGTCCCTTGCCGCCGGTGATCTCCGTAAAGATATCTGCGCTCGGACCCGCCGGTCGGGCGATCGTCGTCGACGTCGGTGCTGGGCTGGTGCTGGTCGTCGTGCCAGTGGTTTGACCTGTGGTGGTCGTGGCCGCTGTCGTGTTCTTGGCGTCGCTTGAGCACGCCGATGCAATAGCGATGATGAGAGCGCACGCGCCAACGAGCAATGGCCTCATCGCGCTGTGTCGCAACGCGTGAGGAGAGGTTGGGTGTTGTGCCCGGTGCGAAGGTCTGTGTGAGCGCATCACGGCACTGTACGCGCGCCGAAGGGTGAACGAGCTTGGTGCGGGCGTGCGGCCGGAAACTGCGCCAGACGGTGGTGTTGCCTTTGCCAAAGCCGCGCTCGGTGAACACGTCGACGATCGGGATTGTCAATATCGATTTCGTTTGGACCGCGCTGGCGGGCGATGATCGCGTGACAGGTTGTCGTAGAGGGGCTATTCATCCAATGAAATTTCGCACACCCGATCGGGCTGAGATGGTCGCGGTCAATCGCACCAATCTGCGTCTGTGGTGCTGGGGTGATCCGAGCTTGCCGCCCGTGTTGTTGTTGCACGGTGCCTACGACCACGGCCGAATGTTCGATGAGATCGCGCCGCAAATCGCTGCGCTCGGCTATCACGTCATGGCGCTCGACTTCCGTGGGCACGGCGACAGTGGCCCGCTCGATACGGGCTTCGCGTGGGCGTTGCTTCACCTCGACCTGGCAATGCTTGTCCGACATCTCGGCGCCGGCCCGGTTGGCATCGTCGCGCATTCCTTCGGTGGAGGTCAGGCAATCGGGCTTGCGGGAGCGTTCCCCGAACTTGTCCGTTGGCTCGTCGTGATCGATGGCCTTGGGCCGCCACCGGCAGCATTCGTCATGCCGCACGACATCCGATCGGCGATCCAAGACACCGCGAGCCGTACCGACCGGATCGTGTTCGGCGAGCCACGCGAATGGGACTCGGTCGAGGAAATGGCGCAGCGCCGTGGCGCCAACAATCTGCGGTTGTCCGACGAATGGGCGCTGCATCTCGCGCGTCATGGGGCGAGGCGCGGCCAACACGGTGGCTGGGTCTGGAAGGCCGATCGCATGTTCGGCCTGGGTGTTCCGAGCGAATTCAATGTCGGACTACTGGCCGAGGAACACCGGCGCGTGCAGTGTCCTGTGCTCGTCATCACCGGAACCGAACACGACACGTGGCGCGATCTCACACAAGAAGAAGAAACCGAACGGATCGGCTGGTTACGAGCCCGTCACGTGGCGGTGCCAGGCACCGGGCACTACGTGCATCTGGAAGATCCTGTTGCGACGCTTGCGGCCATTACGGAATTTACCGACGTGTTCGAACGCGAGGTTGGTCCGTGACGGTGCCAACGAATGTGCCAGCGAATGTGCCAGCGAATGTGCCAGAGAATGTGCCAGAGAATGTAATGGTGTTGCACGATCTTGGCGCTCCGCTGGGCGGAGCGCCGTGGCGCGCGGTCGCACCGTCGGATTGGATCGTTCCCGATCTTCCTGGGCACGGCACCTCGCGCGCACCGCGCACTGGTCACTACGACCCGATGGCACCAGTTGCCATCGCGCGCTGGCTGCTGCCCGCCGGAACGAACTCGACGCTGATCGGAGTGCGCGAACAAGCGCACAGTGCGCTCGTGCACGCCGCCGGTGGCGGCTGCGGACGCGTTGTGGTTGTCGATGGTCTCGGTGGCCCGTGGTTCACGCCGCGCGAGCAGATCGATCTGTTCCACGCGAGCCTTCGCGCGATCGTCGACGACCGGTCAGCTACCGATCCCGCGCCTTCCAGCGGTCTTGATCCGCGAGCCCGCTATCCGTACGGAGTGATGACTAGCCGCGCGTTCGCGCAACGTTTTTGGGCGACAATCGACCAGCCAGTATTGGCGATCGAAACGCCAGCCTCGGTGACCCCGATCGACGAGCGGGCCGAACGCGTCGCGTGGTTTGCAGGTCGATCGACGCTCGCGGTGCTTGAGAGCGACGAACCCGCAGCGATTGTCGCTGCCGTCACACGCTGGCGGCGCGACGGCTGACGTGGTGCCAGGACAAACGCTGACATTGGCGCTCGAGCGGCCGACCGCCGTCAATCCGAAACAGATGGAGGTCCGATGAGCAAGGCCACGAGAACCGGCGCCCAGTTGTCTGCGCCACACGCTGCCGACAGCCAGCTCCTGATTCGCGTGCAAGGCGCCCGCGTGAACAACCTCAAAGACATCAGCATCGAAATCCCCAAGCGCAGGCTGACCGTGTTCACTGGGGTTTCTGGCTCGGGCAAAAGCTCGCTGGTGTTCGGCACGATCGCTGCGGAGTCGCAGCGGCTGATCAACGAGACATATAGCGCCTTCGTGCAGGGCTTCATGCCGACGGTGGCGCGGCCCGAGGTCGATGTCCTTGCAGGGCTAACGACCGCGATCATCGTTGACCAGGAGCGAATGGGCGCCAACTCCCGCTCAACGGTGGGCACCGCAACCGACGTGAACGCGATGTTGCGCATCCTCTTTAGCCGTCTTGGCAAACCACATATCGGTTCGCCGAACGCTTTTTCTTTCAATACCGCAACGGTGAGCGGAGCGGGTGCGATCACGATCGAGAGGGGCGGCAGCCGAACCACCGAGAAACGTGCGTTCTCCCGCGCCGGCGGCATGTGTTCGCGCTGTGAGGGCATGGGATCGGTGACCGATTTCGATCTGTCTCAGTTGTACGACGACACCAAGTCGCTCAACGGCGGCGCGCTCACGATCCCCGGATACAGCATGGATGGCTGGTTCGGTCGGATCTTCAGCGGCTGTGGTTATTTCGACGCCGACAAACCGATCCGTAAGTTCTCCAAGAAGGAACTCCGCGATCTGCTCTACAAGGAGCCGACGAAGATCAAAGTCGACGGCATCAACCTCACCTATGAGGGCCTGATCCCGAAGATCCAAAAATCGATGTTGTCCAAGGACAAAGAGTCGATGCAACCGCACGTCCGGGCGTTCGTGGAGCGGGCGATCACCTTCACTACCTGCCCCGACTGCCATGGCAGCCGTATCAACGACGCCGCTCGATCCTCGAAGATCAAAGGGATCAACATTGCTGAGGTTTGCGCGATGCAGATCAGCGACCTCGCCGAGTGGGTGGGCAGTTTGAACGAGCCGTCCGTGGCGCCCTTGCTGGCCGCGCTGGCGCATTCGCTTGATTCGTTTGTGGAGATTGGTCTTGGCTACCTCTCCCTCGACCGACCGTCGGGCACGCTGTCGGGCGGCGAGGCGCAGCGCGTCAAGATGATCGGCCACCTTGGCTCCTCGCTCACCGACGTGACGTATGTGTTTGATGAACCAACGGTCGGGCTCCATCCACACGACATTGCGCGGATGAACGATCTGCTGTTACAGCTGCGCGACAAGGGCAACACGGTGCTGGTCGTGGAACACAAGCCGGAGACGATCGCGATCGCCGACCACGTCGTTGATCTCGGCCCAGGTGCCGGCTCGACAGGCGGCACCGTCTGTTTCGAAGGCACCGTCAAAGGGCTGCGTGCCAGTGGAACCTTGACCGGCGAACATCTCGACGACCGGGCCGGTCTCAAGGCGACGGTGCGGACGCCGACCGGCCAACTTCCGATCCGTGGCGCGACGCTGCATAACCTGCGCGACGTCAACGTCGATATCCCACTTGGCGTCCTTGTTGTGGTGACCGGGGTCTCCGGCTCCGGAAAAAGCTCACTCGTGCATGGGTCGATCCCCGATGGCGCGGACGTCGTGTCGATCGGTCAGGGCGCGATCCGTGGCTCGCGTCGGAGTAACCCCGCGACGTACTCAGACCTGCTTGATCCAATCCGCAAGGCGTTCGCAAAGGTCAACGGCGTGAAGCCGGCATTGTTCAGCGCGAACTCCGAAGGTGCTTGTCATCACTGCAACGGTGTCGGCGTCGTCTATACCGATTTGGCGATGATGGCCGGAGTCGCGACCATGTGCGAGGAATGTGAGGGGAAACGGTTTCACGCGTCGGTGCTTGACTATCAACTCGGCGGGCGCAACATCAGCGAGGTGCTCGCGATGTCGGTGATCGAGGCCCAGGAGTTCTTCGGTGCTGGCGTCGCGCACACGCCGTCCGCACATGCCAATCTCGTTCGGCTCGCCGACGTCGGGCTTGGTTACCTCAGCCTTGGTCAGCCCCTCACGACCCTGTCGGGCGGGGAGCGGCAGCGGCTTAAATTGGCCACGCGCATGGCGGATAAGGGCGGCATGTACGTCTTCGACGAGCCGACCACGGGCCTGCATCTCGCCGACGTCGAGCAGCTGCTCGGCTTGCTCGACCGGCTCGTTGACTCCGGCAAGTCGGTCATCGTGATCGCGCATCATCAGGCAGTGATGGCGCGGGCCGACTGGATCATCGACCTTGGTCCAGGCGCCGGCCACGACGGCGGCCAGATCGTGTTCGAGGGCACACCCACCGAGCTCGTCGCCGCCCGCTCGACCCTCACCGGCGCGCATCTCGCGACCTACGTCGGCAGTTGATTGTGCCGACTGGATCTTTGATCGGACCGATCATTTCGCCGAGCATCCGTGCTTCGTTGTCTTGAGCGCCCGTGGCTGACGGATACACCGCACCATGCTCAGCCAAGCCAAAGTGATGGTGGTTTTGTTAGGTTCCGGTGGCGGTAAGGGGTGGGAGGTCGGTGTTGGGCGCGAGCCCGATGTTTTGGACGTTCCGTATCCTTCCGAGCCCTCGGAGGGTGATGCTTTTTCGTCCCCGACTCGCTTGGCGCGTAGTCGCTCGCGATGTCGTCATTGTGCACGCCGAGCAACGACAACAAGATCGCACACACGATGCCGGCGCGGTCTTTGCCTGCGGTGCAATGGACTAGCGCTGGAGCGGCGCGTTTGTCTGTGGCTGCGATCACTTGCGTTCGGGCCGTCAGAGCAGTACCGCCGCCTCGAATGTCGCGTGGTCGACAGTTACGCCATGCCGGAGCGCTGGGATCGACTGCGCTTCAACCAGCGAAACAGGAGGCCGACCCGGACTAGCGCCAAGAGCGCGACCCCCGCGAATACTGCTCGCCCGAGTGGGTCGGTAACGAGTCCGAAAAGGACAATTGAAATCAAAAACAGCAGGCTGATGATGATGAGCCCCGCGCGGATCTTGGCGGGATTGAGCGTTGGTTCTTCGGCGATCATGGGTCGAGTGTCGCATGACCTGGGCCGGTTTGAACAATACGAAATGAACTGTTCACATTCTCGACACGCATGAGCGACGCAGTCTTCGTACTGTGCCCCTGAACCGGGAACGAGACCTTCGTTACCGGGGTACAGCAGGCCACGCCGAAAGGAACCATACGCATGACCCGATCACGAAGTTCATCGATTCTGAGAGGAGCCACCCCGATCCTCAGAAAATCCTTGATCGCGGGCATCGGACTCGCCTCGGCAAGCATGGTGCTCTTCCCGAGTATTGCGAGCGCGGCCGAAACTAAGCCCGACCCCACTGCGGTACTGGGTACACAAGTGAACCTGCTCTGGACCGTGCTCGGTGCCGTGCTTGTGATCTTCATGCAGGCCGGATTCGCGCTCGTTGAGACGGGATTCTGTAGGGCCAAAAACGCGGCGCACGTCGTCTCGACGAACTTCGCGATCTTCGGCCTTGGCTTCGTCGGCTACTTCCTCATCGGCTACCCGCTGATGTTTGGCGGCTACAGCACGACGCTCATTGGTTACACCGCACCTGTTGGTGGGGCGCTCATTGGTAGCGGTTCGTGGGTCTTTCTTTGGAAGGGCGGCTGGGCGCTAACCGGCATGGGCAAGGCGGGCGGAGCGGCAGTCGCTGGCTTCTTCCTCTACATGGTGGCGTTCATGGACACCACATCCACGATTCCCACCGGATCTATGGCGGAGCGTTGGAAGAGGAAGGCGTTCGTGGGATGGGGCCTGTTCTGTGGCGCCTTTTACTACCCACTGTTTGGTGCGTGGACTTGGGGCGGCGGTTGGCTTGCCCAACTCGGTAACTCATCGAAGCTCGGATTCGGATACGTCGACTTCGCCGGTTCGGGCGTCGTGCACGCCGTAGGTGGCGTGGCTGCGCTCGCCGGATCGATGGTGCTCGGACCTCGCATCGGCAAGTTCAACAAGGACGGCTCATCGAATTCCATACCGGGACATCACCTCCCGATGGCAATGCTCGGCTGCTTCATTCTGTTGTTCGGCTGGTTTGGGTTCAACGCAGCGTCGACGCTCGCGGCAACCGACATTCAGTTCGCAACCGTTGCCGCCAACACTGCGCTCGCCGCAGCGTTCGGTGCCACGGCGGCAATGTTCATCATGATGATGAAGGGTGCGAAGAAGCCCGATCCGGGCATGATGGTGAACGGCATGCTCGCTGGCCTCGTGGCGATCACCGCACCATGTGCTTTCGTCGAGCCATGGGCCGCCGCGCTGATCGGCGTGCTCGCGGCTGTGATCGTCATCTGGGCAGTCGGGTTCATTGAGAACAAGATGAAGATCGACGACCCGGTCGGGGCAATTGCCGTGCACGGTGTTTGTGGTCTCTTCGGTGTGCTGTGTGTCGGTCTCTTTGCCAATGGAAAGTACGGCGCCGGCTGGAATGTCACCACGAAGGGCGCTGCCGCCACCGCGAAGGGCGTGACCGGCCTGTTCTATTCGAGCAGCCTCGGACTCCGACAGCTGATCGCGCAGGGCATCGGTTGTCTCGTCCTCGTGACCGTGATCTTCGGTGTCGCATACGCGTTCTTCAAGATCCAGAACATGGTGATGAAGGGCGGCATCCGGCCATCGGCCGAGATCGAGCTCGAAGGCATGGATGGACCCGAGATGGGCGCCTATGCCTACCCGGCGTTCCACCCGGCTCCGGGCGGCGAAATGCCGGTCGAGACCGAGGAGGCCATGGCTTAGCTGGGAGCGGACGTACGTACGTCGTCGCACCCAACTGTGACGCGAGAAGCCGGGGTGTCCCTCACGGGCCATCCCGGCGCCTCGCGTCTACTGACTCGTTTCGCGCAAGTATTGGTTGAGCAGCGTGGCCTCAGCTGAGATAGGAATCGTGACCTGTGGAAGTCGCCCACATCCTGCGTGACATCCTCGTCGTCCTTGTCGCCGCGAAGATCGCGGCCGAGATCGCCGAGCGTGTCGGTATCCCTGCCGTGGTGGGCGAGATCCTCGCGGGCGTATTGATCGGACCGTCGGTCATCAACCTCGTCACAACTCACGATGACGTACTGCGCACGCTCGGTGAAATCGGAGTCATCTTGCTATTGCTCGATGTCGGGCTCGAGATGGACCTCGGCGAACTCGGCAAGGTCGGTCGAGCCTCGCTGACGGTCGCGACCATCGGAGTTATTTCGCCGTTGCTTCTTGGCCTCGGAGCTATGCACCTCATCGGGGCGAGCGGAAACACGTCGCTCTTTGTTGCCGCGGCGCTCACCGCGACGAGTGTGGGAATCACGGCCCGAGTCTTCGGGGATCTGCGCGCGCTCGCCACAACCGAAGCGCGCATTGTGCTCGGTGCCGCGGTCGCCGACGATGTAATGGGACTTGTCGTGTTGACCGTCGTCGTGCGGCTTGTGACCCAAGGCTCGGTGTCGATCCTTTCGGTGTTGGGCATCGTTGGTATCGCGGTCGCGTTCCTTGTAGTCAGCGCGTTCGCGGGATTGCGTATCGCTCCGCCGCTGTTCAACTTCGTTGAGCGTTTCTCGCGCTCGACAGGCACGCTCGTTGCGTTGGCCCTCGCGTTCACGCTCGGCTTCGCCGAACTTGCGAATTCCGCAAAGCTGGCACCGATAGTCGGTGCCTTCGTCGCGGGCATCGCGCTCACGCGGAGCCGCCAACGCGAACGTATCCGGCGTGAGCTCACGCCAGTTGGTCATCTCTTCATCCCCGTGTTCTTCCTCCAGATCGGGATCGACGCCGACGTGCAAGCCTTCGCGAAAGCGTCGGTGTTGCGTGACGCTGGGATTCTGTTAGCGGTAGCCGTAGTGGGGAAGCTCATCGCTGCGTTCGGAGCGTTCGGCACTCGCACTGATCGTTGGCTCATCGGACTCGGAATGCTTCCTCGCGGCGAGGTCGGCCTGATCTTCGCGACGATCGGTTTGCACAACCACGTGCTCGACCAGAATCTTTATGCATCGCTGCTCTTGGTGGTGCTCGCGACGACGCTGGTGTCGCCGCAGCTATTGAAGATCCGTTTCGCGCAGGTGCGTTCGCGGGTCACGTTGCCGAGTGGATCGCTGCCGCTTGCAGTCGAACCACCGCAGGGCGGTTGGGTCAGGGTCATCGACGGAAAAGTTCGACTCGCGGCGATGCCGCCAGCCGACCGCGTCCTCACGGTGGCGCTCGACGCGGCCGTGGAGATGGCACACGCGCGGCCGTCGACCGAGCTCCTCGAATATCTCAGCGCGGCCGCGGCGGGCGCCGTGTGGGATGACCGCGCGAGTAGTTCGCTTCGCAGAGTTGTTGAACAGAGCAGTCCTCGGTCGTGGCGGTTTCTCGAAGCCGTCGGCATGCTGGATCGCGCGTTGCCGGAGCTCGCGGAGACATTGCGCGCCCGTTATGCCGACCCCCTCGTGCTCGATGCCGACTTCACGCATCGGTGGGGCGCGCTCGAACGCCTGCGCTCGATTCCCGAAGCCGACCCGCTGCGCGCCCAGTACGAACGTCTCGCGCATCCTGAGTGGCTCCAGCTTGCCGCGCTGCTCGTGGAGGGATTGCAATCCCGTCCGTCGCCCGGTGATGATGCCGCAAGCATCGTTCGTCGCGTTGGCTTCGATGCCGCGGGCGAGCGTGAGAGTGTTGGGTT
>JBBRPC010000016.1:0-31314 GCA_038228615.1 Acidimicrobiia bacterium | reverse complement strand
CATGACCTCACACAGCGGGGCGTATTCGAGATTCGAAAGTCCGGGACCGTGGCCTGGCTCAGCGAGGAACATGTTCCATAGCCCTCGAGCTTTGGCCTCGTGTTTCAGGTCCTGCATCACCGCAGGCGCGTGGCGAATGTCGCCTGAGTCGTGTCGTTGTTGAAAATAGATCGGCTCGGCCGGCCTCACTACTTCGACGTCGAACGATTTGAGGCGTTCCAAATATTCGTTTGAACGATCGCTAGCTGCGAAATCCACGGTTCCTCCGACGAGACGGTGAGTAGCCACGCACCCTAACGAACGCGTGCTCGGTGATCGAGTTCGGGCGTCTCACGTACGCTTACGGCGCCGTCGCCATGAAAAACTGCACATCCGGTGGGGTGGTATCGAGTTCGGGAAGCTCGGCGGCGAGCAATACCTTGGCTTCGCGCTTGTCGGCGTCGGTGAAGGCGCGTGTTGACACACAAAACTCAACGAGTATTCCGTTGGGATCTTTTGTATACACCGAAGTGCACCAGCCATGGTCGATCTCGACGACGTCGTTGCCAGCAGCCACCCAACGTTCGCGTTTCGCCAACAGGTCGTCGAGATCCGCGGCGGCGAATGCGACATGGTTGACCCAATCGGGGAGTCCGAGATCGGTCGAGATCGCAGTTGGAAAATCTGGCGCGATGGTTGGGGTATGTAGATCCCAAATCGCGAACATTTCGCCCCCGCCGGTCTCGTAGAACACGTGGCGCGCCCAGCCTTGACCATCGGGCGTTGGGTTTGCGACCACCTTGACCAATTCGAATCCGCACGATTCGGTATAGAAGCGGTGCGTTCCGGCAAGGTCACGGGTGGCGACTGCGATGTGGTGATAAGCCATGCCCCAGTCTGGTGCATTCCGGCCCCAGATCGCTACCCGCGACGTATTTAGGGCGAAGTATTTGGGCCAAGAGCTTTGGGCCAAGAGCTGAGGGTGAATGAACACGACGACCGATGTCCTGCTGGTAGTTGCGGGATGTTTCGCGGTCGGAAACTGGTATTCACGTCTCGTCAACTCGCGACCGCTTGAGTTTCTGACGAAACCAACGGTGACCGCGCTCTTGGCGATTGCGGCGTGCACACTCGACGTCCGAAATGCTTCGGCCCGTCCGTGGTTCGTCGCTGCGCTGGTGCTGTCGTTCGTCGGCGACGTCTGTTTGATGTTGCCGAAGGAACAGTTCATTGCTGGGCTCGGTGCGTTTCTTTTGGGTCACGTCGCGTACATCGTTGGATTCGCCCGCGCCGGTCTGCATGCCAATGCAACCCTGATCGGAGCGGTCGTTGTGGCCGTACTGATTGCCCCTGTCGGCCGTACCGTTCTCCGTGCCGCTCGACTCCAAGAGCCGAAGCTCGTCGTGCCTGTGACGATGTACATGTTCGTGATCGCGGCGATGGTCAGCAGCGCGATTGGAAGCACGCAGGCTTGGGCGATCGGAGGAGCTGCACTGTTTGCATTCTCCGATTCGCTGATCGCATGGACCCGATTTGTGCGTCCGCTGCGGTGGTCTGGCGTTGCCATTATGGTCACGTACCACCTCGGCCAGTTTGGTCTTTTGATTTCGCTGGCACGCCGCTGACGCACGAAGGATCCCTCTATGCGCAGATCAATCGATGATGCAGTCGACGATCATCCGACTGATGACGACGAACGTAATCCAGTGTCGTGGGCTGTTGCGCTGAGCGACGACTGTGAAGGCTGCGGAGATGGCGAACTCCGGGTCGTCGTGACCCTCGAAGAGATCGGGCGCCCGGGATATGGCCTTGTCGCCCACCTCGCACCCGCGAATGCACGACGATTGCGCGTCGCCGTCGCTGCTGCACTGCGCGAAATAGGCGAACCCACCGATTAGGCCGGCCAAGTAGGCAGCGAGCCTCACCTCCACGAGGTTGACGCCGATGGGGAATCGTGATTTCCTCACTAGGAGTTGTGCGTTGATCGACCTCGACGCCCTTGCGCAGGCAGCCGCATGTCTGGAGCCGCTGCCGGTCAGCACCCTGCGACTCGCGCGTCTGGTCTGTTCTGGCGACGAGGCACCAGACATTGTGCGTGTTGTCGAAGTTGTGCAATTCGACCAGGCGATCACTGCGAGCCTGTTGCGCGCCGCGAATTCATCTTGGAGCGCGAGTCGTACCCACATCACGAACGTCCACGATGCAGTTGTGCGGCTCGGTACCGGACCTGTTTTCGCAATAGCACTCGGCGTACAGGTCAAAGGTCGGATGTCGCAAGCCATCCCGGAATACGGGCTCGGGGAGCGAGATCTTTGGACCCATTCTGTGGCGTGTTCATTGGCTGCGGAACTCATCGTGAAGGCATCGCCTGCATCGCTGCATGTCGATGCGGTGACCGCAGCGTTGTTGCACGACGTTGGCAAACTCGTCATGAGTCGGTTCCTGTCGGAGGATCTGCTCGAGATTCTTGCGACAGCCCAGGAACACGGGGCCACTCGCATGCAATCCGAAGTCGATGTGTTGGGTGTGCAGCACGCCGAACTCGGTGGTCTCATTTTGCAATGCTGGGCGCTTCCCGACGCGCTCGTGCGCGGTGTGACCTATCACCACACTCCCGGTGTCAGCGGCGACCTCGGGGCATATGGGGTGCACGTCGCCGATGTCGTGGCCAAAACCATCGTTGGGATCGACGACAATCCTGATCCCGATGCCTTGACAGCTGCAATCGACGTACTCGGGCTCACCCCGGGAGATTTCGACCGGATTTGCACCATGACGGCCGGACGGTTCGACGAGGTACTCGAGCAATTCGAGTCCTAAATACCACCGAGCGTGAGTTTTTGACTCAGGGTCGTCACATGACGTGCCGAAACCAGGCTCATGCCTCAATTCGGTCACACACCGCGACGTGGATCTCACCATGCTCGACGAATCGGCCGCGTCCTGTGTTCGCTCCTTGTTGTCGGCCCACTGATCACCACTGCGGCGAGCCAACAGGCTGAGGCGGCGACGCCCAGCGCCAAGACTCCGATCACGCGAGCTTGGGCGCTCCAACGCGACGGTCAAGGACATCTGCATGTTGTGAAGTTTGGTGACCTCGGCGCAGCGCGACGGATGTCGTTCAGTGCCAGCCTCGCCTCGCCGATCGAAGCCGACAGCGTTGTGCACTCGATGGTGGATCCATACGAACCGCAGCAGTGGGCGCTGCCAGCGGCAGGATTTCCCGCCGCCTGGGGCACCACGACCGGAGTTGGCGTCACCGTCGCTGTGATCGACACGGGAGTGCGCAAGACGCATCAAGACCTCGTCGGAGCGGTACTGCCAGGCGTTGACTTGGTCACCGGATCAGGCGATGGCAGCAACGATCAAAACGGGCACGGAACGCATGTCGCAGGCATCATCGCGGCTCGCCGCAATGGCGTTGGTGGTGTCGGCGGGGCACCCGGCGCCAAGATTCTTCCCATTCGCGTACTCGACGGCAACGGATCCGGATTTACTTCCAACGTTGCCCAAGGCATCATCTACGCGGCGGATCACGGGGCTCGCGTGGCGAACCTGAGCCTCGGAGGATCGACGCCGTCGCCTGACATGCAACAAGCAATCCAGTACGCCGTCGCGAAACACACCGTCGTGCTCGCGGCGGCAGGCAACTACGCGCAGTCGGGCAACGCGGTGACGTACCCCGGTGCCTATCCCGAAGCGATCGCCGTCGCCGCAACCGATCAAAGCAACAATCACGCGGTGTTTTCGAACTTTGGCAGTTACGTCGACATTGCCGCGCCCGGTGTCGGCATCGTCTCAAGTTATGGGATCGCCGACAACGCCTACGCCCAAATGAGCGGGACGTCGATGGCCACGCCATACGCAGCCGCGGCGACTGCCTTGATCGTCGCCGCGCACCCCAACTTCACCGTCGCGCAGGTCACCGCGACGCTCGAATCGACAGCCACCGACCTCGGTGCGCCCGGTGTCGATCCCTACTTCGGTCACGGCCTCATCAATCCAGCGATGGCGCTGCAAGGCGGCAACGAAGGTCACGGCTACTGGGTCGTGGCCAACAACGGTCGCGTGCGCGGCTTTGGCGGTGTCAAGACGTACGGTGATCTCAACGGTGTCTGGTTGACGTCTCCCGTCGTTGCATCGACGGCCACGAAAACTGGCAAGGGCTACTGGCTCACAACGGCCAACGGCCATGTGTTTGCCTACGGCGACGCAAAATGGTCAGGCGACATGGGCGCAACTGCGTTGTGGTCACCGATCGTTGCGATGGCCCCAACACCCAGCGGTCACGGGTACTGGCTCCTCGGCCGCGACGGCGGTGTCTTTACGTTCGGCGATGCGCGTTTCCACGGATCCACTGGTGGCACGCGCCTGAACTCGCCCGTCGTCGATCTTGCCCCGACGCCGAGCGGGAATGGTTACTGGTTCGTGGCGGCAGACGGAGGCGTCTTCACGTTCGGTGACGCCCGTTTCCACGGTTCTGCAGGAGGGCTCAATCTCTGGCAACCGATCGTTTCGATGACCGTCGCCGGAAACGGAAACGGCTATTGGCTCGTCGCTGCAGACGGTGGCATCTTCTCCTACGGCGTTGGTTTCCACGGCAGTCTCGCCACAACAGCCAGCGCCGGTACCTTTGGCGCAGGCGTGCGGATTCGGGCCATCGCCAGCGGCAACGGCTACTACATCCTCACATCGAGCGGCGCGACCTTCGCGTTTGGTTCCGCCCGGCGTTACGTCGCCCCGGCCGCGCTCGGCGGCACCGCCATCGACCTCATGCTTGGTTGAATATTGCCTCGCTGTCGCTCGGCGGCGAGTGTCTTGCCACCCGTGTCGTTACTGAGTCCGAATTAGTTGGTTTGGTTGAGGACGATGCTTGCTTGCCAGGGGCTTTCTGGCCAGCCGCCTTTGCCTCTCGCTCGGTGGAGGCGGTCGAGATAGTCGACGACGTCGCGCGGCCGA
This sequence comes from Acidimicrobiia bacterium, assembly GCA_038228615.1. Classification (GTDB taxonomy): domain Bacteria; phylum Actinomycetota; class Acidimicrobiia; order IMCC26256; family PALSA-610; genus F1-120-MAGs023. Next base: position 26,376 of record JBBRPC010000016.1, on the reverse strand, counting down.
TGTCCCAAGTTCGTTAACGCGACACCTAAGACGGTGCCAGCTCGACCTCGTCCTCCCCGGCAGTGCACGGCGACGCCTTCATCGATGGCGAGTGCGTCGCTGACGATTCGCGCGGCGCGTTCCACCAGTTCCCGTTCCATCAACGGGTCGGTCGGTCCGCCTGGTTCGCAAAACAGATCTTGGAGCGCGATCGCGTGCGTTCGGATGGGTCCGCTGTCGTACGGGGCGACGTCGTCGTGCGTCAAACACACGACGTGTCGAACACCCGTCTCGAACAGCAGTGTCCAGTCGATGCGCGCGGGAAAACCCATTCCAACGAGCGGTGCGGGCGCCCGCGCAAGGAAGTACACGTCGGCAGGGATTGCCGCCTCGCCTAAGAAGCCGACTTCGGTACCGGGCGCGATCAGCTGCAGTGTCATGCGACTGGTTCGGCGGCGCTAGTTGGAGAAGCGCGTGCGATAGTTATCGAGTGATGGATCTGGCTCGTAGACCGCGCCGGAGTCGATGAGCGCGGAAATATTTCCCGGCGCGACGCCGAATTCTTCCAGGATTTCTCGTGAATGTTGACCGACGAGCGGTGGAGGACCAGCGATCCTTCCTGGTGTCTCGGAGAGATCGATCAGATTCCCGAATTGATGCAACATTCCCAGCAGCGGATGTTCATATTTCGCGACCATCCCGAGCCGCACATTGTCGGCGTCGTGGAGCACCGATCGTCCATCGAACGTGTCGATCGGGACTTCATTTGGGACTAATGCGTCGTCGAACATTCGTGACCAGTACCGCGCAGTGTGCGTACGGAAGATCGGTTCCAGGACGCTTTCGATTTGGCGACGATGTTGGCTCCGCGACTTCGGGGTCGCGAAGCGGGTGTCGTTCGCCATCGGCCCAACGTTCATGACTGCGCAGAGTGCCTGCCAACTCGCGTCGGTCGTCGCGGCGATTGCAATCCAATCGTCATCTTGGGTTTCGTAGAGCCGGTAGAGAGCATCGATACCGTGCAGTCCTGCATCGAGATGTGGACGGCTGTGAGGTGTGCCGTCGGTTGCGAGCCAGCTGTCGCTTGAGTAGAACACTCCACCGTCGTGCAGTGAAGTCCAGAGTTCTTGGCCCTCGCCGGTTCGGTTGCGGTGATGCAGCGCGAGGAGCACCCCGACAGTCGACAGTAATGCGTTCGACGCGTCGCACATACCGAATCGGTAGTACAGCGGCGTGTTGCGTTCGGCGACTGCACCTGCTTCATACTCGATGCCGGCCGACGCTTGATAGAGAGGGTCGAGTCCGCCAAAATGGCCGAGCGGATCCGGCAACCCGTAGGCGTAGGTGTTGCAGTAGATGATGTCGTTTCGAATCGCACGGGCGGCTGCGTAGTCGATGCCAAGTTTCGTTGCCACGCCGCGGGTCATGTTGTGGTGCACGATGTCGGCGGTCGCCATGAGATGGTGTGCGATTTCAAGTCCTGCAGGATCTTTGACGTTCAGCGCGAGCGAACGTTTCCCACGCTGACATCCGAAGAACGGTTTGCTGGCGAGGCGCATTCCGTCGCCCGTCACTGGCTCGATCTTGATGACATTTGCTCCAAGGTCGCCGAGCAGCATCGGTCCGAACGGGCCGGCAAGGTATTGCCCGAAGTCGAGGACCGTGACTCCGGCCAACGCGGATGGTGTTGTTGCACGACTCACACCATTCGACGTCTGAATCGGTCGGGCAGGCGATTTCGGACTGCGCGCTCTCTGCATGTTGTCGAGTTCGTGAAGGATCGCTTCGGTATGTTCACCGACCAAGGGTTGCGGCCCTTGAATCGAACCTGGCGTAGCGAGCAAATGGATCGGTACTCCCATTTGTGTGGTGGAGCCGTGGACAGGATCGATCACCGTCGCGACGATGCCATTCGCGATGGATTGTGGGTGGGCCAACATTTCGTGTGGGGGAATGACGGGTTCCACGGCGTGGTTGTTTGCACGAAATTCTGCGACGAGCGTGCCACGGTCCCATGTGAGGAACTTCTCGCGGCGTCGCGCGTTGATGACCTCGCGTTCCTCAGCCGACATTGCCATGAACGCGTAGGGATCCGGCGCGTCGTCGAGTCCGAGAATCGCGTCTTGACTTTTCAACGGAGTGAGGCCGCTCATGACTGAAAGGTGGAGGAACTCGCGGTTGGCGCACTCGAAGATCATCTGCTGGTGGATGCCGGGCGGGTAACTCTTGCCCATCAGTTCGTGGAACTGTGCCGGTGCCCGCTCGACGTCTTGCCAGATCTGCGTGGTGTACAACAAGGCGCCTTGAAACAAGCTCGTGCGCACGTGTTGGCCGCGACCACTGGCCTGTCGAGAGTGGAGCGCTGCCATGATGCCGATTGGTACGAGGTACGCAGTGCCCATCGATGGCATTGGCATGTGCAGAAAAATCGGACCCATCCTCCATCCGGGCTGTTCCCACATCTGGCCCGAGCTTGCTTGCACGAGCGCGTCGTATCCCGACCGCTGCGCAAAGCGATGCCCGTCGGGATACGCGGGTATCGACAGCAAAATCGCGCCAGGATTGATCGCCGCGATCTCGTCATAGCCGAACCCGAGTCTGTCGATCACGCCAGGCCGGAAACTCTCGACAACCACATCGGCCGTCGCGATCAACTGGCTGAACCGTTCGCTGCCTTCTGAGTCTTTGAGATCGAGTTCGATTGAGCGACGGCTGCGATTCCACACGGTGTAGCCGTCGTATGAACGAAACGGATCGCCGCCGGGCGGCTCGACCTTGATGACATCGGCACCATGCTCGGCGAGGAGCAGCACGCCCATGGGTCCTGCGATGCCCCACGAGAGGTCGAGAATGCGGATGCCGTCGAGTGCCTGAGCCATACCGCGGACGCTAACGCAGGAAGCCCGCGGCTGTCAGTTGACGTCGATCCGAAATGCTGCTGCGTAGGTTTCGCCAGCGTCGAGTTTGGAGGCACGCTGACTCACCAATGCGTTCGATGGAGCCGTCATGGGTTCGATGCAGACGAAGTCGCCGGCGAGCGGTGCATCTGGCGCCGGCAGGTAAATCTGTGCGAACGGATACTTGTTGTCGAAGGTGAGTGTGATTGTTCGGTCGTCGTCGGCGACGATGAAGACGCGGTCGTCACCCAACGCAAAGTGGTCGTCGTATGTGCGAATCCCGATCGGCGCGTCGAGAAGCGGTTGTGGATCCGTGGCGCCGGTCGGGACCATGTGTGCGTCGAGTACGTGTCGGACACATGCGGGAGTGCGGAGTCGCCAGGTGGATCGCGGCCGTGAAGGCAACGTGAGAAACGGGTGCCATCCGAACGATATCGGCATCGCGGTGGTGCCGTCGTTGCGCACCTCCGTCATGATTTCAAGCGTGGTACCGACGATAGTCACGGTGATCGTGATGCGGTGCGGGAACGGAAAACTTGCCAATAATTCGGGGTCGTTGAAGTCGAAGAAGGCCGTCATTTCCGATTCGGAGTGTGTGGTGAGGATGAAGCGTCGACCCTGCATCGTGCCGTGGATTGCAAGGCCATTGCGGTCGCTTGGCACGCTGTGTTGCACAATGGTGATCGTTTGATGCTCGAAGTGGTAGGTGTTGCTGGCAAGCCGGTTCGCCCAAGGATGCAACAGTGGGATCCCTGTGGACCAGCCGAGTGCATATTGCTCAACCGAACGCGGCATCGCGATCAGTTCCACGCCGCGATGCCGTAGCGATACCCCGAGCGTGCCGGTGTCGACAAGGAAGCTTGCAGAAAACGCGTCGTTGCCGATCGTCGTTCGATGCCCGATCGGAACCATCCTGGCATTATGACAGGTGCGCCGCGTACATATCCTCGTGCATGAACGTTGTTGCCACGCCGGACACGGTCGCGGTCGTCGTTGTTTTGGCGATGACGATCGCGCCGATTGGTTCGTTGTTGACGTATGCGATCGTGTGGTAGTCGGACAACATTCGTCCGAGCGTTGTCTGGGCGAGCATGTACGTCTTCATCGGCTTGCTGTTGAGATTGGCGGTCGGCGACCACGTCGTACCGCCGTCGTTCGAGCTTGTGCTCACCGCGTAAATCAAACACGCCGAACCGATGCACGCTGCGTTCGATAGTTGGTAGAACATCAGGTTGATCTTCGCCGTTGCGCCCGACGTTCCAGGTGTGACCCCGATGCCGGCGACGAAATGCTCGACAGTGCTGTTGATCGGGTCGACGCTGACGCGCGTCGGCGCGGTCCACGAGATACCCCCGTCGTCGGAATGCGACACAACGATGTCGTTGTTCGTGCAGCCGGTACGGAACCGACAGTCGTACCACGTGACGAATACGTTGCCGACAGCGTCGACGGCGGGTGCTGGCTTCGATCGAGTGCGCAGCCCTGCTGGCAACTTGTGGAGATGCAACGATGCAATCGCCGTCGGGTTGGTCCACGAGGTGCCGCCATCCGTCGTGCGAAACGCGACCATGTTCATTCCGGAGTTTTGCGTCGCTACGACGACGACGGATCCGTCGGGCCGCACGACTGGGATCGGGTCGTAGCCGTTCTGGTTCGTCGCGGTTCCAACGGGCACAGACCAATTCAGGCCAGCGTCGGTCGTCACAATGTTCTGGAAGCGCTTCAGCGCGTTCGAGACGTACGTGATGTAGCAACGCCCGTAGTAAGGACTCGCGACGAAGTTGTCGCAGACGAGCCAGCCCTTGTCTGGCCGAATGACATTTGTGCCGGCGCCAGCGACAGCGTTGATGGGCGTGTCCCAATGAATGCCGTCGTCGGATCTGCTTATGAGCAACGCGGCGTAGAACCAACCGACGCCGTCGAATTGCATCGCATGGTTCGTGATGATCCACTTTGCATGCGCCGCGTCGTAGGCAACGGTCATGTTGACAGTCCGAAGGTACGGGCTCGGGTTTGGGCTGTTCGCCGTGATCCCCGGGAGTACGCCGCTCGTCCAGGTGATGCCACCGTCGGTCGAAGTCGAAAATCCCGCGGCAGCCGCGCCGCTTGTTTGTTTGGCGTAGCGGCCCTCTTGAAAGGTCGAAACGATCGTGTTACCCCAACTCGCCGTCACCGGTTCTACTTCGGTGTTGTGTTGCGCTCCCGAGACCGTGGTGAGATCTTGAGAGATGAACGATGTGCCGACAGTCGCAGACGAGGCTACGACGCTGGTCGCGAGGAAGGTTGCAGCGATACAGCCAGTGGCGAGAAGTCGTTGAGCAGCACGCACGATTTCGAAATCCTCAGACGTTTCGTTTGGCTCCCAGCCGCTGCCAGTAGAACACGAAACACGTCGGTTGACAACGTGAGGTAGTAGGCCGCTTGACCCGGAGGGTGGCACCCGTCACGAAGTCGAAGTGTCGCTCAAGAGAAACTCATTTGCGTTACTGGCCAGCGTTGTGGCCCGCGTTGTGGCCCGCGTTATTGGTTGGGCGTGCTGCCGGTCGCCTTTGCGAGCTTCGCAGCAGCCTCGCGTTCGGCGAGCACCTTGAGGAGCCCCATTTCCTCCTGGCCTACCTCATCGATGCGTCCGGCGATCTCTTCGATTGTCCAGCGACCGTCCTTGCGCATTTCTCGTACCTCGACAGGCTGGTTCCACACCGCGATCTTGCCGCCGTTCGCGGTATAGACCTGACCGGTGATGCCGTCGCTGAGGTCGCTCAGCAAGAAACCAACCATCGGCGCAACGTCTTCTGGTTCGCCCATCTCTATTCCGAACGGCACGTTGCCGGACATCCGGCTTTTCGCGACTGGAGCGATCACGTTTGCCCGGACGCCATATTTGTACATGCCAGCGGCAACCGAGCGCGCGAGCGACACGATCCCACCCTTGGCGGCTGAGTAGTTGGCCTGCGCAACCGAACCCGCGTAGGCACCTGACGTAAATGCCACGAACGCTCCAGAGCCCTGAGCCTTGAAGTGGGGCGCTGCAGCGCGGAACACCGTGAATGTGCCTTTGAGATGAGTCTCGACGACCGGGTCGAACTCTTCCTCGCTCATGTTGAAGAACATTCGCTCGCGAAGAATCCCTGCCACCGAAACGACCCCGTCGATGCGCCCAAAGTTGTCGATCGCGCTTTGGATGATCGACGCGCCACCTTCCATCGTGGTGACGCTGCTCGCATTGGCGACTGCTTTGCCACCCGCTGCGACGATTGCTGCAACCACCTCGTCGGCGACCTTGCTCGAGGGCTCCTGTCCGTCGATCGAAACGCCGAAATCATTCACGACGATCGCCGCACCTTCGCTGGCGCAGAACTCCGCGACCGCGCGGCCAATCCCGCGTCCAGCGCCGGTGATCGCAATTACTTTTCCGTCAAGTGCAGCCATGCGCGAAACCTAACGGCCAAGGTCTTCCGGTTGCGAACCCGGATGTCCTGCTCGGCGTCGGTAATAGACCATGTCGTCGCCGTCCATCGTGACGTAACGCAGGCCGGCTCGCTCGAGCGACCGCTGGGCTGCGAGGTTTGCTTGGTGCGTGAACGCGACAGCGCGGACGAGGTCAATTTCGTCGAGGAGGTGTGCGACGACAGCGTCGAGCGCTTCAGCGCCGTAGCCATTTCCCCAGTGCGTTCGAGCGATTGTGAAACCGATCTCGGCCGTTGGTTCAAGCGCCTCAATCCGTACTCCGATGTCACCGATGAGCGTCTTCGGATCTTCGATCGTTCCAAGCGCGAGCTGGGTCCATTCTCCCAACCGAAACAATGGAGCGTTGGCCATCTCGATGGCCAGGATCTCTGCGTCGATGCGGTCGTAGGGGAGCGACCAGCCCTGAAAACGAGCGACATCAGGATCGTTGCGGTATGCGAGGAAGGCATCGACATCGTCGAAATCGAATCGCCTCACCACGAGGCGATCGGTCGTGAGCAAGATGGTCATACGAGATCTCACGCTATCCAAAGCCTTCGTTTGCGTCGCGTGGCAGAATGCGCAGATGACTCCGAACCTTGCTGGTGTGCACCATGTTGCTCTCTGCGTCGCGGATGTACCGGAGGCCGTTGGCTTCTACACCGACATCCTTGGATGTGTGGAGCGCACCGACCGTCCCGATTTCGGCTTCCCTGGCGCGTGGCTCAACGCCGGGACACAGCAGATTCATCTCATGGCATTCGGCGCGCCAGAACGATCGATGTCGCACTTCGCACTGCAGATTGATGATGTGGAGAGTTGGTGCACGCATCTCGACGCCAATGACGTGAAGTACGACCGATCGGCGCATGTGCCTGGTGCCGGCCAACAGTTGTTCTTCCACGATCCGGCTGGCAACCAGATCGAACTGAACCAACCCGACAATCTGTAGTGCTTGGATGCAGACCAGGCCGCTAGAGACGTCCGGCCTCGATAATGCTGCGAAGAAACTTTTGCGTATGTTCGCTATCGGGTGCGCTGAAGATCTTCGCTGGTGGCGCTACCTCTTCGATCCGGCCTTCGTACAAGAAGCAGACCTTGTTCGATACTTCGCGGGCGAATCCCATCTCATGGGTCGCGAGCAGCATCGTCATGCCTTCGGTTGCGAGCTCGCGCACAATATTGAGCACCTCCGACACGAGTTCAGGGTCGAGCGCACTGGTGATCTCGTCGAGCAGCATCACCCTCGGTTGCATCGCGAGCGCTCGAGCGATTGCGACCCGTTGTTGTTGGCCACCAGAAAGTTTGTCCGGATAGTCGTCGGCTTTATGTTCAAGGCCGATGCGTTGTAGCAACCTCATGGCCCGGTCGTTGGCTTCGCCGCGATCCAGACCGAGGACCTTTCGAGGCGCCAGCGTGATGTTCGCGAGCACCGACATGTGCGGAAACAAGTTGAAGCTCTGAAACACGATTCCCACGTCTTGACGTAACGCGTTGACGTCGACGCCCCTGCCGGAGGCGCGCAGACCATCGATTCGTATCTCGCCTTCTTGGATCTGTTCGAGCGAGTTGATGCAGCGAAGCAGCGTGCTTTTGCCGCATCCCGAGGGGCCGATGAGACACACGACCTCGTGTTCATCCACTTGGAGATCTACGCCGCGCAACACATGATTCTTGTCGAACCATTTGTGTACTCCGGCGATTTCGATGAACGACATGTCAGCCAGCCAACGTGCGTGACTGGTCGCGGCGGATGAGGTAGTCGACGAAGCGCGTCAACGGGATTGTGGGGATAAGAAATATCACTGCTGCGGCAGTGATCGGCGTGAGGTTGAAGAAGTGGCTGTTGAGCAGGTTGGATTGGTTCAGCACTTCGATGAGCCCGACGAAGCCAACAAGGGCCGTGTCTTTTTGCAACGCAACAAAATCGTTCAGCAGTGGGGGGATGATGCGACGGATCGCTTGCGGCACGATGACATGGCGATATGTCTGCCATTGCGAGAGGCCGAGCGACCGCGCCGCTGCTGTTTGGCTCCAGTGGATGCTTTCGATGCCAGCTCGGTATACCTCGGCGACGTACGCGCTGTACACGAGCGTGAGTGCGAGTACCCCGAGCCAAAATGTTTGGGCATCGTGGTGAAGCGCCGTGAACGGCCAAACCTTGCCGAGTGGGAGCCCGAAACCAACGAGATAGATCACGATGATCGCGGGGACACCGCGAAAGACGTCGGTGTAGGCGATTGCGAGCCAACGAATGGGTCGTGTGGGTTTGCCAGGTAATTGACGCACGACGGCGATGACGAGGGCCCACGCCAACACGAATACTTCGGTGACTGCGAAGAGCGCGATGTTCCACAGAAACGCTCTGGGAAGCGCACTACCGGATCGCAGCGGATATTTCCAGTTGAACAGCGAAGTGCGTACCGCGCCACCCGACCCTGCGAGAAAGAACCCGAGAAACGCAAGCACCGCGACGGTGAGACCGAACCCGATGACGTACCACACGGCGTCGCGTGAATCTTCCGCGGCGATGCGTGCGTCGTTGCTGTTTCCTAGCGTTACCAGCCTGCGGCTCTTCGCCGCGCGGAGCACGGCGAGAAGCGCGTAGAACGGAGCTAGGAAACCTGCGAGACCAATCAGTATTTCAACGACGTGTGCAAACGTGAGACCAGCGCCTGCGACGCCGCAGTCGACTTTGAGCGTCCTGGTTGTCGGAGCCTGTCCGGTGTCGATACCGAGCCCGGGGATACCTGGATTCAGATTTACAGTCGAGGGTGTGGTTGCCACGGAAGCAACGGTCGTGATGGTGACCACCATCGACGCGGGAGGACACGTGGTGTGGCCCGGAAGATGATGGCGCAGACTCGAGTTGAACTCCACAAGACCGCCGATCAAAGCGACCTGCGCCAGTACCGCGAATGCCAATGCGATATATGCGCCGCGGAGATTGGTTTTCACGCGTGAATCCGCCCGGTTGCGTGCGGGCGGATTCAACGGGATCTGTGAGGAATCACTCACAGCGATGTGATGTCGGTGTGTCGTTCGGCGCTATTTGGTTTGCAGCACCGGAATGTTGCCCGGGTCGGCGGTCAGGTCGGTTTTGGCAAGCTTCGAAAGTTCGCCGCTATCGGTGAGCTGTTTGAACACTGCATTGATCGCGCCAGGGTTTGTTGAGTCCTTCGGGATGATTGCTCCGTATTGGTCGGGGCCGCCATCCTGTGCAAATTGGCCGACAACTTCGAACTGACCGTTGGAGCGCGCAGCTTCTCCGAGGTTGATGGCCGTGTCGATGAGGAACGCGTCGATGGTTCCGGCCTGGAGCGCCGTGTACCCGGTTGGTAGATCCTTGTAGCTGGAGATGTTGGTGGCTTTGATCTTGCTCAGTAGATCAACTGCAGTGGTGGACGTTTGCACGCCCCAGTGGATCGTCTTCGCAGTTGCGAGATCAGGGACTTTGAATCCCTTCTTCACAAGGATTCCTTGATTCGATTGAAAGTACGGCTGCGAGAACTGCACGACCTTCGCTCGGTCGCAGGTGATGGAAATCTGCGAAAACGCAATGTCGTAGCCGGTGACCTGACCTCCAACAATCGCATCGAACGGCTTGTTTTCGATGACGAGCTTGTGGAGTCCGAATGCAGTTTCCATCGCCTTCGCAATGTCGTACTCGTAGCCACTCTTGATCTTGGTTGGATCGGTGTCGCTACCTTCGAAGAAGCCAGGGCCCGGCAGGCTCGTCACGACCGTCAGCGTGTCGGGCGTTGAAGGTTTGAAATCTGCGGCGTTGCCGACCGTCTTCACATACGCATCTGCCGGACCGGTGCAGGTCGGCGGTTTCGTCGTGGCCGTGGTAGCCGTGGTAGCCGAGGTAGAAGACGGGGCCGCAGTGGTGGTACTACTCGCAGCTTTTTTGTCGCTGCCACATGCCGCGAGGCTCGTCATGAGCACTCCGACGGTGAGCAGCGTTGTGATTTTGCGCATCGGCCGATCCTTCTTCATGAGAATGTTGCGCGGAACCATACTTCTCCTGTTGGTTCTGAGCTGTGGTCGAGCATGGGGCATCCTTGGACTTTCGGCGCAATACGGTCTAACCTCCCGACCTTCGACAGGTAGGGGACATCATGCGAAACCGAACTTCTCGTTTCGGCGCGGCAGTTGTGGCTGTAACAATGAGCGTTGCAATGCTCGGCGCTCCGGCCTTGACACAGGTTGCTGCAGCGATGCCTGCTGTGCATCGTTCGCAAGCTGCGGTCGCGAAGCGTGCGTATGCGGCGCGAGCGCAACACCAGCGCGATCGGGCACGGGCCCAACGCGGCCTCGCGTTGATACGCGAAGCGCAACGAGTTGGGGTTCGTGGTGGCCGCAGCGTGCACAAGGTCGTGACGCGCAGAAACGGAACAACGTTCAGCGTGACAGCAACACCCAACGCGATGTTGCGTCCTGGCCAAACCGTGTCGATCGACGGCGTTGGTTTCTCTGTGAATGGCTCGATGTTCGTGACTGAGTGCGCGGTCGATGCTGGCAACGGCTTCGCCGACTGTGATCTGTCGACCGACCGGCTTCCCGTTGTCGACCAGGCCGGTGATTTTACGGTTCTGATGACCGCGAATCGCCACATTCTGTTGAGTAGCGGAGCCATCTACGACTGCGGACAAGCGATCAACGCGTGCAATTTTTCGTGGGTCAATCTCAACGCGACATCTGAGAACGGCAACACCCCGATCGACTTTGATCCGAATGCCGTCGTCAATGCAGCGATTACAGCTACGCCGAGTACGAAGCTCGTTCACCTCCAGCCCGTACAGATCAACGGCTCGGGCTTTGCACCCAACGATTTCGTGCAAGTCACGGAGTGTCCCCTTGGGCTCGAGCCGCTGTTGTGCGGGCACACAGCGCGCGCCTTCGAAATGGTTGGTTCCGATGGTTCGTTCAGCGACTCGATCGCTGTTCGTCGCGTCGTCCAGGGTCCAGGTGGCAATGTTGATTGCGCAACCTCGCCATGTGAGCTCGTTGCCCAAGGAAGTGGTGGTCTCGACTTTGAGGCGCGAACGTCGATTTCGTTTGATCCCAATGGTCCAGTCCCGCCGCCGCTGACAATGACGGTGACGCCGAATACCGGCCTCCTGAATCGCCAACTAGTTACGGTTGCAGGTACCGGTTTCGATCCCAACGAAGAGGCGCAGGTTGTCGAGTGCAGCGGCACCGGCTCCGACCCGAACGGCGCCTGCGTCTTTAGCAATGTTGGCGATATCACCGCAGACGGAAGCGGGAATGTTTCAGTGCAGCTGCCCGTGAAGCGTTTGATCGCCGGTCCGAATGGGCTGATCGATTGCGCAACTGCAGCATGTTCATTGACACTCCAATCATTTCAAAGCGACGCGTTTCTCACGGCTCCAATAAGTTTCGATTCCTCGGTGCCGCCACCGCCACTACCGACCATCACCGCGACTCCATCAACCGGTTTGTTGGATCGCCAAACAGTTACTGTCGACGGGATCAATTTCGATCCGTTCGTCGCGGTCAATATCTACGAATGCGATGCGCTCGGCGATTGTCGCGACCTCGCAGATCAAATCTCGACTGACAATGTGGGGAACCTCAACTACGCGGTTACCGTGACTCGGCTTCTTCACAGCTTCGAAACGAGTTCCAGCATCGATTGTGCCGATGCTACGAATGCTTGTCATCTTGTGGCCGACGACGGCAACGGGTCGACAGGTATGGTCGCAATTGCGTTCGACGGGTATGTCCCGCCGCCGCCGCCCGAGGTGGTGGAAATCTCGCCGAAACGGGCCCTGAAGGATCACCAACTCGTCACGGTACGCGGGCGCGGCCTGTTCCCTGGTGATGAACTTGACGTCTCGGAGTGTGCGACAGATCCCACCTCCGGTTCCTCATGTTCCGGTTTCGGAACAACGGTCGATGCCAACGGAACGTTCGTGATTACGGTGCGCATCGATCGCCAAATGGAGATCTTCGAGGGCCCTGCCGGCAAGCGCGCGTCACTCGCGACCTCGTTCATCGATTGCGTCGACCCTGGCGTTACGTGCGAGCTGCAGATCGACGATTTCAACGATGGATCGAACTTCACCCTTCCGTTGCAGTTCGACCCAGGCGCGCCGCTCGCCGCGCCGCCAGTGATGACTGCAACACCGTCGATAGGACTCCACGCCAAGCAGGAAATCGCTCTGCACGGCTCGGGTTTTGCTCCGGGCTCGCGGGTGCCGCTGCTGCAGTGCGGCTCGACTTCTGTTGGTGTCGACTTTTCTGGCTGTCGCGCGGTTGCAGACCAAATCGCAGATAGCGCCGGGGCGTTCGACGCTCGGGTCAAGGTACTGCGACGCATCGTCACGTTCGGTGGCACCTTCGACTGTGCAATCGTTACCACCTGCGCGATGTTGGCCCTCGACCTCTCGTCGTTTTCAATCACTCCTGGCGCGGCAGTAGCGCCAATCATGTTTGATCCTTCCTCACCGATACTGCTGCCGAAACTGATCGTCACACCGCACCAGCATCTTCGCGACGGGAAAATCGTCTCGGTGAAGGGCTCGGGATTCACGCCGAACGCTGATGTGGGAATTGTCGAGTGCCCAACAGCGGGGCCAGGACTCGAGGCATGCGACTTCATTGAATCCGTGTTGATCCACGCCGATTCGCATGGCCGGGTCGACACCACCTTTGCGATCAGTAACGCCTTGATCGACAACGGTTTTTTCGACTGCACCGCACCGTCAGGAGCGTGTTCGCTCTTGGTCTCGAATGCTCGCGACTTCTCTGAATCGAACACGGTGCCATTGCTCTTCGATCCGCTCGCCGCGACGGGTGCCAACAGTCGATCCGCACGGTCACGGCGAATTGCCGCTCGTACAACGCAAGGGCACGCGCGGTCGCGCTGGCGTTAGCCGTTGGTGACGGTGAAGCCTTCGGATGTGAGGAGTACGCCGATCTGATCGGCGTGCGCGCGGTCGCGGGTTTCCACCGAGACCTCTAACACGGTTTCGCGAAGCGACACGCCGGGTCGATCACGGTGGTGCTCGACGTCGATGATATTTCCGCCTGTTCCGCCAACGATGGTGGCCACGGCGGCTAAGACGCCAGGCCGGTCGGGGATTTCCAATCGGTATCTGACGATGCGTCCGGTGCGCGCGAGCGCGCGCAAGATTACCGACGACAACACGCGAAGGTCGATGTTGCCTCCCGACACGACGATTCCGCAGTTGTGGCCTTGGAAGAGCTCGCGATATTGCAGTAGTGCGGCGAGTGCCGCCGCGCCGGCGCCCTCAACAACAACCTTTTCGATTTCGACGAACAACGCCACCGATTCCTCGACGAGCTGTTCATCAACGACCAGCATCTTGTCGACGTATTCGCGACAGATCGCAGTTGTGAGTACGCCAGGTGTTGTGACGGCGATGCCCTCGGCGATCGTTGGGGCCGCGACGGGTGGCGCAGCGTGGACCTTGGGATCAAGCGCGTGTGCCATGCCAGCGTGGCTATCTACCTGTACGCCGACGATGCGAATGTCGGGGCGGAGTGCCTTCGCCGCGATCGCACATCCGGCAATGAGGCCGCCGCCTCCGACCGGGATGACAAGGGTGTCGAGCTCAGGAACTTGCGTGAGCATTTCGAGTGCGACCGTGCCCTGTCCCGCGATGATTCGAGGATCGTCAAACGCGGGTACGAACGTCGCGCCTGTCGCAATGGCAAGTTCCACGGCGCGGTCGTGTGCGGCCGCGAAATCCGAGCCGTAGAGCTCGACGGTCGCTCCCGACAATTCGGTGCGGGTCACCTTCGTGAACGGTGTGCCGACTGGCATCACGATCTTGGCTGGAACGTTGAGCAGCTTGGCGTGGTGCGCGAGACCCTGGGCGTGGTTGCCGGCTGATGCGGCCACCACGCCTCGTGCTCGCTCCTGAGCATCGAGGCCTTCGAGGAACCAGCGGGCGCCTCGCTCTTTGAACGAGGCCGTGTATTGCAGGTTGTCGAACTTGCACCAAACGTTGGCACCTGTGATCTCCGACAATGTGTGAGAGATCGAACATGGCGTTTCCACAATGACTGGTTGCAGGGCTGCAGCCGCAGCCATGACGTCGGTGAGGGAAATCGTGGCCATTCGCTTGGCATTGTCGCGCGGTGGGCCCATATGACGGCGACCCCAATTGCGAGATAGCTTCCCGCAGTCCGCGGAACATGGAGAAAATGAGCAGGTCATGGCAGCTTTGAATGAAGGTCGGGTCGTTATCATCACGGGTTCTGGTCGTGGGATCGGACGTGAACATGCGCTCGCGTACGCCGCGAGTGGTGCGCACGTGGTGGTCAACGACCTAGGGGGCGATGCCACTGGCGAGGGTGCCGATATCCATCCAGCGCAAGAGACCGCGGCGCTGATTCGCGAAATGGGCGTCGATGCCATCGTGAACGGTGACAACGTCGCCGACTTCGCTGGAGCCGCTCGGATGATTCAACAAGCGATTGATCACTTTGGTCGTCTCGACGTGTTGGTGAACAACGCGGGGATCTTGCGCGACCGCATGCTCACGAACATGAGTGAGGGTGAATGGGATGCTGTCATCGCTGTCCATCTCAAAGGCACGTTCGCACCGACTCGCCACGCCGTGGAGTATTGGCGCAATCTGAGCAAGGCCGGTAACCAACCCGACGCACGGGTGATCAATACCACGAGCCCAAGCGGAATCTTCGGCAACGTTGGGCAAACGAATTACGGCGCGGCGAAGGCCGGCATCGCTTCGTTTTCTGTCATCGCAGCGATGGAACTCCAACGCTACGGCGTGACAGTGAACGCGATCGCTCCCGTCGCACGTACGCGCATGACGGAGAACCTCATGGGAGGTACTCCCGGTGCGCCGGATGCATCGAAGTTTGATGCGCTCGATCCGGCCAACATTTCGCCACTCGTCTGTTGGCTTGGGTCGCCGGAAGCAAAAGACGTGACCGGACAAGTGTTCCTTGTTGCAGGAGACCGCATTGGCGTCGCTGAAGGTTGGCACCGTGGTCCAACCGCTGAGAACGATGGTGAGCGTTGGGATCCCAACACGCTTGGCAAAATTGTCCCAGGTCTTGTGGAGCAAGCTCGCAAACCGGCTGGCATGTTCGAATAGGTCAGTTGTTCTCAATCGTTTGAACACATCGAAGGAGTCCTCGTTATGCCAATGAACCTTGATGCCGTTGGTGGCGTGTCGCAACCAGGCAAGAACTCATGGACATCCAAAGATGCCCTGCTCTACGCGTTGGGCGTTGGCGCGGGCCAAGCCGACCCCACGGGCTTCGAGCTTGAGTTCACTACAGAAAACAGTCAAAACGTCCCGCAGCGCGTCCTCCCAACGATTCCCGTCGTGGTTGCGATGGGTGGCGGCGCCGACGCGCCAAAGTGGGGCGACTTCGACTTTCGCATGTTGCTGCACGGTGAACAGGGTGTCACTGTGCACGGACCAATTCCGCCCGACGGTGAAGTCACCACGGTGCAGCGACTCGTTGGTATCTACGACAAGGGCAAGGCCGCGGTCGTGCGCCTCGAAAATGTGTCGACGTACCCCGACGGGACTCCTGCGTTCACGACTCGTTTCGCTGCGTTCATCCGCGGCGAAGGCGGGTGCGGCACGCGTGGCGAGGACATTGCAGATCCACCGAAGGCACCCGACCGTGCCCCCGACCACGAGGTCGTCTACGCGATCCGGCCCGATCAACCGTTGTTGTATCGGCTATCTGGCGATCGCAATCCGTTGCACTCAGATCCGGAACTCGCCAAAATCGCCGGGTTCGACCGCCCGATCCTGCACGGTCTCTGCACCTACGGATTCACCGGTCGGGCACTACTCCATACGTTGTGCGGTAGCGATGTTGCGAAGTTCAAGAGCATGGACAACCGTTTCAGTAAGCCGGTGATGCCTGGCGATGTGCTCACCGTCAAGATGTGGATCGGTTCGCCAGGAAACGCGCAGTACCAAACCGTGAATCAGGACGGTGCGGTCGTGATTGATGGTGGCGTGTTCACGTACGAGGCGTAACTCAGTCGTTCGCTGTGTGTCGCCGCGCAACTGCGGCCGCGCCGATCAGAGGGCCTGCATCGCCAAGCCCCGCGGGCATGACTGTGGTGCCACGCGCGAACTCGATTGCGCAGAGCGAGTCGATGCTCTGCTGTGCCGCGCGAAAAAACGGCGCTCCGTAGCCAAGTGCGACCGAACCTGCGACAACGGCGAGTTTGAGGTCGAGCAAATTGGCGGCGATTGCGATCGCTCGACCAACGAGTGCGCCTGTGCGTTCGATGACAGCGTCGCTCGCGGTACTGGGATGACGACCGGTGATGGCCGCGATTGCTGTGCCACTTGCCTCTGCCTCGAGGCACCCGCGTGCTCCGCAGACGCATTCGCGACCTCCGGGCTCGACGACGATATGGCCGATGTGGCCAGCGTTGCCAGTGTGGCCGTCGAGGAGGCGGCCGTCAAGCACGATGCCTCCACCTACACCAGTGCTCACGACCATGGCGATGTAGTTCGCGACACCTTGCGCCGCGCCGACCCAACCTTCTCCGATCGCCAACGCCTTGGCATCGTTGTCGACGAAGGCTGGAACGTTGCAATGTTGCGCGAGTCGTTGACGCAATGGAAACTCGCGCCAAGCAGGAATGTTGAGCGGCGAAACGTGTTCACCGTGAGGCGCCATCGGTCCGCCACAACCGCAACCAACGGCGCGCACACCGTCGATATCGACTTGGTCGAGACACGATTTGAGCGCCGACCACAATGCCTCGGCATTGTCGGTATGTGGTGTGGGCACCGTGGCGCGTTGCAGCAACGTTCCGGTTCCGTCCACGATTCCCGCGGCAAGTTTGGTTCCACCAATATCGACCGCGAGAAACCGCGTCACGGCAGCGATCGTTTCAGCACCTTGCCTGTCGCGTTGCGGGGGAGCGCATCAAGAAATGTCACGTCGCGCGGCACTTTGTAGCGAGCAAGATGATCGCGCACCCACGCGCGCACGTCGTCGGCTGTGAGAGAAGCCTCCGGACGTAACACCACATACGCGCCGAGCCGCTGCCCGAAGGTGGGATCATCCACCCCGACGACGGCGGCCTCGAGGATTTCCGGATGGGTGACGAGATGGTCTTCGACCTCGAGCGGGTAAACATTTTCACCGCCGCTGACGATCATGTCGTCGTCGCGTCCGTCGACGAACAGTCGGCCTTCGGCGTCGAGGTGTCCGACGTCGCCCGTACTCATGAATCCATCGACTATCGCCTTGTTGTCGCCGTTCGTGTATCCGTCGAACAGCAACGGGCTCTGTACGAAGATCCGTCCTTCGTGACCCGATTCGACCGCGTGATCGGAATCGTCGAGGATCCTGAGCGCGACGCCGAGCGGCGGTCGGCCCGCGGTTCCTGGGGCGAGTCGCAGGTCGCCTGGTGCAGCAACCGTTGCCGCTCCGACCTCAGTCGAACCGTACAAGTTGTAAATGACCTCACCAAACTGGTCCATGAATGCTTCGGCGAGACCGCGAGGGATCGCTGAGCCCGAAAGTGGGACGAGCCGAAGCGAACTCGTGTTGTGGTTCTTCGTGGTCGGCTTGCCCGCTGTGTCCAATAGGCGCCGCAACATCACGGGCACGGCCACGAGCACCCCAATGCGGTGTTGTGCCATCGCTTCGAGCGTGTCGGCCGGGTCGAATCGCGGTTGCAACACGATCGGGCTTCCGAGCGCAAACCCGATCGCGAGATGCGCGAAGCCCCAGGCGTGAAACAACGGTGCGGCGATGAGCATTGGCTCACCACGTCGATATGGAATGGCATCGAGCATTCCGACCGTCGCCGTCGTGGTTGGCGGCGCACCGCGGGCTGCGCCCTTCGGCGCGCCAGTCGTGCCCGACGTCAAGATGATCGTTCGGCTCGGAGCGCGTGGCGGCGGCAATGGTGAACTGGTGTGCGACGATGCCCAGTTACTGCACATCGCGGTTGTCGCCCGAGGTGGCGCATCGCTGTCGTCGCGCCATGCCGCTTCGAATTCTTCATCGGTGATGATGAGCGCGACGCGTTCGCGGGCGCAGATCTCCAACAGTTGTGTTGCGCCCATGCCCGTATTGAGCATGACCGTATCTGCGCCCAGTTTGGCGAGTGCGATGGCTGTCTCGACGAATGGAGTGTGGTTGCGCGCCATGAGTGCAACTACGGATCCTGATCCGACGCCGCGGTTGTGCAGCGCGTGCGCGAGTGCATTGGTTCGTTCGTGCACTCGCGTGAACGTGGTAGTTCCATCGGGGTCGATGAGGGCGACGTCATTTCCATACAGCGCCGCGGCACTGGCGCACGCACCTGCGAGCGTCGTGCCATATGAATGGATCGCCCGGGCCGCACTCAGGTAGCGATCTGGTCGCAGTGGTCTGATCAGACCGGCGCGACCAGCGGCGCGTACGAGTTGCAGGGCCTTCATGCTTGTAACACTACGAGCGGAGCCCTTAGGAAGTTGCGACGGTGTAGGTGTCGCGGCCGCTGCGCACGACCGAGCCGGGTGTGGCGCCTGTGGCCGTGCCGTCGCGCACTGTCTCAATACCGTTGACCCACACCCTGTGCACGCCAAGAGAGCCAGCAGTCAGGCGCGCGGAGTTGCCAGGAAGATCCTCGACCAACGTCGCGGGTTCGGATGCGATGGTGTCTGGATCGAACAGCACGAGATCTGCGTGGAGCCCGACTGCGATCGTGCCTCGGTCGCGCAGCCCGAAGAGCAGTGCCGGTGCTTGGGTGATGAGTTGTACCGCGCGCTCCAACGGGACCAGTTTGCGCCCACGCAACACATCGCCGAGAAAACGCGTGGTGTACGGCGCACCACACATTCGGTCGAGATGCGCGCCCGCGTCGGATCCGCCGAGCATTGCACGCGGGTCGTCCCAGAGTTCGGCCCGCATCTGCCAGCTCTTGTCGTCGCCATCGCTGGCAATCGGCCAAAGAATGGTTCGTAGATCGTCGGCGATCACGATGTCGAGCAAACAGTCGAACGTTGCTTGGTTTCGTTCCTTGGCAATGTCGCTGACCCGCCGCATTTTGAGGCCGTCGTTGACCTCAGAGAAGGTGTCGCCGATCACGTATGCGCCCCACGCTGAAAGGCGTCGAAACACGCCTGCATCGGGACTATCAGCCTTTGCATTCAGTTCGATGCGTACTGCTGGATCGCGCAGTTTCTCGATTCGTTCGGCCCGGTCTAAGCCCATCACATCGCCCCAGCCGGGGATCATGAACAGCGCGCAGTACGTGCCGAAACTCATGTTCATCGGGACGATCGATGGCATCGTCAACGCGATCACCTTGCCACCGATCTCAGCGGCGCGGTCGCCTGCTGCAAGCTGACGAGGAATGCGTTGCGGAACGCGCGAATCAACGGTGAGGACATTCCAGTTCAACGGGCGTTGACCAGCTGCGCTCATCTGCGCGAGAAGTTCGATTTCTTCGTCGCTGAACATGTCGAGACAACCACTGACGATCGCTTCGAGCGTGGTGCCTTCGTGATCCTTCACCGCTCCCGACAGTGCGAGGACCTCCTCGTTGGTTGCCCACCGCGACGGCACCTTGGCGCCATCGCCATCGGAATGTGTGTGCGACAACGTCGTCGAAAATCCGAGGCCTCCGGCGTCGATCGATGTCTTTAAGAGCGCGACCATCGCGTCGATTTGTTCTGGGGTCGCTGCTTCGCCAACCGAGTCGGCACCCATGACATATCGACGGATCGCGCAATGGCCGACGAGAAAGCCTGCGTTGACCGCGATGTTGCCTTCGAAGCGATCGAGGAACTCACCGAACGTATGCCAATCCCAGGTGATGCCATGTTCGAGGGCAGCGAGCGGCATACCCTCGACCTTCGCCATCATCTTGCGGGTGTAGTCGGCAGCTTCAGGTTTGATCGGTGCGAGGCTGAAACCGCAGTTGCCCCCGATCACCGTCGTCACACCGTGCACGTTGGACGGGGTGGCAAACGGATCCCAATGGAGTTGGGCGTCGTAGTGCGTGTGCGGGTCGACGAATCCCGGCGTCAGGACGTAGCCGTTGGCGTCGACCGTCTCGGTTGCAGGTTCGGCGTCCAGTCCACCGGCGGTGACCACAGTCGTGATCCTTCCGGCACGAACTCCCACATCGGCCAGTCGTTCCGGCGCGCCCGTGCCGTCGACCAGACGGGCACCGAGAATCTTGACGTCGAGCATCGTGGAACCCCTCCGAAGGTGATCTGACGGACCGTCAGATCATAGAAGACGAGCCTAAAACCGCCTTGAGCACGTGACCTCGAACCGGGGCGTCAGCCGGGAAAGCCGTCGTGGTCGCCGTGCATTCCGTACTTCGGGAACGCCTTGATAAAAGCGTGCTCGTGGAGGCCGTACCCGACGATTCCGTTGCTCTGCGTGAAACGAGCCACTTGGTCGACGATCGTGAAGTGACCAAACGGTTCGATGTCGGCCATCTTGAACTCGCGGCCTTGCACGACGAGTGGGCCTTGATACATGCCGTGCCGCCAGTCGTCTTCGACTCCGTAGCCGGTGCCGATTGCGATGTAGGCGGGCAGCAGCGGTTCGACGTTGATGGAAAGCGGTCCTTCTGGTGCTTGCGGAAAAGCAATGTTGGAAGCGCTGATCATCCGGGTACCGGGAACGAGTGTGTGTTCGTACTCGGGGCGCCCAAGCCACTCTGGTTCGCGGGCGGGATCGGTCCAGATACGCATTGCTTCTTCGAGCACGCGACGTCCGTCGGCCTCTTCGTTCAGCATGTAGAGGATGGAATGGTCGGCGAATTGCATCGGGTCGTAGTTCCACATGCCCCGCATCGAGCCCGTGTTTTCGTGGATGCCAGCTGGTTCCTTTTCACCGTGTGGCCGCACTCCCCACGAGCGATCGCGTGTTCCCCACCAACGATCGGGGGTGATGTCGAAATGTTCACCAGCGACTTCGAGCCAACCGGTCCAGCATCCTGTCTGCGCGAACCGCATCGTGTCGAACAGCACCCGTCCGTTGCGACGCACGTACTGGCGAGGTTCTTCGAACGCCGGCATCGCGCCTTCCCAATGCAGGTCGCACGCAATCGTCAGGTCACCGCTGTCGGCTTCGGTGCGGACATGCGCCGACGGGTCGCAAATGAAGCGCACCTTCTTCAACGGCTCGATGACCTCGACGCGAAACGGCCCGACGCTCGTGTCCATGCGGTCGCCCAGTTCACGCGAGGCCCGAACAACAAATTGCGAATCGCCGCGGCGAACGCACGCGAAGCAGTCCTGGGTTGCGAGGTTGGGGTACTGGCCGAGGCCCATCACCATGAACAACTCGTCGCTGCTGCCATGCATGTTGAAGTAGTAACGATCGTAGAAGTTGCGGTCGCTGCTCCCAACGTTTCGAACAGTGTCGGCGTTTTGATGGACCGGGAAGTCGTCCCATGAGCTCAATGAAGACTGATAGTCGCGCATGAGGCGCAAAGTAGCGTCAGCGGCATGAACTTGGCTAGTGCGCATGAATAACTCCGTTGGGCCCGTCACGGCGGCCGATGAAATGTTCTGTCACCAGGTTGCCGAAACGTTCGCGACCGTAGGGAGCAGCGACCTTGCCTGGACCGAGAAGGTGTGCGCGATGGCGTGCGCACGCGATGGCTCGCTGCAACTTGGGTTTGGGTTGGGGAAATACACCAATCGCAATGTCATGGATGCCTACGCTGGCATTTCGCGCGGGCTCGAACAGATCACCGTGCGTGCAAGTCGGCGGCTTTTTCCTGAGCTCAACACGACCGTCATCGGTCCGATTCGTTATCAGGTCATCGAACCGCTCCATACGGTTCGGTTCTCGCTTGATCCCACCGACACGCAGCCAATTGCGTTCGATTGGACCTTCGAGTCGGTCGTCCCGTGCAACACCGAAGACCGCACGTTGCAACGGTCGCTCGATGGCCGCCGAATCAGCGCGGAACTGGTGCGCTATCACCAAGCGGGTGTCGCGTCGGGTTGGGTCGATGTCGACGGTACTCGCACGGAGATCACGCCAGAAACGTGGGTCAGTACTCGCGACCACAGTTGGGGTGTGCGCTACGACGTGGGGTCTCCAGCAACGGATCTCGAACCTACGATGAATCCGATGGATATCGAGGGCGTCAGTTTTTCGATGATCTGGTGCCCGTTGACGTTCGAGCGGCCCGACGGGTCGCGGTATGCAATATTTCTGCACACCGTCGTTGTCGAGGCGTTCGGGTCGGTCGTGCACAAAATGGTGACAGGTGGTGTGGAACATCCAGACGGGCGAGTCGAACCGTTTCTCGATATCAACCTCGACTTAGAGTTCCATTCGCTCACGCGGCGACTCCAGGGTGGCAGCGTCCATGCCAAGATGATCGATGGCACCGATCGCCCGCTGAGCTTCAGCGTGCCAACCGACACCGGATTTCATCTCGGTGCTGGCCTGTACTTCGGTTGGAACGGGCATCATCACGGTGAATGGCGCGGCGAACTCAATATCGAAGGCGAACGAATCACCGACTGCACCTCCGCTTCGGTGTTTCAGTCACTCCATCAAATTCGCGACACGTTCGTCCAGGTCGATGACCCGATTGGTGGTGGTCGGGGTTACGGGAACTGTCAGCCGATCGTCACGGGTGCGCAACCCGACAGGGGCCTCACTCTTGCGACGTCGTTCTGGTAGTTGCCCGAAACCTCAAGAACCCCGAAACCTCAAGAAGAGTGCGCGATCGGTCGATTGAGAGTATGTGATCACTGTGACTGCACTCTTTGCGTTAGCTGCCGCGCTGAGCGCGCAGTACCTCGTGCATCAGTCGTGAGCGAAGCAGCGATCAGCGTCTGATCAACGTGACGCTCGTCGTGAATGCTCGCAACGATGATGCGAGCGGTTCCACACCGATGCCTGGCCCGGTTGGGACGGCCAACTGCCCGGCTTCGAGCACGAACGGCGCAGTGAGATCCTCGAGGAAGTAACGCTCCGATGCTGAGGTGTCGCCAGGCAACGTGAAGTTCGGGAGTGCCGCGAGGGCAACATTTGCGGCGCGTCCCACTCCTGTTTCGAGCATGCCTCCGCACCACACCGGGATTTGATTCGCAGCGCACACATCATGCACTTTGACGGCTTCGAGGTAGCCGCCAACGCGCCCAGGTTTGATGTTGATGATCTTGCACGCACCAACACTGATTGCGAACGCTGCACTTCGCGCCGAAATGATCGACTCGTCAAGACATATTGGCGATGAAATTTGCGTCGCGAGCTGCGCGTGTCCCGGGATGTCGTCGGCGGCGAGGGGTTGTTCCAACATCGACAGGTGAAACGGATCGAGCGCGCGCAACGCGTCGACATCGTCGAGGGTGTAGGCCGCGTTTGCATCTGCCGACAGCAGCAGTCCGTCACCGAAGTGTTCGCGTACCGTCCGAACAGCTTCAACGTCGGAACCTGGTTCTATTTTCAACTTGATCCGTTTGTAACCGGCGCTGAGGTACTCGGTGACGAGGTCGATCAATCGTTCCGGTGAATCTTGAATTCCGACAGACACGCCGCAGTCGACGCGCTCGCGAACAGCGCCGAGACGTTGGCCAAACGATACGCCCTCGGCGCGAAGTTCAGCGTCGAGGACAGCCATCTCGAGTGCACCCTTGGCCATTGGATGACCCTGAACCCTGGCGAGTATCCCGGCGATCGCAGCAGCTGGGGGAGCGTCCGCAGCGAATATCCGTGGAATTAAATAGCGTTCGGTGACTTGGCTTGCCCCGTCGACATACTCGGGCGAATACAACGGTTGTAGGTCGGCGACACACTCGCCCCAACCAGCTGGGCCGTTCGTGAACGCTCGGATCAGCAACGCGTCGCGATGGGTGTCGGTGCCGAACGAAGTCCGAAACGGTGTCACAAGTGGAATTCGAACGCGACGCAGTTCGAATGCATCAATGGCTATTGGCACTGAACCCTCGAGCCATCATGTGCGCTGGCCTACGCCGGTCGTTCGGCGGTTTCGACCTCTGGCAGCACTGGCAGAGGTCGAATGTCGTAGGTATCGAATAGCACCGGGAGGGCGATGCGATCGGAGATTCGCGAGAGCCGAAATCGACGAAGGTCGCCGATGTCGACAATCTCAATAATTTCGAAGCCTCGGATCCAACGGTCGTGGAATCGGGACCGAACTTCCACCAGCATGCCAACGTGCCGCTCAGCTTCTCGTAGATCGATTTCACTCGTTGGCGAGAGCGCGGCGCCGTCGAGTTGGGTCGCCGGATCGCGCTCGATCGTTCCACCGAGAATTGTGTGCGCATCGGAGGGGGCATCGCTCGTGGTGTTGGGTTGAGGAAAACTGATAATGAGCTCACGCATGAGCCATTCCACCGACGAGAGATGCAATTGTCGTTCGTTGATGTCGGCATCGATGCGGTGGTGCAGCGCCCCGATCGCATCGGCGAGATGAGAAATAGCTGATGCGAGTTCGTGATCGCGTGCTGAGTTTTGCGTGGCTGTTGCGTCGCGGTCATTCTGCAGTTCGTGATGCAACTCACCGAGCTCATCGTGGAGCGTGGCTTCGAGGGTCGCGTTGGTCTGCGAGATCTCACTGCGCACGACCTTGGTGAGTTCGTCTCGCAGCCAGGCACGCAGGCGCGGTATCACGACGGTGAAGGTATCGCTTCGATCACCCAGAGTGAGGGATCAGTGTGGTTGTTGGATTTTCTGACGGCTTTCGAGACTCTGTGCGAGTCGGACGGCAGCGACTTCGAGCAGATCGTCGACAGTCGATGCGTCGGCCGGACAGATGGCCAACCCAAATGTCATCGTTGGCAAGGAGCAGTCTTGTGCAAACTGCGCAAGGCGAACTGGGACGCGGTCTGGCTGGATTGCAGGAATGATCAGGGCGAGCTCAGCCTCGTCGAGGACGAACAATTCCTCGCCGGGAGCCGTGTTGGGCGGCGTTGCTGTTTCGACGCGGTGGGGGAGTTCGCACCGAGCGAGCACAAGCGCGAAGCGCCACCCGAGAGCGACGGCGCGAGAAACCTCGGGTTCGAGTTGGAGGCGCAGCTTCGCGGTGTTGGATTGGTGTGCTCTGCTGGTTCCTTCCGTCAATGTCGCGAACGCGAACGAGGTCGCCAGCAGCAACACCCGTTCAGCATCGGGGTCGATCGACGTGGGCGGTTCGGTGACAAGGCACGCGCGACCAAAGAGCGGGGTGATGCAATCGTCGAGAGGGGACCGCAGCGACGAGAACACTTGTCGGCCGAAGGCTGGGTCGTCGATCGAAATGACCGCCCGGTCGACGCCGATGCGCGCGGCAAGATCGGCGAGTGTGTTCGCGATTGATCGCAGTGGTGGTTCGCGCTGACGGATCGCATCGAGGAGGTCGCCGGCGGCGAGGTGCACATCGTGCGAGGAGATCCCGCTCTTTGGCGAATCGATCACAGGCCAAGAGTATGGCGTGTCGAAGACCTCAGCGTTCTCGGTAGGCTTCGCCCGAATGCTGACGTTCCTGCGCACGGCCCGGTCGCGAGGGCGGGAATGACGGTTCGCCGGGCGGTGCGACGGACGCATCAAGCGCCGATATTCGTGCGCGTCCTCGCGGCGCTCTCCGTGAGCGTATTTTTGGTGCTGCCGTTCGTGGCGCTCATGGAACGGGCGGCGTGGTCACGTTTCTGGCACGACATCAGCAGTTCGAGTGCGACGGCGGCGTTGCGCGTGTCGCTCACGTCGTCGATCATCGCCACGATTATGTCCGTTGCCTTTGGGGTTCCGTTGGCGATCGTGCTGTCGAATCGTCACGGGAAATGGCGCAACCTTGGGCGTGCGATCGTGACGCTTCCGATGGTGTTGCCGCCAGTGGTTGGCGGGATTGCGATGCTGTTCGCATTCGGCCGTAGCGGCTTCGCTGGGCAGTGGTTGCATCGCTGGTTCGGTCTCGAACTGCCGTACACCTTTGCCGGCGTTGTGATGGCCGAGATGTTTGTTGCGCTTCCTTTCCTGGTGCTGACGGTCGAGGGCGCGTTGCGATCCCTCGATGGCCATGCAGAGGAAGCTGCCGCGACCTTGGGGGCGAGCACCTGGCTGACACTGT